>JANTGH010000101.1 GCA_024763055.1 Desulfobulbaceae bacterium
GATGGCTAAGTAAAAACACAGATATACAAGGAGTAGTGTGTCGGGGCGGGTCTCAACTATACAAGTAGTATGTTGTGAATCGTCCCGGCACACACGACGCGGTAGATCGAAGTTTTTACGACGCCATCAGCGTTAGAGATGACTGCTTTAATTGAACGAATCAAACAAGGTTATCTTTTTGTTTTGTAGATGTTGGATCGATTATGATTTTTCCTGTCATAAAGCTCTGTGATCTTTCCCCGAATTGGTGGCCTTCATGCTTGACAGATGATCGTGTTTCGGGTATTTAGAATATTTTTGCTGATTTTTTCGGCTGGCTGTTTGCCGGCATATATAATGCGTTAAGTTTTAGATGCGAATACGATATTGAAATAAATTATGTTTGAGAATCTTACGGATCGCCTGGACGGAGTTTTCAAAAAACTCCGTGGTCATGGCAAGTTGACAGAAGAAAATATTCAGGAGGGCATGCGCGAGGTCCGAATGGCCCTTCTTGAAGCCGACGTCAACTTTTCCGTAGTCAAGGAGTTTGTCGCCTCGGTAACGGAAAAAGCCGTTGGCAAGGAAGTGCTGTCAAGCCTTTCGCCCGGGCAGCAGGTCATCAAGATTGTTCATAGTGAGCTGGTTGAGCTACTTGGCAGCACGACTGAAGGACTGCGGCTTGATGGCCGGCAACCTGTCACCATCATGATGGCTGGCCTGCAGGGTTCAGGCAAGACGACAACTGCCGCCAAGCTGGCAAAACAACTCAAAGAACACGGGCGCAGGCCTTTGCTTGTTCCGGCCGATGTGTATCGCCCGGCCGCTATTGAACAGCTTCGGGTTCTTGGTGAGCAGATTGACGTGCCGGTTTTTGGCTCATCCGCCAACCAGAATCCCGTTGATATCGCGCGCCAGGCAATGACAGAGGCGCAGCAGAAGGACCTGGACACTGTCATTATCGATACTGCCGGTCGGCTTCATGTTGATGAAGAATTGATGGCCGAGCTGCGTAACATCAGCGCGGCTGTCCCGCTTTCGGAAGTTCTTTTTGTTGCTGATGCCATGACCGGACAGGATGCGGTCACGGTCGCTGATAAATTTAATTCCGATCTTGAAATCACCGGTGTTGTCCTGACCAAGATGGAAGGTGACGCCCGTGGTGGCGCCGCTCTTTCAGTTAAAAAGGTTACCGGTAAGCCGATCAAATATGTGGGAATCGGAGAAGGGCTTGATGCTCTTGAGGTTTTTCATCCCGATCGAACAGCCTCACGTATTTTAGGCATGGGTGACGTGCTTTCGCTTATTGAAAAAGCGGAAAAGGTTGTTGACCAGAAAAAGGCAAAGAAGCTTGCCCGTAAGATTCAGAAAAATGCCTTTACCCTTGAAGATTTTCTTGACCAGATCCAGCAGATCAAGAAGATGGGCAACCTTGAGCAGCTGATGGGGATGATTCCCGGCATTAACAAGCTTAAACAGCTTAAAGATGCACCCAAACCGGACGAAAAAGAACTGGGCAAGACCGAGGCTATTATTCGCTCAATGACCAATAAAGAGCGTCGGAATCACCGTATCATCAATGCATCAAGAAGGCAGCGCATAGCCAGAGGTTCGGGAACGTCGGTTGCGGAAGTGAACCGGGTGTTAAAGAGTTATACCATGATGTTGAAAATGATGAAAAAAATGCGGGGAAAATCTGTAATCCGTGGCGGCAAACGCAGAAAGCTTCCCAAGGGACTGACAAGATAGTATTATGAAATAATTTTGGGGAAGACCCCGATAAGCATAACAGATAAACACAGAGAAAAAACAACCGGGAAATTGAACATCCGGCGATGCCGGTTTCAGGAGGATAGAACATAATGGCTGTACATATTCGTTTAACGAGGAAAGGGCGTAAAAAGAAACCGTTTTATCGTATTGTCGTAGCTGACAGTCATTCTCCCCGTGACGGTAAATTTCTTGATATTTTAGGTACCTATGACCCCATGCAGGAGCCTGTCGCTCTGAGTATCGATACTGAAAAGCTTGCCGGCTGGATGGGAAAAGGAGCCCAGCCGAGTGTAACGGTCAAGAGTCTGATGAAAAAACACGCTGAAGCAAACGTCGAGGCTGCATAATTGAAAGAGCTGATCACCTTTATTGCCGAAAAGCTCGTTGATCAGCCTTCGGCGGTCGATGTCACCTGCCGGGATGAAGATGACTGCATAACCATTGAATTGCGAGTCGCCCAGGAAGATCTGGGCAAGGTTATCGGTAAACAGGGTCGTACCGCACGGGCTATGCGAACGGTCCTGGCAACGGCTGCAGCCAAGCTTGATAAGCGTTCCCGGCTTGAAATTCTGGAATAGGGATGATCGGCGGGAAAAAGGATGATTTTATCCTTTTGGGTAAGGTAAGCAAGGCCCATGGAATTCGTGGCGAAGTAAAAATTTACCCCTATTCCGGACACCCTGAACAGTTTGCCGCTGTCTACCGGCGCCTTTATCTGGCGATGGATAAAGAAAGTCCACCGGTCCTGTATGAAGTTGAACATTCCAGGGTTCAGGGTAAACAGGTATTGATAAAGCTTGCAAACTGCCTGGATAGGACAGCAGCGGAACAGCTTGCCGGTTTTTTAGTTTATGCGCAGTCGCAGGATCTACCTAAGCTTTCAAAAGAAGAGTTTTACCTGCATGAGCTTGAGGGTAAAGAGCTCATGGATACGGCCGGCAATGTGCTCGGTTTTTCCAGTCATATCATCACGGCTGGAGCCCAGGACCTTTTGCTTGTCCGACACGGGGATAAAGAGTATATGGTCCCAATTGTTCGTGATTTTATTGTCGCCATAGAGAAAGAACGGGTGGTGCTGGATCTTCCTCCAGGCCTTATGGAAATTAACGGATGAGGGACAGTCTGCCTGCCCGGGGTTATGCGTTTTGATGTTTTAACAATTTTTCCGGAGCTGTTTGCCTCTCCTCTGCAGGAGGGTATTCTGCGCAGGGCGCTTGCCGCTGGAAAAATTGCGGTTGACCTGCATAATATTCGGGACTATGCCGTTGACAAGCATCGGATGACTGATGATCGGCCCTTTGGCGGCGGCGAGGGTATGGTGATGAAGCCGGAGCCTCTTGCCGGATGTCTTGCGGCTGTCCAGGGGGATGAACCGGGACGGGTGGTTTTGCTTACTCCGCGCGGCAGGACATATAATCAGCAAGAGGTTGCCCGGCTTGCCGGATATCCACGCCTTGTTTTGATTTGCGGCCGTTACGAAGGTGTGGATGAGCGCTTTACCAGGGTTTGGGTGGATGAGCAGATATCCATTGGCGACTATATTCTTACCGGTGGCGAGCTGGCAGCCATGGTGCTTATTGATTCAATAACACGGTTGCTGCCCGGAGTGCTTGGATGTTCTCAGTCTGCTGAAAATGATACCTTCAGTCACGGCCTTCTGAAACATCCGCAATATACACGACCACGGGAGTTTGCTGGTATAGCGGTCCCCGATGAGCTGCTCAGCGGCAATCATGAAGAAATCGCCCGTTATCGCTTTATTGAATCGGTTCGATTGACCCTTAAACATCGACCCGAGTTGCTCAGGCGGGTATCTTTTGCCGTCGATGAATACATGCTTCTTGAGCAGGCGGGTCTGCTTGAGGCAGTCAAGAGGCTGAAAAAGGGAAAAGAAAATAATGTCCAGGGCGCTGCTTGATGTGGCACTGGTGCATGCTCCTGTGGTCAATCGTCGAGGCGAAGTTATCGGTTCAGCTGTGACCAATCTGGATTTGCATGACATTGCCAGGGCATGCCGAACCTTTGGGGTCGGCACCTACTGGGTAATAACTCCTTTTTTTGAGCAGCGGAAGCTGGCCAAACAGATCATCAGCCATTGGACCGATGGTTACGGGAAGTCAGCTAATCCGGACCGTGGCAACGCGTTGTCGCTTATTTGTCTCGGCAAAAGCCTTGAAGAGGTGATTGCCGATACACGGGCGAAATGGGGGCAAAACATGCAGGTGATTGCCACCTGTGCTAAACCCAGGCCTGATACTGTCGACTACCGGAAGATGCGCTCATTGATCGAGCAGGGACAACCCGGGCTGTTGCTCTTTGGGACCGCGTGGGGATTGGCGCCTGAGGTTTTTGCACAGGTTGATGCAACCCTGCCGCCGTTGCAGGCAACGGGAGATTATAATCATCTTTCCGTGCGTTCGGCCGCTTCTATTATTCTTGACCGCTTATTAGGGGACAGGGGTTAAAAAACATCGATAGTGTATTTTTTAAAAAATTAAGAAAGAAACCAGCTGGAATAAGTTAACCGATTATATTTGCAGAAAAAGACAAAGAGAATAATCATGAATATTTTAGACAAGATCGATCAGGAACAGATGCGTTTTGACCTTCCGGATTTTCGTCCCGGTGATACCGTCAAGGTGCATATTCGAATTATTGAGGGCAACAAGGAGCGTGTCCAGATTTTTCAGGGCATCGTACTGAAAAGAAAACGTGGCAATATGAACGCGACCTTTACTGTCCGTAAAATATCCCATGGCGTAGGTGTTGAAAAGACCTTTGCCCTGCATTCGCCGAGGATTGAAACAATTGAGGTCGTGTCCCGTGGTCGGGTACGCCGTTCCCGGCTGTTTTATCTGCGTGATCGTCGCGGTAAAGCAGCCCGTATCCGTGAGCGCGGTATAAATTAGCATCCATTTTTACCGACAACTTGTAAAAGAGGCATGGGTTTCAGCCAATGAGCAGAGATCACTATGCCTCTTTTTCATTTACAGACGACCCTGCTTTCGGGGTCGATACCTTTTTTCTTGAGCGGAGTCTTTCCTCCCAGGGATTTGCAGCCATTGCCGGTGTCGATGAAGCCGGTCGCGGTCCCCTGGCCGGGCCGGTTGTCGCCGGTTGTGTCGTGCTCCCGGATTTGAACGATTACAGTCGTTTTAAGGATTCAAAGCAACTCACCTCCGACCGGCGGGAGGAGTTGTTTGCCGAGCTTCACGATTGCCGGGCCCATATCGGGGTGGGCATTTGCTCGCCAAGAGAGATTGAAGAAAAAAACATTCTTCAGGCGTCTCTGCTGGCCATGAAAAGAGCTGTCTACGATTGTCTGCCTGACGGCTTGCCCGATTTTCTCCTTGTTGACGGCACCTTTTCCGTTCCGATCGCCCTGACTCAGCAGACCCTGATCAAGGGTGAATCCAAATCTGCCTCGGTTGCAGCTGCATCCATTATTGCCAAGGTTACCCG
The DNA here is from genome assembly GCA_024763055.1 of Desulfobulbaceae bacterium. Taxonomy (GTDB): domain Bacteria; phylum Desulfobacterota; class Desulfobulbia; order Desulfobulbales; family Desulfobulbaceae; genus DRLX01. The sequence goes on from JANTGH010000101.1 coordinate 5,215, forward strand.
TGACCACATCATGACGCTGGCCCATGAAGATTTTCCCCGGTATAATTTTATTAAAAATCAAGGCTATCCAACCAAAGAGCATAGGGCCGCCCTTGCCGAGTTCGGCCCCTGTGTCCTCCACCGCCGGACCTTTAAATGTGTACGGGAGTTTTTTACAGTATCTGAGGAGCAAGCATCCATTGCCAACCAGAAAACGTTATGGCCCGGGTAGGTTTTTATTGGGTGCGAAAGACTCTTACTCCCCTTATCGGAATTATTGATGCCTTGTGAATGTTGAGCCGGGGACAATGAAATAATCATGGAATCAACCACGACTATCGGCAGGCAGGGAGAAGATCTCGCTGTGGATTGGCTGCGCGCCCACGGGTATACTATTGTGGCCAGGAATTATCGCCGGCGGTTCGGCGAGGTGGATGTCATTGCTCATCAGGGTGAATACCTGGTTTTTGTTGAAGTGAAAACCCGCAGTTCCGGCAGATTTGGCTCTCCATTTGACGCTGTGACATTACGAAAACAACAGCAACTGTCAAGGATTGCAAAGGATTATCTTGTTCGCAATAAAAAAATGGATACACCTTGCCGTTTTGATGTCCTTTCAATTATCCTGGCAGAGGACAGGCCGCCAACGGTTGATATTATTGTTAATGCATTTGAATATATTGATTAGATATCAATGAATAACGATTTTGTTCATACAAGGCCCCTTGGGATAACCATGGGCTGTCCGGTCGGCATTGGTCCGGAAATCATTCTGAAGTTTTTTCAGGAGAGCGGGCCTTGTAAAAATCCGGTTGTTGTTATCGGGAATTTAGATATTCTCAAGAAAACCGCTGATGAACTTGGACTGGATAACAGAATTATTTCATGGGCTCCGGGTGAGCGTATAGTGCCAGACACTTTGCCGGTTTTTACCACCGGCCAGCTTTTTCCGTCAAAGCTTAAATGGGGCAAGCCAACCATAACGACTGCCCGGGCCATGGTGCACTACATCGAACAGGCAGTGAACCTGATCCAAGAGGGCCGGCTTGCAGGTATGGTTACCTGCCCTATCAGTAAGATTGCCTTACAACAAGCTGGTTCTCCCTTTCCCGGTCATACGGAGATGCTCGCATCCCTGACCAAAAGTCGAAAATTTCGAATGATGATGGCCGGCAGTCGTTTGAAAGTCGTACTGGTCACTATCCATGAACCGATTTCACGGGTGAGCAGCCTGCTCAGCGTAGAAGAAATTGCCGATTGTATCACCATGACCGTCCATTCCCTGCAGCATGATTTCGGCATTCGATCCCCAAGAATCGCGGTTGCCGGGCTCAATCCCCATTGCGGAGAGGGGGGCATGTTCGGTTCTGAAGAAGAGATCTGTATAACTCCTGCAATTTCAACATATAAAGGCCCGGGGAATATCAGCGGGCCATGGCCGCCAGATACGGTCTTTCATCGGGCTGTTGCCGGTGATTTTGACGCCGTTATCAGTATGTACCATGATCAGGGGCTTATTCCTTTTAAATTGCTTCACTTTAAAGACGGGGTCAATGTGACGTTGGGACTTCCTATTGTCCGCACCTCGGTAGACCATGGCACCGCCTATGACATTGCCGGTCGCGGCCTTGCCGATCCGGCAAGCCTTGAGGCAGCTGTCAATATGGCTGGACTTATTTGTGCCAATCGTTGCGAGGAGGCTGCATTGTGAAGAAAGGGCTCCTTATCGCTTTTGAAGGGATTGACGGTACCGGAAAATCAACCCAGCTGGCCCTGCTTGCCGAGTATCTTCGTGATCAGGGACTTGAGGTCATAGAGACCAGAGAACCGACCGATGGGCCCTACGGGCGCAGGATACGGGAGTTGTATGTGGATCGGGGCAGCTGTTCTCCTGAAGAGGAACTTGATCTTTTTGTCCAGGACAGAAAACAGCACGTCGACGAGGTGATTGCCCCGGGTCTTGCCGATGGAAAGGTTGTCTTAACAGATCGTTATTATTTTTCCACGGCAGCCTACCAGGGAGCGGCAGGTTGTGATCCAAACGCGATATTTGCAGCCAATGGTTTTGCGCCCGAGCCTGATCTGGTTCTGTTGCTGCACATGGACCCGGAAGAAAGTGTACGACGTATTGAGCAGTTGCGCGGAGAAAGCTTAAATGATTTTGAGCAGGTGGAGCAACTCCGCAGGGTCTCCCGCTTCTTTACTTCTTTCCCCCATGATTGTATAGTTACAATAGATGCCTCCGCAACCGTTGACCACGTACAGGCCGATATTCGTCAGGCTGTCAAGCCACTGCTTGCCAGGCACGGGATGGCTTAAAGACAAATTTATCTTCAAAAAAGCTCGCTCCATCCTGTAATTATGGTTTTTTTTCATGGTTGTTTGTGGCTGTGGACTGAAAAACTGATCCATTCATGCAGGGTTACCTGGTATTCTTAAAGAACCGTTTCCGTGAAAATACGTTGCGCTGTTTTTTATCTCTTTGTTTCTTTTTCCCTCCTGGGTGGTTGCGCCCAAATTGAGGCTCCGCAATCTTCTGCTCCCGATTCTTCCACCGCCGTTACTGAATCCATAGTCGATGAAACCGACCCTGAATGCAGCTATTTTTATTTTCTCTGGGGGCGATATGCAGAGTTGACTGCCCATTTTGATGAGGCTCTTGAGGCCTATGAAAAGGCTCTTATCTGTGATCAACAGGCCGATTATATTGCCCGCAAGCTGCCGATTATTTTTTTACGTCTGAACCGGGATGATGAGGCTATTGCAAGGCTTAGGGAATATATTGAAAAACACCCGGCAGAAACCGGGGTCAGGATGCTGCTGGCCAAGGTTTTCATTCGCCATAAATCTTATGACGAGGCAATCTCCCAATACCGGACCATCCATCGCCAACAACCTGATGAGACGCAAGCCCTTCTCCTCCTCAGCGAGTTGTATTTATCTCGCCGGCAATTAGAAGCGGCTCGTGAGGTCTTGCAACAGGTTCTTGCCGTTGCTCCTGAAAACTATCCTGCTCACGTGTTGTTGGCCCGAATTTTTGTCGAAAAAAAGCAGGCTGAAAAGGCGCTTGTCCATTATCATAAGGCACTGGCTCTTAACTGGTCCTCTGGGCTTGAAATGGAGATAGGCGAGTTGTACCTGCAAAAGAAAAAATTTGCCAGGGCCGAGGCGTTATATAAAAAAGTTATCGCCCTGGAACCTGATAACGAAGAGGCAGGTATAGCACTGGTGCACGCATACCTGCTGCAGAGGAAAGAAAAGGAAGCACTTTCTGAACTGGGACGGTTAAAAATAATTTCCGACAATCCCGAGCGCATGGAACTCTCCATTGCCCGAATATATGCCCGCCGAAAACAGTATGGCAAGGCCGCAAATATACTACGGGAAATCTTGATAAGGGAAAATCTTCCCCGAGCCCGCTACTTGTTAGGGATTATCTCCTTTCAGCTTGAAAAATACGAAGACGCCCTTTTTCAATTACAGCAGATACCCCGTAGTGCGGAGGAGTATGAGGACAGTATTTTTCTTCGGGTCCGCCTGTTGCGTGTGTTGAAAAGGTCTGATGAGGCCATTGTCGTTCTTGAACAGGCGTTGACCAAAAGCAATGAAGTTCATAATGCTGATCTCTACGTGCTGCTCGCTTCATTATATCAGCAACAGGGAAAAAGGGCTCTAAGCGAGAAGACCTTTGATCGCGCCCTTGCGCTGTATCCAAATAATGACAGCCTGCTCTATGAATATGGATTGTTTCTTGACCAGGCCGGCGAGCAGCAAAAAGCCATGAGTACCATGCAGAAGGTTATTAAACTTCAACCCAGGCATGCGGCGGCCTTGAACTATGTGGGGTATACCTGGGCTGATCGTCAGGAGCACCTTGACAAGGCCCTCGAATACATCAGGCGTGCCGTTGAGCTGAAACCAAAAAACGGTTATATTCGGGACAGTCTTGGCTGGGTCTATTACCGGCTTGGTCGCCTTGAACAGGCACAAAAAGAGTTGGAAAAGGCATCCCGGCTTTCTTCTGATGATCCATCAATTCTGGATCATCTCGGTGATGTATATCTGGAAATGGGGCAGCAGGAGAAGGCACTGAAATCCTACCGCAAGGCATTGAAAAAGTATACTGAGGACCAGGATAAGGCGCGTGTTCAAAAGAAGATTCGAATCATTGAAGCGCAGAAAACAGAGTGATCAGGTATTTTTTGGGCCGCTGTTGCTGGTGTTCTTTTTGCTGTTTTCAGGTTGCGCCCGGAAATATCCCGCTACCCTTGCCCTTGATGCTGAGCAAGAAAAGTATGCCCAATCTCTTTTGCAAAGGATACGTAAACAGGATAGTCCGAATTTTCTTGATGCCGATGTAACAGTATCCTGGGCGGGCTATGGACGAAAATATAATTTCAATGCGACCCTGCAGGCCACCCGGGCGGGCCGCTTTCGTTTGAGCGGTCTTGATCCGCTGGGGCGCCCTTTTTTTATACTGGTCACCGACGGGACTACATTTACCCTTGTGGATAACCGGCAGGGTAAGGGGTATGCCGGGGTCGTGGGTTCAGCCTATTTTCGAAAATATATTCCGCCTGGAGTACAGCTTTCCACCTGTTTTTCCCTTCTCACGGCGCAGCTTCCGGACAGGGAAGTCCAGGAAATTCGTATTGCGGAGAATAAAGAGAACTACTGGTTTATTTTTACCGGTAAGCATGGGGTGCAGCGCAGGGTCGGGATCGATCCTGATACCGGTTTTCTTGTAAGGCAGACCGTTGTGGATGCGGAGAACGAGATAGTTCTGGATGTCCGTTACGACGATTATCCGTCGCAGGCGGCATCATTTTATCTTCCCGGGCTTTTGTACATGGAAAGCGAAAAAATGCCCGGTTCTCTAGAAATCACCCTGACCAAAGTCTATAAAGAAAAACAAATCCCGGAAAGTATTTTCACCCTTCATATCCCGGAACAATTCAGTGTCGTCCAGGTCAAATAATTGATACCCATGAGGTACGGCCAATATTTTTTTGTTGGCACAGCCATGAGACGGGATTATAAATTATTCAGTTGATTATGCGGGCATGATCGTAATCCAGGGACTGAGGCTGTTGCACATGATCCGGCAGGGGATGCCGGTATAGCATGGGGGAGCATGTATGTGCCTGTGAAAGCTTGCTTTCACCCATGCCGTTGGTCAGGATGGGCCGCAGTGTTCGGACAGGAGTTGCCTTTTTATCCCATCGCAACAAGAGGGATAATCCATTGAATTAATCTTGTTTTATCCGATGATAACCCCGGAAGTGATGCCGTTTCGGGTTATTTTTATCGTTTGTTGTGGCTGTGGCCTGAGATTTTGGTCCAGCCATGCTGGTTATATTAGGATGTTGTGGAATTGGTCGACGGAATATTAATTTAAGTAGGGAGGAAAGAGGTATGATTGCAAAGAGGTTGTTTTTCATCACGGCGGCAGTGCCTATTTTGATGTTGGGCCTGTCCTTTTCATCAGCCTTGGCAAAACCATCCAAGTGCGAGGAATGTCATGCAAAGCTTAATCCCGGGCTGGTCAAGGATTTTAACCGGGGCAAGATGTCCAAGAAATTGACCTGTAAGTCATGTCATGGCAAGGGACACATGAGCGCAGATGATGTTGATAAGGTAAAATTACCGACCATCAGCACGTGTAAAAAATGCCATAATAAACAGGCCAAACAGTATATGAGCGGTAAACATGCCCTTGGTCTGCTGCCGATAACCGCCTTCCCGGGATTTTCCCATCAGCAGCCACAGGCGTTTATTGACGGCCAGAAGGGCTGTAACGGTTGTCATAATCTTGGCATTACCGATGAGCATGTACGGGATAACGCGGCTCGTAAATACTATAAATACGGTATGGACTGCCAGAATTGCCATACCCGCCATGCCTTTTCCAAGGCGGAAGCCCAGCGGCCCGAGGCCTGTAACAGCTGCCATACCGGCTTTGATCATGCCCAGTGGGAAATGTGGCAGCATTCCAAGCATGGAGCTGCCTACCAAACCGACACCAAGGCTCATCGTGGTCCCACCTGCCAGGACTGTCATATGGAAGAGGGCAACCATCGGGTCATGACGGCCTGGGGTTTTCTTGCCCTGCGTTTACCTGAATCAGACAAGGAGTGGATGGGCTATCGCGCCACTATTCTCCAGGGACTGGGTGTCCTTGACAAGGATGGAAAGCCTACTGCACGGCTCGAGGTCGTCAAGGCCGCTAATCTTGCCAGACTGGATAAAAAAAGCTGGGATGATGAACGGGCCCGGATGCAGAAGATCTGCGAGAAATGCCATTCCGCAAACTTTGCCAGGGAAAATCTGAAAAATGCTGATCAGATGATCAAGGCATCGGATAAACTGCTTGCCGAGGGCATCAATATCGTCAAGGATCTCTATGTGGATGGTACTATTAAAAAGGAAACAAATGCGGCTAGCTTTCCCTATCCGGATCTGTTGACCTTCTACGAGGTGAATACCCCGATCGAAGAGGTTCTCTATGAAATGTTCATGGATTTTCGTATGAAGACCTACCAGGCCGCCTTTCATATTATGCCTGATTATACCACTTGGTATGGATTGGCCAAGATGAAGGAATCTCTGGTTGAAATGAAAGAGATGGCTAAGCAGATGCGTTTGAATGCAAAGAAGTAATCCCATGCATGATTAAAAAGAGCAGACATTTTTGACGCTGTCTGTTTGTGGCGCGGATCAATGGGATTCCATTGATCTGCGCCATTTTTGTATACTGTGGCGTACAAAGGAAAAATCCGGCGCTATACTTCCTTTGAAATTACTTTGAAAAATTGTATCTTGGCGTCCCGTGGACAGCCCTCATTCCGTCATTCCCGTGGTCTGTTGGGCGGGAATCCGGAAGACAGTTCTTGACAAGATCATATTTTAGGGACACCCGACAACAACACTCGGGTGTGACGGGCAGCTAAGGCATGGAAAGAGTAATTATTCAGGTAAATGACGTTTGCTCCCGGCCTTCAGGAGCAATTGTTCTGCGTTGAACAATGCGTTGTAGAAGATCCTGCAATTTCTGATTAGGCGAGACCTCAAGTTCTCTTTGCAAGACTTCCTCACAACGTCGAAATATTTTTATTGCCTCCAGGTCTTTTCCCTGTAGCACATAGCATTGCATGAGCGCTAAGTAGCTGTCTTCATCCCACACATCAAGAGTTAAAATTTTCATATACACCTTGATGCATTGGTCAAGATTTCTTCTCTCAAAATAGAGAGCTGCCATGGATCTCAGGATCCGGGTGTTGGCCAATCTGGTCCAGCCACGCTGGTTACTGAAGATGAAGTATCAGAGGCTGCTTCGCTGATCGATCAGCGACGTTTTTTCGTCGGTCGGTAGTGCTGTTCAGTGTGGTTTTAAGCAATAACGCCATCAACAACCTTCAGCCTGCCGCGTCTACAGGCGCTGACACAAAACGGTTCCTTGCCCTGCAGTTGCTGATCAACACACATGTCACACTTGACGGCTATGCCGTCAATGAGTTGCGGCACATGATTTCTGCAGGCATCGACACACTTTCCGCATCCTATACATTCTTCTACATCCACTATTGGTACGCCGAGAAAATGCATTTGCATGGCGCCGGTAGGACAGACGCGTATGCAGGATAGATCCCGGCAGGCTGTGCAGTTAATAAATTCCTTTATTCCCTTCTGAAAGGTACTCATTGCTACGCCGCCATGCTTTTTTTTGCAGACGGCAACGCAGGCTGCGCATCCTCGACATGCATCCCTGTCCTGTTCAATAAACATTGTATGACTCCTGTTTTTTCAATAAGGGTTATTTATGGAGCGAATCATTCGTGCTTATATATCAATTTCAAGATACATACAAGGGCAAATTTTATTTTTTTTATTTCTAAATCCCGTAATTGTTCGTGTACCGAGAACGTCGAGACTGATGCAGAAGCAAGGAGGCAAACCGGTTCCGGCACAGGCGTACTTCCCGTACGTTGAGCACGAAACCGGTGAAGCTGACACAGCAGATGTACCTGTATCGGCGTTCGAATGCTGGACAACTTCAGGATTTAAGTTAGAGTATGAATGTGATGAGAGTGATTATTAAAGAATGTATTAATCTTGATGGCGTCGTAAAAACTTCGATCTACTACGTCGCGTGTCCCGGGGCGATTCGTGGGCATACTACCTGTATAGTCGTGACCCATCCCGCTACTCCTCGGAGTCTCCGCTCCGCTGCGCTTACCTGTATACCTGTGTTTTTACTTAGCCATCTTTAAGCACTGTCTGTACTTTTTACGAGTTCATCA
>JANTGH010000102.1 GCA_024763055.1 Desulfobulbaceae bacterium
CTTTCCGCCCATGGGTACGAGCAACGAGTATATAAATCGAGGGAAGGACAAAAAGGGTAAATAATGTACCAATAGCCATGCCGCCGACCAGAACAAGGCCGATGGAGTTTCGGGCAGCAGCCCCGGCTCCTGTGACAAGAGTCAATGGGAAATGCCCTGCAACCGTGGCCGTGCTGGTCATGAGAATCGGTCGTAATCTGATCATGGCGGCCTCATGAACAGCAGCGCGTTTTTCCATCCCCTGTTCCTGCAGCTTATTGGCAAATTCAACAATCAGAATACCGTTTTTAGCGATCAGCCCCACCAGGGTAACCAGGCCGACCTGGGAATAGATATTCAGGGTGGTTGTCCAGCCATAAGTCCAGAAGGAAACATTGGGATCAGGCATCTTCAAAAACGTGAAAATAAGGGCACCGAACATGGCGAGTGGTACAGAGCCCGCTAAAATAACAAAAGGATCGCGAAAAGAATTGAACTGGGCGGCAAGGACCAGGAAGATCAAAATAATCGCCAGCCCGAAGGTGGGAAGAAATTGATTGCCCTCGGTACGGAGTTGGCGGGACTCCCCTGTATAGTCAACTACATACCCCTTGGGCAGTATTTTTGCCGCTTCCTCTTCTAAAAAGGCAAGCGCCTGGTCAAGGGGGCGAACCGCTACCCCGCTGATTGCGACCGCATTCAGCTGCTGAAAACGATTCAAAGACCGCGGCACAACGGTCTTCTTCAGGGTGACGACAGTACTTAAGGGAATGAGCGTGCCGTCAGGGCCGCTCACATGAATATTTCTCAACTGGGATGGATTGAGCCGGTCAAGGCGTCGTATCTGCGGAATAACCTTGTAACTCCGACCATCAATATCAAAGCGGTTGACAAAATTCCCGCCAAGCAGGGCGCCGATATCAGAACCAACCCGGCTTAAATCAAGTCCCAGGTCGGCCACGAGGTCACGGTCAATAACAAATTCAGACTGGGGTTGATCAATTTTGACGTCTATAATAGGTGGAAAGGCAAACATACCGCTGTGCATTGCCTTTTGCTGGACCTGGAGGGCAAAATCCAGTAGCTGTCTTTCCCCTGCCGTGGAGGCCAGGATGAATTCGACCGGAAAACGGCCGCCCCCCGGAAGCGCCGGCGGCAACACCGGAAACATCCGAATCCCGGGAATTGAATATAGTTTTTTCTGTACTTCAGGCAGGATTTCATAAATAGTGCGGGTTCTTTTATTCCAGGGTCTGGTGACCATACCACCGAAACCCGAGGTCGGCAGGGTGATCTGAAAGGTGAAATCCGTCTCGGGAATATCAAGAAAAATCTTGTTGGCCGCGGCCGCATAGGCACTGGTCTGATCAATAGTGGAATTTGCCGAGGCATCGAGAATGCCGAAAATGACCCCCTGGTCTTCCGTGGGTGCAAGTTCTCTTGCCGACATACGAAACATGGGGATGGTGAGAAGACTCACCATGACCCAGACCATGTACACTGCCGGCCGGGTATTGAGGGTGATGTCAAGCAAGCGGCCATAGCCGTTTCGAATCCGTCCAAATCCGTGTGCTATCCTGCCTGCCAGTCCGTGCTCCTCCATACCGGTACGCAGTAGATGGGCCGACATCATGGGAGAAAGCGTCAGGGCAACGATTCCGGAGATAGTCACCGCTCCGGCAAGGGTCAGGGCAAATTCACGGAACAGGGCGCCGGTCAGGCCACCCTGCAGTCCGATGGGTGCATAAACCGCCGCCAGAGTAATGGTCATGGCAATAATCGGCCCGATCAGCTCCCGGGCGCCAAGCAGGGCTGCATTAAAAGGCGACTCTCCAAGGCTGATATGCCGCTCAACATTTTCAACAACCACAATTGCATCATCCACCACAAGGCCAACGGAAAGAACAATGGCCAGCAAGGTCAGCAGGTTGATGGTAAAACCGAACAACTGCATTAAAAAGACCGAGCCTATCAGCGACAACGGAATAGCGATCACGGGGATCAGCACCGAGCGCATGGAGCCGAGAAACAAAAAGATAACCACTACCACGATAAGTAAGGTATCGCCGAGAGTTTTGAGAACCTCGTGAATGGCATTGTTGATATAATTAGTGGCATCATAGGCAACCCTGGCCTCCATACCAGTGGGCAACCCATCTTTAATACTTGTCATCTCCCCGCGCACACGCTTGATCACGTCGATTGAGTTGGCATTGGGAAGCGGCCAGATGCCCATAAAAACGGCTGTTTTTCCCGAAAAACGGACCTCGGCATCATAATTTTCAGCGCCAAGCACTACCTGGGCCACGTCCTCAAGGCGAATAATAGCGCCTGCCTGACGTCGGATGACAAGGCGCTTAAACTCCCCGGGGGTGTGCAGGTTGGTGTCGGCTGTCATGTTGACTTGAATAAGCGCACCCCGGGTCCTGCCGGGAGCGGAAAGAAAATTATTTGCCGCAAGGGCCCGGCGGATCTGGACCGGACTGATATTTAAGGCCGCCATTTTGTCAGGATCAAGCCAGATACGCATGGCAAAGGTGCGGCCGCCAAGAATGTCGGCCCGCTGCACCCCTTCCAGAGCGGAAAGACGTGGCTGAACGACCCGGACCAGGTAATCGGTAATCTCATTCTGCTTAAGGACATCAGAGGTAAAGCTGAGGTAGGCGGAGGCGAATTTGGAGTCAGCCGATTCAATGTTGATGGTCGGCACTTCAGCCTCGGGCGGCAGGTCATTTCGTACCTGGTCGACCTTTGAACTTATTTCAGCCAGCGCCTTGGTGGCATCATAGTTGAGTTTCAGGCGAACATCGATAGTCGACAGACCTAATTTGCTCTGTGACTGGATGTAGTCAATGCCATCGGCGGCGGCAATGGCCCGTTCCAGAGGCGTGGTAATAAAACCGCGCACAAGATCAGCGCTTGCCCCTACATAAACAGTGCTGACGGTAATAGTAGCATTTTCACTGCGCGGATACTGGCGAACATTTAACGACCGGATTGCCTGCAGACCGGCAATGATGATCACAAAGCTGATCACGAGCGACAAAACCGGTCGTCGGATGAAAAGATCAGTAAACTGCATGGAGAAAAAGTGGATTACTCATTTTTAAGTACAGGTTGTTTTGAAAACTTGGGCGACAGGCGATTGTCGACAAGAGCAGGCTGGCCGTTGCGAAATTTAAACACACCTGTGGTGACCACGGTGTCACCCTCCTTGAGGCCGGAGGTAATGGCAATAAAATCTCCCCGCGTTCTTCCCGTTCGTACAACCTGCTGCCGCAATACCAGCCCTGATTTTGCAGAACTAATCTCTGACTTTTTTTCGACAACAAAGACGGAATCTCCAAACGGCGCATAGAGAATTGACGTGGCGGGAATGACAAGAACGCTGTTTTTTTCAGGCAACAACACCGTCACTTTAACAAACATCCCGGGCCTGAGCTTTTCTGCAGGATTGTTAAGGGTTGCCCGCACTTTGATATTTCTGTTTTGAGGATCCACGCCGGGATTAATGGCGGTAATTTTACCGACGATGACCTTTTGGGGCAGGACATCGGTTCGTGTCTCAACGACAAGGCCAGGCTCAAGAGAGGAAAGATCCTGCTGGGGCAGGGAAAAATCAACAAAAATCGGATTCAGACGTTGCAACGCAACAATGGCATCTCCCTCGGCAAGGACCTGACCGGTGTTTACGAGGCGGATACCGAGCCTGCCGGAAAAAGGGGCTCGAATTGTTTTTTTTTCAATAACTGCACGGATTTCATCAACCTTTGCCACTGCCTCTTGGTACAGGGCATCAGCGCTGTCGAGTTTTGCCCTGGACATACTGTTCTTCTTCACCAGTTCCCCGGCCCTTTTCCGATTAATTGCCGCAAGCGTCACATTCGCTCTGGCCGCGCGAAGTTGCGCTTCTTCCGTGCTGGTGTCAAGGCGCAGAAGAAGCTCCCCCTTCTGAACGGCTTTTCCCGAAGTGAAATCAATTTTCACTACCTTGCCGGATAGTTCTGCGGCAACAGTTACTCCCTTAACAGCGGAGAGGGAACCAACCGTTGTCAATTTTTTTTGCCAGATTTCACGGCCGACCTTTGCGGTGGTGACAATGGCCGGCGGCTGGTGAACCTGTTTGCCGGCCGCTATCATCTTTCGAACCTGCTGGGTCTTGATTCCGGCAAGAATGCCTACCAGAAGCAACAGACATACAAGAAATATAATTATTCGTTTTGCCATTTAAATTACAAACAGTGAGAGAAAAAAATTAATATTTTTATTTTGTAGCGCGGGTTTAATACCCGGTCCCCTCGGGCGTAAAACAATTTTGATACTCCGACGCCTGCGGCGGGATCGTTGATTGATAAAAAAACAGCACGGATACCCATTGAATATGGTGCAAGGAGTACAGGCCGGATGGACAAAAGTCAATGGATTTCTTGCCTGCATCCCCCACTGAACAAGGCCTGGGGCAAAGTCTGAAACAGGTGAAAGATTAAGATCATAGAGTGCTCGGGATAACAGGCAACAGGGAAATTTTCCGCCGGGAAGAATTCCTCTTACCCTTTTATTGGACAAATTCTTTGCTTTATATTACCTACGTCGAATATCTCTTTTCCACTGTTGATGAACTCGTAAATAGCCACGACTTGCCCCAAGATGGCTAAGTACAAAACATAGATATACATGGAAGCGCAGCACAGCGGAGACTCCGAAGAGTGGTGTGTCGGGAGGGGTCTCAATTAGACATGTAGTATGTTGTGAATCTTCCCGACACACACGACGCGGTAGATCGAAGTTTTTACGACGCCATCACTGTTAGAGAACAAAAGATAAAGTTATGGTAATACAATTCAGCGAAATAGAAGATGCTTTTATGTTCGTCAGTATGGGGCAACCCTATGAGAACATGGCCTATTTATCCAAAAAATCAGAAAAAATCTATTATCACTCCGAGTATGGCGATACCCCGGAGGAATTACCGGATGACATTGATGACCCTGTATATATTGAAATTCCGCACGCAAGGGAGCTTGATCCTGGGAAAAACCTTGCTTTAGAATTTTCGTACAAATTCATTGAGCATAAAGCCGAATATGTCGAATCAATTTTCAGAAAAAAGGGTGCATATTCAAGGTTTAAAAATTTATTAGAACAACTTGGCAAACTTGAAAAATGGTATGTATATGAAGAACTCGCGCAGCGGGCAGCCCTGCTCAAATGGTGTAAAGATAATGAAATATCATGCAACAATGAAAGGGAAATAAATATATCAACAGGTAAAGTTGAGCCTCTCCAACTATTGCCTAACAATGAAAGGCAAAGATTTCTGAAAAATACGGATGTTATTAATTGGAAAAATCCAATAATTATCGAATGTTCAAAAATAATAACGGCATCTTGCCATTCAGAAAGTGAATATATTAAAAAAACGTTTGAGTATGTACGGGATACAATAAAACATAGTTGGGACTTTCATCTAAATCCGGTCACTTGCCGTGCATCGGATGTCCTTGAATATAAAACGGGATATTGCTACGCAAAGAGCCATCTTTTGGCTGCCTTATTAAGAGCACAACAAATTCCAGCGGGCTTTTGCTATCAAAGGCTGAGTCTGGAAAATTCCGGGCCACCATATTGTCTGCATGGCCTCAATGCTGTATATCTTGCAAACTATGGCTGGTACAGAGTGGATGCACGGGGGAATAAAGAGGGGGTAAATGCCCGCTTTACACCGCCGGAAGAATGTCTGGCATTTTCAACGATTGATAATCTGGAAATAGATTTACCTGAAATATGGAGCGACCCGCTACCGCAAGTTGTTGAAGTTTTAAAAGGCTGCAAAACGGTAGATGAGGTCCATGAAAATTTACCGGACATTCAATTAATACAGACAGTTAAGCGCTAATAAACCAATTGGCCTGATCTGAAACTCGTTGGCAATTTTTGGCGTAGATTCAGGCTGGTAGCCATCAAGAAAGGGAATCGACGACTGTACGGCGACCAGGTTTTCCCGATCGTTCTATTTTTTTAGTTCCGGAGGTTTCATGACCACTCCACCGGTGTATTTTGAATGCCGGAATATCACATATCACTACCCGAAAACCGATCGTCTTATTTTCAAGGATCTGAACTGCAGACTTAGGCCGCACGGATTTCATGGCCTGTTCGGAACTTCCGGGGTCGGAAAAAGTACCCTTGCCGAAATTATTGCCGGCGAGATCAGCGCCGAAAGCGGCGAGCTCACAGGTAAACCCTCTGCGACGATTCTCTATTCTTCCAATATGGAACGATTACCCGGCTGGTCAAGTGTCGGGGAACATGTTGCCAAAGTTATTCCACGCCGGCAAACAGACCGGATGGAACAACTGTTCAGTGATTTCGGCCTTACCGCCTGTAGAAATTCGCGCTTTTCCCAACTCTCCCTTGGCCAGAAAAACAGGATCAACCTGATCCGTTATCTGCTGCAGGAGTTTGACCTGTTGATACTTGATGAAAGCCTGGCCAATGTCGATGAAGCCATGCGGGAACGGATTATTTTCAATATCAAGGAAATGTTTCCAGGAAAATGCTTTCTCTATATTTCCCATAGCTTAAGCGAAGTTTCCCGCTTCTGTGATACTATTCTTGTACTCCGCAGCCCGGACAAAACACCACCGATTATCCCGATTAACGGCCTGAATATCCGGCAAGGCGAATCCACGGACAACAGCAATCTTGAACGGATAATGCTGGAGATTGTCCATGCTGCATAGACGCATCAGCCAGTTTTTTTTCATCTACCTGCTGGCGCTTGGCCTGCTGCTGCTGTTTAAATATATCTTCAACCTGTCCGATTATGTTATTCCCGGCCCTCTCGATATCCATCATACCGCCACTCTTTTCTTCAGCCGTTATCTCCGTGATGGACTCAATACCTTGTCCGTGGCCGTCGTCGGACATGTTCTTGCCGTCATTCTTGCCACCCTGGTCGCCATCATCGGCAGCCGGGGCAACCTGATCGGCTCGCTCATTAAAACTGCGGCCTATAATCTTCAGGCCTATCCCATTGTAGCGGTCGCTCCGGTTATTTTTATCCTGTTAGGCGACGGCCTTGTTTCCCGATTGCTTATTGCCGCCATGATCTGTTATTTTCCCTTGCTGCTCTCCTTTATCGGCATTCTGACCGAACCGGTTGCCGACATAGAACATTTTTACGTTATAACCGGCAGGATGCGCTGGCAGCTCGAGGTAAAAATCCGTGCCTTTGAAAATATCGGTAAACTGTCGACCGTCATTGCAGGCAGCGCCACCCTCGCCATGGTCGGCACCATTGTCGCGGAATTCATCGGCGCCAATGCCGGTATCGGCTACAGCCTGCGTATAGCCCTGTACCAAAGCAATATCGCCAAGGTCCTTGTCGCGCTCTTTCTGATCGGTATCTTTAACTCACTGTATCTGACCCTGCTTGAGGGTATTGGTTATCTTGTCCTGAAAAAATTAAAAATCCAAAACGGAGTGATGAGCTGATGCACCTTTTTTTTCGTCTTATTCTTCTTGTTACCCTTTGTGGTTGTTGTCTTTTGCCTGCAGGCGGTTGCGGCGGTCCTGAGCCGGAAAAAGAACCTGTTCACCTGGTTTACCGGCTCAAGTGGCTCTATAATATCAGCGTAATAGGCGATCTTTACGCCGAAGAAAAGGGCTTTTTTGCCCGGCAGGGGCTGCAGGTTGACATCAAACCCGGCGGACCGGAACGCGATGCCATAAAAGAACTTGAAATCGGCCGTTCACAATTCGGTGTGGCCTCTGCCGATCAGGTCATCAGGGCTGTTGCCAAGGGCTCTCCCATCGTTGTTCTTGCCCAGCTCTTTCAGGCCAATCCCCTGCAGTGGATTTACCGGCAAGGGAAACAACCAATTCAATCGCCGGCTGATTTGCGGCACAGAATTATCGGCATTACCTATGGCGGTAACGATGAAACCATCTTTCGCGCCCTGATGGCAAAATATCAAATCCGAAAAGATGAGCTCACGCTTTTTGGCGTCCGCTATGATTACACGCCGTTTTATCAGAGAAAAGTTGATCTATGGCCGGTTTACCGAAATGCCGAGGGCATCATCATCTCGGATAAACTCAAAAAAGGCGGAGAAAAGGTGAATTTTTTCAACCCGGATACATTCGGCATCCGTTTTGTCGCCAACTCCGTCATCACGACAAGGCAGATGATACAGAATCATCCGCAAACGGTCCGAAAATTTATCCATGCCCTGATCAAAGGATGGCAGCAGGCCCTTGATCCGGTAAACGCTGATTCAGCCTTAACCATGATGGCCCGCTTTGACAAGGACACTCCGGCGGCCCTGTTGCGGCAACAACTCATGACCACCCGGGCTCTGATGATACCGCCTGCGGGTAAAAATTTCGGCTGGATTAACGCCCCTGCATGGAAACAGTCAGCCGACATCATGCTGGCACAGAAACTGATTCCGGCCCCTGTACGCACGGATGATATACTTATTCTTGAGAAAATTGGTGGGAAAATATGATAAATTTGAGCTGGGCTGTCCTTTCAAAATGCCCGGTCAATCCGGTGTGACGACCAGACAATTTCCCCTGCCCGGGTTCATGTTGCCTCCTCCACAGGCTTGAACCTGGCGCCGACAAGGGTTGCCATCAGGACCAGAGCTGTGGAAATAAAAATCATCATGATTCCCAGAGCGGACAACTGGCCCCACAATCCATCTTCGGCAAAACGCAGGATTTGAACCGCTAACACTTCAGTACCCGGTCGAGAAAGCACAACTGAAAGGGTCAGCTCACGGACAAACATGCTGGCCATGAGTATCCAGCCCGATACAATCCCCGGAATGAGCAACGGAATGACGATGCGGCGCATGGTTGTAAATGAGCCGGCACCGCAGACCCGCGAAGATTCTTCAAGGTGACTGTGAATCTGGACAAAAGCGGAGGCCAGAGGACGGACGCCATAGGGCAAATAGGTGGCAATATAGCCGATAAGCAGTGCCCAGATGGTTGCGTACAGGGGGGTGCGGACAAAAAACCACATAAATCCCACTCCGATGACGATTCCCGGAAAAGAAAAAGACAGAAAAGAAAGGCTTTCCAGGATGCCGGAGGCTTTTGAACGGACCTTGACAATAACGTAGGCTACAAAAATAGACAGGAGTACCCCGAGGCTGGCGCCGACGATACCAAGAAACACGCTGTTTTTTAACGACAACAGTGAGACCGGATCATTGATCACCTCAATCCAGTGCTTCCAGCTCATCATGGAAAAAGCCCTGGCGCTGGGCACCATGGAATATGGCACCAGTGAGGTATAAAACAGGACCAGCACCGGCAGGACGATAAGAATAAGAGAAAGAAAACCGACAATGCCGAACAGGGGATACCGGGCACCTTTCAGTTTAATGACGGTGGGTCGATACCCCCGGCCGGAAATGGTCACATATTTTTCACTTGCCGACGTCAGGTGACGGTAGAGATAAATCAGGGTAATGGAGGTAACCAGTACGCTCATACCAATGGCTGCGGCCTTGCCGAAATCTGCGGCAAAGCCGGTGGCAATGGACTGGTAGATGTAGGTAGCCAGGACATAGATCCGTCCCGGCATGCCGATGACCGAAGGAACGGCAAAGGAGGCCAGGCTGCGAACCAGTGTCAGAATGAATGCGGCCAGAATCGCCGGCCGCAGAATGGGCAAGGTGATCTGAAACAGGGTGCGGAGTGTTGATCCGCCGCATACCCGGGAAGATTCTTCCAGGGCGACATCAAAAGAGGCCATGGCCGGTGCCAGGATGAGATAGGCGATGGGCATGTCTAAAAGCCCCTCGACCAGAATCATCCCCGGCAGGGAGTAAATATTGATGGCAACATTTTCAAAACCAATTACTTGCCGCAGGAACAGGTTGATCAGTCCGTTGGACGGGTTTAAAAGAAGCACCCAGCTCACCGAAAACAGAAGATGCGGGATCATCATCGGGATGATGGAAATGATGCGGAACAGAAACTTAAAAGGAATGTCCGTGCGCGTGTTCAGATAAACCAGTAACAGGGCAAGGCCGGTTGCCACCGTTGATGATCCGAAGACAAAGAAGATTGTGTTGGCAACGATTCCGGGCAATTCGGGGTTGGCGTATGCCTCGACATATTTGTCCAGGGTGAACTTGCCAAAGGCCCCCAGTCCAGTGGAAAAGCTCCCGAAGATGAGCATAACCACCGGGCAGACGGTCAGGAAACCAACAATTCCGATCAGAGTTGGTGTTAAAACCGATCGCTTATTTCCCATGCCCGTCCCCTAATCGGTTACCAGCAGGCAGTGTTCCGGTTCAGCGGTAAAATGAACACGCTCTCCCACCTTGATGTCGGAATCTGATGCAATTTTAATAAAAAGCATCGTCTCGTTGATGGCGACCTCACCTTCGAAGGCCTCCCCGATGAACACCAGCGACTTGATCTCACCATTAAAGATGTTCTGGGCTGAGGGCGCGTCACCCGAATGAAGGCGGATAAATTCAGGACGCAGGCACAGGGTCACAGGGTCTCCCGGCTGCACATCCGCCTTTTTTCGGCAGGCAACGCTTCCCAGGCTGCAACTGACCATGGTCACAGTGTCCTGTTGGGCAACAACTCTGGCCTCTACCAGGTTGGTCCGGCCGATAAAATCGGTCACAAAACGATGAGTCGAGTTGAAATAAATCTTCCGGGGAGGACCGGTCTCAATGATTTGGCCCCTGTTCATGACCGCGACAATATCCGATAAGGCCAGGGCCTCAATGCGGTCATGGGTTACATAAACCGCAGTAATCTGAAGTTCGCTCAAAAATGTCCGCAGATCTTTACGGGTTTCTTCTCTAAGCTTTGCATCCAGGTTGGAAAGTGGTTCATCAAACAGGATAACTTTAGGTTCGGCAACCAGGGCCCGGGCCAGGGCCACCCGCTGCTGCTGTCCACCGGAAAGCTTGGTGGCGGGCCGATCCTCAAAACCCTCCATCTGCACAAACTGCAACACCTTTGCGACCTTCCTGCGGATCTCATCCCGGGACACTTTCCGCGTCTGCAGAGGATAGGCAACATTATTGAACACATTCATGTGCGGCCAGATGGCATAGGTTTGAAACACCATGCCCAGTCCCCTCTCCTCGGTGGGAACGTAAATATTTCGGTTCCTGGACCAGACAACTTCGTCGCCAATTGCAATCTCCCCGGTATCAGGAGATTCCAGGCCGACGATGCAGCGCAACAGGGTTGTCTTACCACAGCCACTGGGTCCAAGCAGGGTGAAAATGCGGTTGGCGGGAATAGTCAGGGTAACATCATCCAGCGCTTTAATAATCTTGCCGCCTGAGTGGTAATACTTACGAATGTTCTTTATACGAATTTCCATAAACGCTTCACTTGTATTCACATTGCCCGGTGTAACTCAGACGGTAAGACTCACTCATGCAAACAGTAGATTTCTATTTAGGGACTGCAAGGAACTAAGTGTAACAATTTTGCGCTGAAATTTTATTCATTTTCAAGGTGCATAATGAGTTGCATAGTCTCTTCTGTTCAGCTTTTTACGCAACGTAGATAATGGGCAAAAGGGCAAGCAGAATGTTACAGTTATTTTTTGCACAGTCCTTTATGACAGACGACTGGCCCTGGTGACGACCAGAGAGCCGGAACCAACGATAGAAATAAAAAGTCTGATCATCAGAACAAAATCGCCCGTTCAGTACATGCCGACCACCGAGCGGGCGAAATCTTCAAAACCAGAAGTGTATTAGAAGGGTTTGAAAATGTCCTTAAACTTGGCGCCCCAATCTTTAATCTCCTTATCCGACAGAGTGCGAATGGGAATAACCTTGGCCTTGTCTATACCATCGATGGGTGGGAAAACACCAGGTGCCAGCACATATTCACCAACTTTTGAAGACAGCATGCCCATTGCCTTTTTGGAGAGCCAGAAGTTGATGAACAGTTTTGCGGCATTGGGATTTTTGGCGCTTGCAGAAAGAGCAATACCCCGGGGAGTACCGAGGAGGGGCTGATCGATCCGAGCCCAGTCCAGCGGGGCCGGCGCTTTGGTAATAATGTACTTGGGCATGGAAATGCCGATGAGCTTCTCACCGCTTTCAATGGGCGCCGGAGTAGGACCAAACGACTTGACGAACATGGGTCTGTTGGCAGCCAGGCCCTGAAGAAACTTCATCCATTGGCCCTCGGACTTGAAAACATTTTCTTTCAAGCCGATCAGCCAGGAAATAGTCGTCGCATGGGTGGCCGGATTGGCCATGACGATCTTATTTTTCCACTTGGGATCCGTCAGATCCTCGTAACGTTTAGGTACGTCAGCCTTTTTGACCTTTTCTTTATTGTAGATCAGGGCTACATACTCAATACCGAAGACCTGAATCTGGTCGTCCTTTTGGGTCCAGGCCGGGTAATTCGCGGCAACTTCAGATTTATAAGGAGCTAAAACGCCTTTGGCCTTGAGCATCTGCATTACAGGCAGTGGCGCCTGTAGAACGTCGGCCATGAGCTTACCCGCCTGAAACTCGGTCAAAACAGTGGGCAGAAATTTTGAGGTGGAGATACGGGTATATTTTCCTTTGATACCGGTCTGGGCATTGAAGGCATCCATAATCGGCTGGATAGCGGTCATATTGGCGTAAAACGACACCTGCCCCTCGGCTTTGGCCTTCTGCGCAAGGGTGTTATCAGCTGCGTACACTGAGGGTACCAGGAACATTATCATTAATATGATTACAAGTTTCTTCATCGGCATACCTCCTTTGTTTTTTGGATATCGTGAGTATTATTTCAATGCATCATAGTAGTACCTGTCCGGGCAATATTTGTCAATTTACAAAATACTGAACCCAGCACATATCTTAAGCAATAGAGTAAAAAAGACCATTCTGTCGGCGTCGCCCAAAAACCTCATCTTTCTGTCCTTTATTTAATCGGAAAGATTCTTCTTTGAGTTCAGTCCATATTCCATGTAAGATATATATCAGGCTACAAACAATCATTATTTGCTTCAGCACTATTTGCTGTCCTGAAGAAAAAAATATCACCAACGCCTCTGCCGACTGGTTTATTGAGGTACAAAGCGGAGCTCTGCACCTGCGGACAAAACGAACCGGTGTTACCGGCGCTGCCCTTGCCCTGCCCGGACTGATGGATGATTTTGATGGACAACACCGGCCCCTTGACTCAGAACCCGATATCGGCGCAGATGAATATTCAGGCACGGTCCCTCCCCCCGGCCCAAGAAAAAGATAACCACAGGCTGGCTATTTTTATTTCGTAATAGAAAACCACCCCCTTTGGGGGTGGTCAGAGTTCAACGGCTTTGCCAGTTGAACATACATAGCTCATAATAAGCTCCAAGATG
>JANTGH010000103.1 GCA_024763055.1 Desulfobulbaceae bacterium
ATGATAGGAATAGTCTCTGGGCACGTAGTAGCCGCGTGCGGCAAGGCGTCGAATAAGATCCAGCGAAATTCTTTATTAGCGCTCTACTCTACAGTTCGTCAAAACCTGACCTTCGGCACCTTTTGTTCAACTTCCGGAACTTCAAAATATTGAGCGGCCTCAACGCCTGCCAGGGATGCAATAAATCGTCCGACAACGGTACGGCGATAGGTATTCAAAACGCGCACTCCATCATTATAACGTTTTCGCTCAACAGCAATACGGTTTTCCGTTCCCTCAAGGGAGTCCTGCAGCTTAAGAAACGACTCATTGGCCTTTAAATTCGGGTATTGTTCCTGGAGCATCAATAGACGGGACAGGGCTCGTTCAAATCCATTGGCCGCCTCAACCTTGTCGGCAACCGAATCAGCCTTAAAATATTTTGTCCGGGCATTGGCTATATTTTCAAAAATCTCTTTTTCATGTTTTGCATACCCCTTGGTCGTTGCCACAAGGTTCGGAATCAGGTCAAAACGACGTTTGAGCTGATTTTCCACCTGCGCCCACTGGGACTTCACCTGTTCGTCCATGGCCACAACCTTATTGTACTGTCCCACTCCCCATAAAAAAACCCCGATAACAAGGGCCGCCAACGTTCCTATGAAAATTAAAAAAGTTTTCACCCCTTGACTCATTACATCCTCCCCATATGATTATTTCAGTCATCAATCGATAGTTCAAAGTCGATAAATACGTTGTCCAATCTACCAACTTCCCGAGGCGCCGCCACCGCCAAAACCACCGCCGCCTCCACTGAAACCGCCAAAGCCACCTGACGAACCGCCTCCCCAGCCTCCACCGGGAAAAATAATCGGACCCATTCCGTATCTGCTTGGCCCATGTCGGCCCTTATCTCTGAATCTTTTATTAAAATAGCGTGAATAAAGCAGCAAAAGAAAGAAAAGAAGAAAAAGAAAAAAAATCAACGAGGAGAGTCTGCTCTTATTCCGGCTACGGGACGATACCGGTAACTTTCCAATCCCGGAAATCGTTACCCCGTAGTGTTTTCCGAGTATCCTGAGGATCTCACCGGTGGCAGCGGCTATCCCCTGCCCGTACCGGCCCTGTTTAAAATAAGGGACCAGTACCTGCCTGCCGAGAGATCCCAACAGGCTGTCAGGCAACACGGACTCAAGACCATAGCCGACCTCAAACCTGTACTTCCTATCCTTTAAAGCGACAACAAACAACAGTCCATTATCCTTGCCTTTTTGACCGAGTTTCCATTGCTCGGCCACCTGTAATGAAAAGGAATTGATATCCTCGTCATCAAGAGAGTCGACCGTCAATATTACCATCTGGGCCGTTGTCTGCTTTTCCAGCCCACGCAGGAGATCATCAAGTTGTTTCTCTTTCGCCGGGGAAAGCATATCGGCGAGATCCACCACATATCCGGGAGGATGGGCAGGGACAGGCGGCGTTGAAGCTGCGGCGGACAGCGGAAGCAGCAGCACCAGAAGGAGACCAAGGCGAAAAAAAAACTTAGTAGGAGAGAGCGTCAACATAATCAGCAATTTTTTCCGTTGCCTGGTAGTAACGGCTGAAACAGGAACAAAGTTCATCTTTATCCGTCAGTTGCCGGTCCGTTGTTTTCATTCTGTACAAGCGTAAAAAAATTTCCGAATCAAAATCAAGAACCTGTTGCAGCCCGGCGGTAACTTCATTGCAGGCCAAAGGAATTTCATGGCCGGCAAGACGAAGAATTGCCCGGAACAGTGGAAGATATCCGGTTACGGATCCGGTCAACTTTTGGGACAACTCACGCTGATCACCAAGGGCTTCAAGATAGACCTGTCCCAGCCAGAGCAGCTTTGCCTTGATCTCCCTCTCACACTGCAAGCGGAGAAATTGGTCATCAATCAGTAACTCTTTGAGATAATCTTCCCCGTACAGGGTGTGATGGATTTCGCGAAAGTTCAAAAATTCAATGGGAAAAACGTCAAGAGAACGTTGAATATAGTCGGCAGTCATCACCAGCGGCGGCGCTACCTTTTTTTCTCTGAATATCTTGCCAAGACCAATCAGAAAATCAAGGAAAGGAGGCTCCTTTTCCTTGACGACAATAACGGAATTTATATCCGAGCAAGCCGGATTGTAATCAGGTGTCAGAACACTGCCCACTACATACATTGCGTGCAAGGGTTCGGGTGTTTCCTCTTTGACCCGTTGCGCAAACCTCAAAAAACTTTCCGGTATATTTTGAATATATGCTTTGATATCCATGGTTAAAAATTATTCAACCGGCCGAAGGCGACCCGACTTTATTTAATATATTGTTGTTTTCTACAGCTTTGCTCTTTATGCCCCTTTGTTCCTGCTTGAATCGAGCGATTTTCCATCAGCAACACTGTAAAAGAAAACTTATTATATTTATACCTCTTTTTTAATTTGGCCCTGCCGTTAGCTTGACATAGAATAAATATTGACAAGCAAAGTCTTGCCCGACAACAGTTTTATCGAATATGCCAATAGAGGTTGAACAACATGGGAAACAGTCATTTTAAACAATGGTTACGTGATCGTCTCCATATTGAACAACTGCCGGTAGCGCGGAAGTTGCGGGTTTTGATTATTTTTTTCCTCGTGCTTCTCACTGCCATAGTCCTCTATACCTCCTTTACCCTTTTCCAGCAAAAAAGTGACGGCCTGGTCGTTAACATTGCCGGCCGGCAACGTATGCTCACACAAAAATTTACCAAAGAATTCTTCCTGGCCCTTCAAAAAGCCAGGAAAAGTGGACATGGCATCGATAATACATTCATTGCCTCAACCGGAAAACTTTTTGAACTCTCACTTGCGGCCCTTGATAATGGTGGTGAGACCTTTAAAGATCTTGGCATGAAGAAACCTGTCAAATTGCCTCATGCCGGTTCTTCCGAGATAAAAAAACAACTCTCCGACGTCCGAATTTTATGGGGACGATTAAAGGAGAAGATTACTACGGTAGACCCTGTTAATGTTACGATTAAGGAGCTTGAAGCTATCAACATCCAGAGTGTTAAAACCCTTGCGGCCATGAACAAGGCCGTGGGCATGTTTGCCGATCGATCAGACGGTAAGGTACACTTCATGCAGATAACCCAGGTTGTCATGTGGCTGATTGGCATCATCCTGTCGTTGATGATTGCCTCGGCTATCGTTGCCAGTCTCACTGACCCCCTTGATCATATTGTAAGTGATACCGAGCGCATTGCCGGTGGAGATTTAAAGGATTATCCTGATAAACGGAAGTCGCATGATGAAATAGGTATTTTGACCGATCACGTTAATCGGATGCGTCTGGCTCTAAGCAACACAATCTATTCGGTTCAGCAAAACAGCCGCCAGATGGCCTATTCCTCAAGGGAGGTGACAACAATTTCCGAGGAAATATCCAAGGCTGGAGAAAAACAGCAGCAAAGTTCAGAAGAAGTTCTGGAGGCGACCGGGCTATTGCAGCAAATTTCCGCAACAGTCAATGACCAGGTCGGAAGAGCGAGAGACGTTATCGGACAGACAAAAGATCATGCCGAACGCGGTATCACTGCCGTGCATCAGGGTATTGAAAAATTGTCGACAGCGGTAGGCAGCGTCAACGCGACGGCCGAAGAACTTGACGGCCTGAAACATGCCACTGACCAGATTCACAAGATCATTGAATCCATAGAAAATATTGCCGACCAGACAAACCTGCTGGCCCTCAATGCCACCATTGAGGCGGCAAGAGCCGGTGAGGCGGGAAAAGGGTTTGCCGTGGTCGCCGGTGAAATCAAGGAACTGGCCAGGCAGACGGCCGATTCAACCACCGAAATAACCAGTTTGATCAGTCAGTTGACCAGCCGGGTGCGTGGTTCGGTAAACTCCATGCAGGAGGTTGTGGACCAGGTCAACCAGAGTAGAGAACAGTCCAGACAGACAGTCAGCGTGTTTGAGGAAATGGCCCAAGGTGTTGATGAGGCCACGGAATCCACTGACCAGATCGCAGAACATAACCAGCAGCAGGTCAAATATCTGACCATGTTTTCTGAAAAGCTCGGAAGTCTGCTCGAGGTTCTTGAGGACAGTTCTAAAAAAGCGGATACCAGCGCCATGGTTGCAGAAAATCTTCATCAAATTTCTGAAGAACTCAACACTACTCTGGCTGGATTTACTACAGATTCAATACCTTTTCCTTTACGTGGTCCCGATGAAAAGAGACGCGCTCCAAGAGTCCGCAATCGTGTAGCAGTCCGTCTTGAGCAGGATGGGCAGATTATGGATGGTATCACCCGGGATATCAGCATGCAGGGGCTCAGCATCAAATGCCGTCAACCCTTGACGATGAACCAAAAAATGCCTGTCCATTTATATCTGCCGAAAAAAGACAAGGATGGTCAGTATGACGAACTTTCTCTCACCGCACAGGTATTGCGGGAAAATCGTGAGGGGAAATATTATATTTATGGAGTGTCTTTCGTTGAACTGGACAAGGTGCAAAAAAATCGTCTTAAAGATGCCTTTGCCTATTTTAACCAACCGCATCGCTTCGCTTGACGAGTTGTCAGCACTACTTATGATATTTCAGACCGGCGGTTATCGTGCAGGCCCTGTAAAGCTGTTCCAGAACAATCATTCTGGCCATTTCATGAGTAAAGGTCAACTTAGACAACGACCAGACCACATCGGCCGCTTGTACAGCATTGTGATCCAGACCAAGGTGCCCGCCGATAAGAAAATAGACATCCTGCAATCCCCTGTCCCGCCATCCCTGCAGAACCTGGGCCAGTTTCGGCGAATCAAACTGCCGGCCTGATACATCCAGAGCAACCTTAAAACTTTTTCGTCCACTCCGGTTCAGCAGAAGATTACTACCGGCCTTCTTGATCTCACTATCCGAAGCATTGCGACTGTAGCGCTCTCTCAACACAATAATATCCACCTCGACAAAATGACCAAGCCTGGCCGCATAATCAGAGATGGCTGTCTCAAGATATTTCCGCCTTGTTTTACCAAGAAAAAGAAAAATAAACTTCAACAGATCAGTTTTCCCTGCTGCGCAAGCAGAAGTCTCAGCTTCACACAGAACTCTTCATAACCAATGTCTTGATTGATACCCGGGCATGAATTGCCGATGGTTATAAAATTATTCTCATCACTGAGGATACTTGGATGAAGGGGCCACTGCCCGCATCGCCACGGTCTCCCCCTGTGAACGCTGCAGCCGCTCTGTTCGTCATAAAATATACAGTGACCGTCAATGACTTTCATCTGCACTATCCCATCGGTGATCCGCCAGTATCGATCACTCACCTCTTCCCGGCTGAGGCCGAGTTCCTCAACCATTCGCTGCTGGTCATCCTGATCAAGAGAGACCGTGGTTTCTCCCTGGCAGCAGTACCCGCAGCGGGTACACTGAAAAATTTCCTCAAGTTGCACTTTTTTTGATACCGACATCACCCCTTCCATAAAAAAAACGCACGGGCCACAACAAGATGGCAGGTGCGTTTTGGGATTAAAAAAAAATTATAAAAAAATGAACTCAGGCATAACCGATGACATCACCAAAGACCGAAATATCAATCCCATACTGATAGGCCGCCATCTTCCATTTATTTTCATTCGGGGTATGAAACAGAATTTCCGTATTCCCCGGCACCGTCAACCAGCCATTGTCCATTAATTCCGTTTCCAGCTGTCCCGGCCCCCAACCTGCATACCCAAGCATAAACAGGAAATCTTCAGGGCCCTTGCCCTCGGCAATAATTTCCAACAGACGCACATCTCTGGACAGAAAGACTTCATCGGCAACTTCAAGAGAGGTGAAGTTGCTGTCTTCGGGTGAGAAAAGAATAAAGCCGGCATCCATGCCCACCGGGCCACCGACATAAACCGGCGGCAAAGGGCCTTTGGGCAGGGGAAGACTTGCACCATGAAACACATCAAGCATTGTAATCTCATGATTGGGATTATTGACGACAAGTCCCATGGCGCCTTCATCATTGTGAACACACAGATAAATTACCTGTTCCTGAAACCGTGGATCAGGCATCTGCCGGGTTGATATGAGAAAATGACCCTGTAAGCTTTCCATAAAAAAATTCCCAGGTAAAATTGTTCCGCAATAGAGTGTATCAAAGCTGTCCCCACCTCGTCAAGAGCGATTCCTTCAGGTTGATATTTGCAGAAAAAGATAGCAACCGGAACAAACTCATCTTATATAGTAACCAGCATGGCTGAACAAAATTTTACGGACACAGCCACAACAGATGATGAAAGTGTCGCCGGAGTCAACGCCTTGAAGGGCACTTTCATATAAAGAATATAAGAACAGCATGGAAATATGTCCACTTGCAGAATATTTATTTAAAGAGGCCGCCAAGGAATAGAATGTCACCATCAACACCACTACAGACCCAATCGGCAAATTTAAAAAAAGCCATATGCTGGCTCAGTGAAGTCGTTCAGGCGCATCCCGAAAAACAACGAAATACGGTTATCAGTGAGGCTGAACTGCGCTTTGACCTCACGCCTGCGGAATGTGAATTCTTAAACAGTAACTTCAGGGATATTACAACCGGCAAGGGCAACAGCTGCGATTGAGCACCTGTTCACCCGGCAGAATCATTGAGCCCCTGCTGCTTTCACAGGCAACTCGATGGTTACCACCGTTCCCCGGCCGGGAACGCTCTGTACCTGTATGGTCCCACCGTGATCGGCTATCACCTTTTGTGAAATGGCAAGCCCTATGCCGGTGCCGCTCTTTTTGGTCGTAAAATAGGGGAAAAATACCTGATTCAATGTTTCTTTTTCCATACCCGGCCCGGCATCAGCGACCGTTATGACAACGGTTTTGTTGCCGGTATTGTTGTGTGCGCTGACAATGAGTTCTCCCCCATCAGTCATCGCCTGCATGGCATTGAGAAGGATATTGATAAAGACCTGATTAAGTCGATCCTGATCCCCGGCAATGGACCTGAGATCATCTGCAAGATCAAGAGTAAACATAATACCGTCACTGGCTGCATCAGCTGCAAGCAGCCTGACCTGTCGCTTGAGAAGTTCGCCCACATCAATATCGGCCAGATCAAGAGGTGCCGGCCTGGCAAAACTCAAAAGCTCGGATATGGTCCTGTTCATACGTTCGACTTCCTGAATCAACAGAGTCGCTGTTTCGTGCTCATTACTTTTTTGAGGAAATTTCCCCTGCAGTAATAAAGCCAATCCCTTGACCGAACTTAAAGGATTGCGTACCTCATGGGCTACCCCGGCAGCCATTCGCCCGACAGCAGCCAACCTTTCCGTTTCCCGCATCTCTTTTTCAAGATTTTTAAGAGCGGTCAGATTGGAAATAAGCAATACTTCACCTTCAGCCTTCTCGCTCCTGTCCGAAATCACGAGGTGATGACAGTTTAAGACAACTTCTTCTTCATGAACAATAAGCCGTACCTCTTGTCCTGCCTGTTCAACATAACTTTCTGAATGCGCTCCTGAAACTGAAAAAAAGTCAGCAAGTTTTCGAGGAAGAATCTCTTCCGGCTTTTTTCCAATAGCCCGAGGTGCTTCAATGCCCATGAGCTGTTCAACAGCGCGGTTCCAGGTTGTTATGTGTCCCCTTATATCGGTAGCGATAATCCCCACCGGTAGTTTAGAAACCAGTAGACCGGTAAAGGCCTTTATTTCATGAAGAGCCTTGCGGGAAACCCGGTATCCCTGGACAGCGGACAGGGACAGCCATCCACCGACCCCGACCAGGAGCATGGTCAGGGAGAGCATAACAACCTGGAAACGCAAACGGCCAAGGGCATGATCATACCCTTTCATATCAAGGGCGACGATAATATAATACCCTTTAGAACCTGCCGGAAACCTGCCAAAGCCAAAGGGCATGGAAAACTGTCTATGCAGCTCCTGCAGAGACAGCGGGATTCTGGGGAGCATCGGCTGAAAAGGAGTAAAAGATCGGATCACTTCAAAAAACCGACCAAGTTCTTTTTCCTGAACAACCCGGTATATAAAAGGTCTTTTTCGGCCCTTATTCGGAAGATCGGCCGGCAACTGCAGATCGAGCTGTTTCCCGCACATCGCTTGCCGGCTGTGGGCGAAAGCCATTCCCCGGTCATCAACGACTGTAATAAAGGAGAGGTCCGGATCATCGGAAAGGTGATCAATAATCCGTTGAACATGGACTTGCCAGGGGTCTGGTTTCCAGATTCCCCGCCGCAAATCAGAAATATACGATGCCCTGGCGCCGGAACGAATGACTCGATGCAAAGTCGCGGCCTTCTGCAGCATGGCATTGATCATCAACCGTTTTTCCCGCTGGATATTACTTACGGCAAAAGTGACGACAATCAATACCAGAAGACCGGTGGCAGCGGCAAGCAACCACGGAGAGACGTAAATAAATTTAGGGCGGGACAGCCACTTCATCGATATCTGCTCTACGATTCTTCTGATTTTGTATATTTTTCTCTATACATTGACCAGAACGGGTAACAACTACCCGAATAGAGAAAACATACCGGGTATTTTTTACTCGCCCCGACTCCAAGGTGAAAAAATTCACGTCAGGATGAAACAAGGTGAATTTTCTCTTAAACTCTATTAGTTATGATCAATATTCATTCAAAAGATGAATTGGCATGTTCCCTGCATTAATCATTCCAAATGCAATTCACTATAAAATGCCTGGAGGAAAAGACAATGGTTCAAAAAAAAAGCTTTGCAAAAATGACTCTTCTCACCCTTGCCGCAGGAGCCGTTTTGCTCACCGGAACTCTAACCACAGCCGCTTCACAGGACACCGCACCGCCTAAAGCCGCCCATCACGACATGAAGAAATCCTGTCGATTAAATAAAGAAATGCAGAAAACCAGAGACGCTTTTCTCTTGGAAACAAAGGAATTGCGAAAAAATATAGCAATAAAACACGCGGCAATGCGGGCAATGATGCGCTCGACAAATCCGGATCCGGTCAAGGTGTCCTCCCTTGCCGGTGAAATCTTTGATCTCCGCGAACAACTGCGGACCAAGGCCAGAGCAAAAGGCCTGCCCGGCCACGGTTTCATGGGACCGCAAGGAATGCATCCCGGTTGTAACATGATGAAATCGCATGGATCCATGATGGGTAGATATCACTCCGAGAAACTGTAGCCCGTAACGAACGAACTCATAAATACAATTTTTTCATTCCTTCTGCCCTGTCCGGTTCTCCTCCTTTTCCCGGTCAGGGCTTTTTACATCATGTTTTCAGGATCAACATCCACTGCCAGTCGCACCGACTGCGGGCAGAGCGTTTTTCTCTCCGCAAGCAGCTGGTTACAGAGATGATGCATCGCCACAACATCAAAACCTTTGAGGAGCACCTGATAACGAAATCTGTCCCGTAGAAAGGCAAGCGGTGCCGGTGCCGGTCCAAGTATTTCTATTGTCTTATTCTTGACGCGGGCTTTGAGAAACCCGGTTACCTTGGCTGCTGCCTCCTCTACCTGGTGGTTCCGCAGCCCACTGAAACGAACATTTACCAACCGGGAAAAAGGTGGATACCCCAAATCCCGACGGGTCATTATCTCCTGCTCATAGAACCCTGTATAATCGTGGTCTTTGGCAAAACATACGGCGTAATGTCCGGGCTGGTGGGTCTGAATTATGACCCGACCCGGCAAGTCCCCCCTGCCCGCTCTCCCTGTCACCTGTGAAAGCAGTGAAAAAGTGCGCTCCGCTGCCTTGTAATCAGGCATATTAAGTCCGCTGTCAGCCCAGACAACACCAACAAGGGTCACATGTGGGAAATGCAGCCCCTTGGCTATCATCTGGGTCCCGATCAGGATGTCAATTTCCCGGTCGCGGACGCTTTTAAGCACAGAGATATATTCTCTTCTGGTTCCGGATGTATCACTGTCAAGCCGGGCGACCCTGGCCTGCGGCAGCAACTGGGTCACCTCCTGTTCAATGCGTTCGGAACCCAGTCCAAGGGGAACTATTTTTCCTGTTCGGCATGAGGGGCAGAGGACATTGGGCGGCAATTTATACCCGCAGTAATGGCAGATCAGGGTTCCGGCACGACGATGCAGGGTCATAGAAACCCGGCAATGACGGCAGCGAATCACATGGCCGCAATCCCGGCACAGCATGAAGGAGGCATAGCCGCGACGATTAACAAACAACAGGGTTTGCTGTCGTTGATCCAGATTTTCCTCAAGGGCATGAGTCAACTGGTCGGAAAAAAACAAATCAGGCCTGGATTTCTTTACAGCGCATAAATTGACAATCTCAACATTTGGAAGCTTTCTCTCTGCTACCCGTTGCTGCATGGTAAGCAAGGTATACTTACCGGAACGGGCATGATGAAAGCTACCCACCGAAGGCGTTGCCGAGCCAAGCAGAACCGGACAGCCTGCAAACCGCGCCCGCAGCACAGCAAGATCGCGGCCGTTATACCGAAGACCGTTGTCTTGTTTATAGGAGGGCTCATGCTCTTCATCGACAATAATCAGTCCGAGATCAATCAGCGGGGCAAAAACGGCCGAACGGGCGCCTATAACTACCCGCACCCTGCCCTGCAGGATGCGCTGCCATTCATCAAGCCGTTGCCCGGTACTCAGCCCGCTGTGCAGCACGGCAAGGGTATCACCAAACCTGGAAAAAAAATGGGCTTCAAGCTGGGAGGCAAGCGCAATCTCCGGGACCAGGACCAGGACGGTTTTATGCAGGGCAAGGGCCTTTTCCGTTGCCTGAAGATATACCTCGGTTTTACCGCAGCCGGTAACTCCAAAAAGCAGAAAACTGGCAAATTCCCCCTCTTCCACCGCTGGAATAATACGGCTCAGCACATCATTTTGTTCATTGGTCAACCGGACAGGCTGCTTGACATGAAATGGCCGCACCCCGAAAGGATCACGATATACACGCCGCTTGTCTTGGGCAAGAACGTTTTTGGCAACCAGTTTCTTGAGGTTTTTTGATGTTCCTGAATAGTTGCGGGCGAGGTCGCGCCTGCTGACAGGCTGCCGGTCAGTGGCAAAATAAAGATGAAAAAAATGCTTGAGCAGGGTCTGCTCGGCCCGACTTGGTTTTACTTCAAGATGGTCCATCAATAACGACTGCATGTCATCGATTGTTTTACACTCGAACCATGGCAATGTATCTGATAAAGCTGGCGCAAGGGAAATGACCTTTTCCAGTTTGCTGCGATTTTTTTCTCTAATGAGAACCTGTTCAATAACAAGCAGGTCCTGCTCCTCCCATTTTCTCAGCCTGCGCTGCAGTGGGAGTGATCTCCACAATGTGGTCATCGTGCCTGCGGGAAGTTCTCCATTTGCAAGTAACTTCTTCATCCAGGAAGTACCACCGTATTTTTTATCAGCGGTAAAGATATCCCGGTTGTTTTTTCCCTTTGCGGTCAGACGAACAATCCTGCCGCTGCCGGCGGTTATGCCTCCCGGCAGGGCTGTGCGGATAACCTCGCCAATGGGATAATGGTAATAGTCGGCGACCCAGCGATACAGGGGGGCCATGGATTCGGGGAAAAGGGGCTCGCTATCCAGCAGATCGACGATAGGCCTGATTTTTATTTTTTTTCTGTTGTTCCAGGAAGTCTGTGGTTCAGCTGGGGCAAGCACATAACCGGTAACAAGCCGCCTACCAAGAGGGACCAGTACCCGCAGGCCGATAGGCAGCCTGTCGGGATGTGCCTCAGGTTGACCGTAGGTAAGAGTGGTTGCCAGAGGAGCGACAACGGCAACTTCATACAACCACATCAACGCACCATAGGTTTTAAATGAAATGACAAAACAAAGGCTCTCAGTTGTTTTGACTCTCCGTACTGAGAACCTTGTGCAGATGTTGCCTGAAAGGATCTCCAAGGGATGGATTTTCCAGGGCAAAATCAACTATCGCCTTGAGGTAGCCGAGCTTGTCACCGGCATCGTAGCGCCTGCCTGTAAATTCATAGGCATACATCCCCCGGCGGTTGGACAGGGCCAGCAGGGCATCAGTGAGCTGAATCTCACCACCATGACCAGGAGTGGTCTTTTCCAGCAGATCAAAAATTTCCGGCATAAGGAGATAACGGCCGATAATGGCCATGTCGGAGTTTGAGGTGCCGGGCGCCGGTTTTTCCACCATCCGCTTGACCTTGAAAGTTCGATCCTGCTCGGTTTCCACACCCTCGACAATACCATATTGAAAGGTCTGATCCATGGGAACCCGCTGAATGGCGACAATGGATTCCCCGACTCTGTTATAGAGTTCAATCATCTGTTTGCAGCAGGGAACAGCGCTGCGAACAAGGTCATCGCCAAGAAGCACGACAAAGGGCTCATCACCGACAACATTGCGTGCCATCCAGATGGCATGACCCAGGCCAAGGGGTTCTTTCTGGCGCACGGAAACAACATCAATCAGGTTGGAGATATTATTGAGCTCCTCGCGTAGGGTTGTCTTGTTTTTTTCCTTCAAAACAGTATCGAGTTGAAAATCATAGTCAAAGTGATTTTCAATGGCCGATTTACCGGCGCTTGTGATCAGAATTACCTCTTCAATGCCGGAAGCCACCACTTCCTCGACGATATATTGAATAGTGGGCCGGTCAACAATGGTCAGCATTTCCTTGGGAATGGCCTTGGTCGCCGGCAGGAACCGGGTTCCCATACCCGCCACCGGGATTACCGCCTTTCTGATCTTCTGCATGGTCTTTTCCAAACGCAATGTTTACAGGTGTTTTCTTGAAATATTTCAGGTATAGAGTGCTCAAA
The DNA here is from genome assembly GCA_024763055.1 of Desulfobulbaceae bacterium. Lineage (GTDB taxonomy): Bacteria > Desulfobacterota > Desulfobulbia > Desulfobulbales > Desulfobulbaceae > DRLX01. The sequence continues at coordinate 12,753 of JANTGH010000103.1, forward strand.
TGGTGCGCAATGAACCTAAATATATACTGTCGGGTTCAGGACAGATGCGTATGCACTTTATTTAGAGTATCAGAAACAGGCCTTCTTTCCAATGATGAACTGTAGAGTAGAGCGCTAATAAAGAATTTCGCTGGATCTTATTCGACGCCTTGCCGCACGCGGCTACTACGTGCCCAGAGACTATTCCTA
>JANTGH010000104.1 GCA_024763055.1 Desulfobulbaceae bacterium
CTCAGACGCTGCTTCCTGGTACTAAGGAGGCGTACGGACAACTCCCCCTGCAGGACTCTAACCTGCAAGAATAACAGCCGGTTACGGCATACGGACACCATACCTATCTTTTCTCCGCCACCGGCGGCACACCGAGGGGCAGACGACGACACCACCTTCCAGCCCGGCGCGTACTCAAGCGCACTGTCGCGTAAGGTGCTGTTATGTCTCAATGGCCCAGCCGACAGGCACGGGGCCGAACACACCACACCACTCCCCGGCCACCTCAAGCCCTGATTACAAAAAAGCCATTTAACATAATTGCCTTATGCGAGCGGACCGGCCGGCGGACTGCTTGCGGTTTTTTTTTCAGCAAACAGTGTGACGGCCAGGGAGCGGCACAATGCGCCCTCGCTATGAACACTGAACCTGGAGCGTAAGGGGGCGAAGAAAATTCTGGGGATACCTTACCGTTTCCATTGCCATAGGCCGGGGTTCCCCATTAGCCACCTTCATATCGCACGCGGCGGTACTGAATGGCCTCGCTCACATGGGTGGATGTGATCTGTTCCACACCCTCAAGGTCGGCCACGGTGCGGGCGATTTTCAGTATCCGGTGATAAGCGCGGGCGGAAAGGCCGAGACTATCCACGGCCTGGTGCAGCAGGCGGGTTGACTGCTCATCAATGGGACAGCAGTTCTTTATAAGACTGGATCCCATCTGGGCGTTGCAGTGGATCTGTTTATTTTTGGCAAATCGTCGAGACTGCACGCCCCGGGCCGCATTGACCCGTTTTCTTATTTCTGCTGAACGCTCCCCCTCCTGCATCTTGCTGAGCTCTTCCACTCGGACCGGCGGAACTTCCACATGCAGGTCTATCCGATCAAGCAGGGGGCCGGACAGACGATTGCGGTAGCGCTGGATCTGCACCTGGCTGCAGATACATTCTTTATGTGGGTCGCCGTGAAAACCGCATGGGCAGGGATTCATGGCGCCGACCATCATAAAACGCGCGGGAAACCGCAGGCTGGTGGCGGCACGGGCTATAGTGACATGGCCGTCCTCAAGGGGTTGACGCATGACTTCAAGGACATTTTTCCTGAACTCTGGCAGCTCATCAAGAAAGAGCACGCCGTTATGGGCCAGCGACACCTCGCCCGGTTTCGGAATCTGGCCGCCGCCGATAAGACCGGCATCGGAAATAGTATGATGCGGGGCCCGAAACGGCCGGGTGACAAGAAGCGGAGTGTCTGCGGGCAGAAGGCCGCTTGTTGAATAAATTCTGGTTGTTTCCAGCGCCTCTTCAAGGCTTAAATCAGGCAAAATAGTGGGCAGACGCCGGGCCATCATGGTTTTCCCGGTCCCCGGGACCCCTGAAAGCAGAATATTATGACCACCGGCAGCCGCTACCTCCAGCGCCCGTTTTACATGTTCCTGCCCCTTGACCTCGGAAAAATCGATCGGATAGCTGCCCCGTTTACGGAATAATGCATCAATGTCTATGACGGTTGCCTGGAGTTCCTTCCGACCGGCAAGACATTCCACTGCCTGATCAAGACGTTCAAGGGCAATAATGTCCACGCCGCGGACAACGGCCGCTTCGGCTCCATTTTCAGACGGCACGAAAAAACGATCAATACCACCTGAGACAGCGGCAGCCTGCACCATGGACAACACGCCGGGAACCGGCCTGACCAGACCATCCAGGGAAAGTTCGCCCACCATGCCGACGCGATCGAGCGCCGATGCGTCAATCAGGCCGGAGGCAGCAAGAATGCCAAGGGCAATGGGCAGATCATAGCCAGATCCCTCCTTTTTGACATCAGCCGGGGCCAGGTTGACCGTGATTTTGCGGGCAGGAAACTCATAGCCGGAATTTTTTATTGCCGCCTTGACCCGGTCCTTGGACTCGCGTACCGCTCCTTCGGCAAGTCCGACCGTGGAAAACCCGGGCAGACCAAGGGCCAGATCAACCTCGACCTGAACAGGCAGTCCATCGACTCCACTGATCGCTGCGCTCCACACCTTGGCAAGCATTATCAGGCCCTTTGATCAAGCTGGTTGTCTATAAAAAAATTCATGCGTAGAGCTTCTCCATTTCAGGGCTGTATCGCTTGTTTTTCCCGCAATAGATATAAAAGGGCGGCAGAAACCGACATCCTTCACCCCCATTTTTCACGGCCTCCACCAGGACAAGAGAAGCCCGGTCACTTTCGGGATAACTGTAAACCGGCTGCAATTGTTTCATGACAAGTCTCTTTTCCGTAAGTTCAGCGGCAAGATGGGCAAAACGGGCCGCCGGATAAACTAAAACCACCGGGCGCCTGTTTTTCACGGCAAAAGCGGCCGCAGAAAGCATATCATTAAGATTGCTTTTCAGTTCATGGCGGGCAATGGCCGCTTCATCAGCATGATTAATCCTGCCGCTGCCGCTTTTTCGATACGGCGGGTTACAGACCACAAGGTCAAAGGATTCGGCATCGATAAAATTTTTTAGGTGGCAGACGTCTCCCTCAATAATATGAAAACGATGCTTAAGCCCATTTTTACCAATATTGTCTCCGGCAAGGGCGGCAAGATCATGCTGGAATTCCAGCCCGATCAACTCAATTTCAGGATGAAGCCGGGCAAGAATCAAACCAATGATACCGCAGCCGCAGCCAAGATCAAGCACCCGGGCCGGCCCACTGACCCTGCAAAAATGGGCAACAAGGATGGAATCAACCGAAAAACGATAACCATCCCGATACTGGCGGCACAGCAGTTCGCCATTATAAAGGCTGTCTTCGGTAAAAGGTCTGTTACAGTCCAACGCCTGCTTAGCCACCATGGAGTGAAAAATCGCTATTCTTCCTGCCAAAATTTTGTGAATGCACCATAGCACGGCTCTTCATTCAAACATAAAAAAATCCGTGCAGTTAAGAGGTATTCCTATCCTTTTTCTTTCCTGTCATCCGACAGTTTGTTGAGCAGAAGACCGGTGAGAATCTTTGGATAAAAATACGTGGATTTATGGGGCATGATTTCTCCCTTATCAGCCACATCAGTCACCTGCGAGACCCGGGTCGGATTAAGGAGGAACAAAACAGGAGTGGAATCCGACTCGTCCACACTTTGTTTCACAGCAGCGTCAAGGGCGACGTTGTGATCACTGTAATACGTCACGAGATGCTCCTCGACACATTGCTCGTGACTGAGTTCAAATATTCCGTACAGCAGAAGGTCCGAAAGGACCACCACGTCCAGTCCCTGAAGAACAGGATCCCGCTCGGCCAGGATTGTACTGTGCATTGCCTCTTCCCGGACCTGGAGGACAAAGCCCCGGTCTTCTTCAGCATGGTACATACCCAGTGCAGGCAATCCTCCTGCCATGGCCAGCTCATCCATTCGCTGCAAAATGGCATCAACAAGCCATTCCCTGCTGCCGCCCGCCAGTTCCTGGACAATGAAAGCTGATTCGACCCTACCGGCGGCCCGGTCAGCTGAAATCTTTCCAGGCAGATTCAACAGCCTATGGGTGGGAAGCACGGAAAGACCAGGATCTTCACAGGAACAAAGATACATCATGATAAAATTAAAGGGGCTGTCGACCGCAAGGTTTGGGTCTTTTGCCTGCGCCCGCTCCCTGCACGCCAGAGCCGTGGTATAGCGATGATGACCATCGGCAATATAAAGAGATTTATCTGCAAACAGCTCGCCAACCCGGGCCAGGGCGTCAGGATCTGAAACCCGCCACAGGGTATGGACATTACCGTCACGATCCTTTGCCCTAACAACAGACTCTGGTTCCCTGGCGGCTTCGAGCAGGGCCATGATTTCCTGCTCCGGGTCGGAATACAATGAAAAAACCTTGCTGAACTGGGCGCCGCATTCATCCATCAATTCAAGGCGATCCTGAATAACACCGGCAAAGGTCTCTTCGTGCGGCTTGACAATTCCTTCGGAAAATTCGGCCAGCCCGACCAGGCTCACCAATCCTTTTCGGGTGAGTTTTTTCCCGGATGGGTGGAGATATTCAATAAAATAAAGATAAATCGCAGGGTTTGTATCACGAATAAGTACGCTGTCATCCTGCCACCTGTCAAACCTGGCGTGGGCATCAGTATAGCGGCCGCTGTCAGTGGCTGCTTTCTGCCCGGTATTGCGCAGGTCCAGCTGGATCATGTTATAGGGATTTTTTTTCAGAAAAGAAGCGCCTTCCTCCTCATTGATAACATCGTAGGGTGGCGTCAGAACTTCTTCAATATTTTCTATTTTTTCGGGATTATAACGGACCCCGCGGAACGGAGCAATAACAGCCATATATTTATCTCCATGACACTGGCAAAGCGATTGTAATCCTGCTACAATGCGATAGGGTTAAAATTGTATAGATATAACCTTTCTGCTTACCATTTTCTCAGGACTGGATGCAAGAGAGATTTCGTCCCGAGCAGGCATCCCGGCACGAAATTTTATTGTGTTCATTGTCTTTAACATTGTTCTATTGAAAATCTACAGGAGCCTTTATGGATATTTTTATTAAAACACATTTCTCCGGAGGGCATCATCTTCGCGAATATCCGGGAAACTGCGAACATCCCCATGGGCACAACTGGAAAGTACAGGTTACGGTTCGGGCTACCAAACTTGATCATCTTGGTATGGGTATAGATTTCAAGACGCTGAAAAAGCAGGTCAATACGGTAATTGACGAATTGGATCATCGTGATCTCAACGAACACCCTGCCTTTAAAGACATCAACCCTTCTTCTGAGCATATTTCCATATATATTTTCAACAGCTTGCAAGAGGCATTGCATACGGACAGGTATTCCCTTTATGCCGTGGAGGTCAGGGAAACGGATACCAGCGGCGTCATTTATTACGGTGCCTGAGTCACTGCTCGTTTCAGAGCTTTTTTACTCCATCCAGGGAGAATCTACCCGAGCCGGCCTGCCCTGCGCTTTTATACGCCTGGCCGGATGCAATCTGCGCTGCAACTACTGTGATGCAAGCTATACCTGGAATGAACCTGGTGAGGAACACTCTATTACGGATATCCTGCAGTGGCTGAAAGCCTATCCAGGTGTACTGACGGAAATTACCGGGGGTGAACCCCTTCTGCAGGAGAACATCCATTATTTAATAGAACGTCTCATTGACAACGGGCATCAAGTTTTGATAGAAACAAATGGGACGGTTTCTCTTGAACAGGTACACCAGCAGGCTGATATTATAATGGATATCAAGTGTCCCGGCTCGGGCATGGGTGATGCCTTTCATCAGGATAATATTAATCTGCTCCGGCAGCGGCGGAATACTGGCAGCCGGGATGAAATTAAATTTGTCCTCTGCTCGGAAGCCGATTTTCAATGGGCCCTGGAGATGGTTAAAAAATACCATTTATATCAACTCGCTCCAGTCCTGTTTTCGCCGGTCACTGATCAACTTACACCACCACGACTTGCTGAACTGATCCTTGCCGAAAGGTTGCCGATCCGGTTGCAACTGCAGCTGCACTCTCTGCTCTGGCCGAATCAAAAACGGGGGGTTTAAGCAAGCTATGATTGTAACCTGTTGTTGTTCCGTATCATGCAAAATGCGTTTTGGGCTTTTTACGAGTCCATCATGATTGATTTGTAAAAAGTCTTCGAATCCAGTGTACATCTTGTAGCCGGGCAACTGCCTGGATCCCCGACAACAGCACTCGGGGATGACGACCCGACAACAGCGCTCGGGGATGACGACCCGACAACAGCACTCGGGGATGACGACCCGACAACAGCACTCGGGGATGACGACCCGACAACAGCACTCGGGGATGACGACCCGACAACAACATTCGAGCAGGACGACAGAAAAGCCGGCATAAAAAGGACAACCAGTAAAACTTTTCACCCGATCATCAACTACATGTACATCCAGAAGGAGATGCATTATGCCTGAAGTAGCCTCATCACATATTGGAATCATCGGCCTTGGTTATGTAGGTCTGCCCCTTGCCGTCGAGTTCAGTAAAAAAATTACGACCACGGGTTTTGACCTGAAAGAGGAACGAATAGCCGAGCTGCGACAGGGCATTGATGTCACTCGTGAGGTAAGCAGGGAAGAATTACAGCAGGCAGGAAATCTCCAATTCACCAGCTCCATTGATGACCTTGCCGACTGCAATGTATTTATTATTGCAGTCCCCACCCCTATTGACGCCAATAAACGACCCGATCTCCGTCCCCTTGAAGGCGCCTCGCGCACAGTAGGCCAGGTCCTGAACAAGGGAGACGTGGTCATTTATGAATCCACGGTCTACCCCGGCGCCACCGAGGAAGTCTGTGTTCCCATTCTCGAGGAGGTGTCCGGACTCACATTCAACCAGGATTTCTTTGCCGGTTACAGCCCGGAACGGATCAATCCCGGCGACCATGAACATCGGTTACCGACCATTGTCAAGGTGACCTCAGGCTCCACGCCTGAAATTGCTGAGTTTATAAATGATTTATACGGAACCATCATCACGGCCGGTACATTCAAGGCCAGTAATCTTAAAGTTGCCGAGGCTGCCAAGGTCATAGAAAACACCCAGCGCGATGTCAATATTGCCCTGATTAATGAATTGGCTCTGATCTTCAACCGTCTGGGCATTGACACCCTTGAGGTGTTAAAAGCAGCCGGTACAAAGTGGAATTTCCTTCCCTTCCGCCCCGGCCTGGTCGGCGGCCACTGTATTGGCGTTGACCCCTATTATCTTACCCATAAGGCGCAGGAAGTCGGCTATCATCCGGAAATGATCCTGGCCGGACGGCGACTTAACGATGATATGGGCCGCTATATTGCCTCGGAAATAGTCAAACTGATGCTGAAAAAACGCATCCACGTGGCGGATGCCAATATCCTGATTATGGGGCTGACCTTCAAGGAAAACTGCCCGGACCTGCGTAATACCCGGGTGGTGGACATTATTGACGAGCTCAACAGTTACGGCGCCAACATTGAGGTTTTCGATCCCTGGGCCGACAAAGAAGAAGCAGAACGGTTATACGGAGTAACCATGATCGAAAACCTGCCGGTCAACCATTACGACGGTGTGGTTCTGGCCGTTGCCCATAAAGAATTCAATGAACTGGCACAAGATGATTTTTCAAGGATGTGCCGACAACTTGCCGTGGTGTACGATGTAAAACACTCCCTTCCTAAAGATGTGGCCGATGGTTGTCTGTAGGAAAGCCCTTTTATTTATCCGTTAACTCGGGGAGTTCCTGCCCGCAACTCTTGCAGAACTGGGCATGGGCATCGTGAAAACGATCTCCGCAGTTGGAACAGATCCGGACTTCTTTCTGCTTTTCCGAGGCCCGCACCATTTCGGCCGAGACAATGCCGGTCGGTACCGCAATTATCCCGTAGCCGCAAATCATAATTACCGAGGCCAGCGCCTGACCCAGGTTTGTATGGGGAGCAATATCTCCATACCCCACGGTAGTCAGGGTGACGATGGCCCAGTAAATGGACCGGGGTATGGAAGTAAAACCGTTTTCTTCTCCCTCGACAAGATACATGAGCGAGCCAAAGATAATCACCAGCATCAATACCGCAAAGACAAAAACTTCGATTTTCTTCCTGCTTGCCGCAAGGGATTGGACCAGGATGTCTGCCTCGCCAAGATAGGCCCCTAATTTCAAAATTCGAAAAACCCTGAGAATACGCAACACCCGGATAACAACGACAAAAACCACTTCCGGGAGGAAAAACGAAAAATAGGTCGGCATTATGGCCAGGAGATCAACAATGCCGAAAAAAGAATGGGCGTACCGGGCCGGCCGATCCACACAAAGCAAACGAAGGATATATTCAACCGTAAAGATAAGGGTAAAAAACCACTCGGCCCCATGCAGCAAAACAGTGTACTGCTGCTGGTATTCGCGGACACTGTCCAGCATGACCACAAGAACACTGAGAGCAATGGCCAAAATGAGGCCGAGATCAAAGAGTTTACCTGCCCTTGTATCAGACTCAAAGATTATGATGTATAATTGCTCTCTCCATGCGCTTGCGCAATTTGGTCTCAGCGATTTTCCAAGCCGCGTCACTGTTCTTTCCCTTCCTTGCCTTTAAGCTGTGCTGCAAAATCCTTAACAGTTGTTACCGGCAGCCGGCAGGTAAAATCCTTGCAGACATAGGCTGTTGCCCTGCCGTCCTTCATGGTGACGGTCTGCATAAAGGGCAGCATGTTTGCAAGCATTTTTTGATTGTTCTCCTTATCCGCAAGCAGAACAAACCGGGCCGGATTAAAATGTCTCCATACCTCGGCCAGCATGGCTCGGGTATCTGCCGCGCCTCTTTTTCCGGCAATAACGACCTGCTCAGGTTTTTCCCGCAGCTGCTGAATAACACAAAGCATTTGCGGCAGGGCCTGGGGGTGGGCATTGATCTGACCACTAAACGCATCCACGGTCTGCTGCGCCCGCTTCAACCAGTCATCATTGGCCGTTAACCTGCCCAGCCGCAGAAGATTCATAGAGGCCACGGAGTTGGCGGCCGGTTCAGCACCATCATAATCAGCTTTCATCCTGATGGGTACCTTTTCATCGGCCACTGAATCAAAAAAACCGCTACTTTCTTTATCCCAAAAGAGTTGGATTGATTTTATGGTCAATTCCCTGGCCCAGGAAAGCAGTTCCGGCTCCTGCGCCACCTGGTAAAGATCAATCAAGCCCGAAACAAGAAAGGCATAATCATCGAGCTGGCCGGCATGTGCCGCCTCTCCGTCCCGATACCTTCGCTGCAGGAGGCCGGTCTCCGGATCATAAAGAATAGCCTGAATAAACTGCGCCGCCTGGCCGGCAGCATCAATCATTTTCTGTTCTTCCAGAATCGCACCTGCTCTGGCCAGAGAACCTATCATCAGGCCGTTCCAGGCCGTTATAATCTTGTCATCAAGATGCGGCTGCAACCTTTTCTTGCGTTTGGCAAAGAGAATGGACCGTGATTTTTCCAGCGAGGCAGTAATTTTCGAGACATTCATCTTGAAATGACCAGCAGCCTCCTCATCGGACCTTGCCCGATACAATATATTGCGGCCGGTAAACTCATGCTGCGGGTCCTGCAGCGCGTTACCGTCAAATTCTACCCCATAACAGAAATTAAAAATATTTGCGTCCTTTGCGCCAAGAATGGTAACGATATCCTTTTCCGTCCACAGATAAAAAGCGCCTTCTCCATGTTTACCGGGCGCATACGGATCTTCACTGTCCGCGTCTTCCGCCGAGTAAAATCCGCCCTTTGAATCACGCATGTCCCGCAATACATAATCAGCAATTTCCCGGGCTACTTTGGCATACTGGTTATCGCCGGTAATTTGATAGGCATCAAGGTACGAATTAAGCAACTGAGCCTGATCATACAGCATTTTTTCAAAATGAGGTATCCGCCACTGGCCGTCAACGGAATAGCGATGAAAACCACCGCCAAGATGATCGTACATACCCCCTTCTGCCATAGCCTTAAGCGTGGCCAGGGTCATGTTGAGAGCATGTTTATTGCCGGTTTTAAGATAATACTGAAGAAGAAAGGTAAACAGTACGGGCCGTGGAAACTTTGGGGCGCTGCCGAACCCTCCATAAACAGCATCAAACTGGCCGGATATCCCGGAAAAAGTACGGTCTGCAACATCGGATTGTATCTTGGCCATCGATCTTTGCCGTTCGTTTTCAAGAGAGCGGATCAACTTACCTGCCACCTGCTGCAGCTCATCACGTCTCCCCTGCCAGGCATTGTGAACCGCTTCGATAATTTCAGGGAAACCCGGACGGCCGTACATACTTTTTGCCGGAATATAGGTCGCGGCATAAAACGGACGGCCATCGGGGAGAAGAAAAACGGACATCGGCCAACCTCCTGAACCGTTCATGGCCATTGTGGCAGCCATATACATCTGATCCACATCAGGCCGCTCTTCGCGATCGACTTTAACACAGACAAAATATCTGTTCAGCAGGACGGCGATTTCTTTATTTTCAAAGGATTCATGAGCCATGACATGGCACCAGTGACAGGTGGAATAGCCAATGGAAAGAAAAATCGGTTTATCTTCCTTTTTTGCCAGGGCAAAGGGTTCATCTCCCCAGGGATACCAGTCCACCGGATTAAAGGCATGCTGCAACAGATAGGGGCTTTTTTCGCTGATCAAATGATTTGCTTTTCCTGCCATGGTGAATCTCCTGTTCAGTTGCCGCGTAAGGGTGGTATCACCTGTTTTTGAAAAAACCTGGAACGGTATTGAAAAAGTAATGCTTGTCAGTACAGCTAAAATATTAAACCAATAGCGCATTGGACACCCACCTTAAGCATTTTGATTACAACTACACAGTGGTACACTGTAATGACAAAGTCAACCTCGGTACAAAATAAAAAAAATTTCAAACGACCATACAAGACCACATTTCAACAAACCTCAAGAAGAGATGTCGTATCTAAAAAAGAGATTATTACTTTAATCAGCATACAGCAAGAGGATAAAACAACAACAATTCAATAAGTTGAGAAAGAAAAACTTCGTCTGGTCTGTCGCAATATTTCCACAGCCTACTCTTTCGTAAATACAACAAGTTAAAAATATCCACCTAATTTCCGTACTCATTTAAAGACAGAATCAAGTAGATGGCCATGAATGTCTTGACCAAAAGCTTTCTTCCTTGATTGTCCGTTACTGAATTAATCCTTCCGAATTACGAATTCCTATAACTATATTTTCACGATATTTCAGCTTGATAGCAAAAACACTTCTCTAAGAATACAAAACTCTTTTCCTCCCCGTGCGCCGAGAATTCTTTGAATTGGCACAATAGCTGCTGTTAAGGCTGGCAAGTGTCGTACGTTTTATCATTTCTTTTTAATTCTTTATTGGAGGAAAAAATGAAAAAAGTAATTCTTGCAGTCATCGCCTGTGCTTTTATCGCCGGACCGGCTCTTGCAACCGATTTTGCTGCTGAGCAGGCAAAGATGCTCGGTGACGTTATCGCCAAGATGGAGCAGGTGAAAAATGACCCGGCCCAGCTTGATGCTCTGACTGCTCAAAGGAACTGCGTGGAAAAAGCCACGAAGATAGAAGATCTTGAAAAATGTATGGATCTGGCAAAGGGAGAAAAAAAGAAGGCTGCAAAGAAGTAGTTATCGGCTTACATAAACCGATAAATTTAAGGTGACAATCCTTCAAGTGGTACCCGCAATGGGATATCACTACATTCAGATGAATGGGTCTCAGGCTGTGCCAGTGTCCAACCAAGTGGTTGATTTGGTAATATAAAACCAAAAAATCATGACCTGGTCATTACAAAACAAACAACCTGCAGAGTTCAACGTCAAACATTGAACCAGCTCACGGTTATTTTTATTATAAAATTGGCCTCGAAAAAGCAGGATTGCCACCTTAAGACTGTATTAAAGTACTCGACAGGGCTATGATACCAACGCCCCGAACCCAACGAAGCAATCGTCCGGTTTGATCAACAGGTGGTCGACCTCTTCCGTACTGCCTGTTGATTGTCACATCCTTCCTACTAAGTGCATTTGCATAAATTGTTATAAGATTTCTGCATAAGCCTGGAGGTTAAACGAAATTGAGTTGGGCAATCTTCTTTCATTGTAATGCCACACATGTTTTCTGAACCGAGACGCAAGCTCATTCAAGCCGCCGAGTGCAGAGAACCCATACACTTTGGGCTTTATCCATCGCCAGAATATTTCGACAGGGTTGTATTCTGGCGAATAAGGCGGGAGGTAAAACAGATGTATATTTTTATGCCGCTGCAAGAACCTTTTAGTCTTTTTTGATCTGTGAATGCTTGCATTGTCCAGGATGACAACAATCTCTTTGTCAGGAGTTCGTTGGTTTAGCTGCGTCAGGAAAAGCAAAAATGCTTTGGTGTTAGAGGGTTTTGACTTCTTCCAGTAAAACTTTTGTGTCACCAGATTCAAGCATCCAAAGAATGTGAGACTTTCTCTTCTGCTGCTTGTTTCGATCTTGTGGTGGCCACCTTTTTTTAAACCAACCTCGCACCAAATAGGGCTCAGTTGAAAAATGGGATTCATCAAGCGCATATATTTCTGTACTTCCTTTGGAAAGTATATCTTTGATGCCTTCAATCATAGATTTAACCCTGGCAGCCTTTTCTTTTTTATCCGGGGCTCTTGCAGGTACCGTTTTAGCTGGCCTCTTGTAGCTGTAACCCATGGCATTGAGTGCTCGAGTAACGGTGTCACCGCTAACTGAGAGCCCAAGCTTTTGTTCAACATCATGCACAATGAGTGGCACAGACCAAACATGATCCTGATAGCCATGCTCGGTTGGCGAACTGCCCAAAACAGCTTGGATGTGCTTTATTACTTTAGCCCGCTTGTTGTCTGGGCGACCAGGGGAATACTTGCGTTCCAACCCCTTGATGCCTTTGTTTTTATATCTCTTCAACCAGTCCCTGACGGTATGGGGGTTGCGTTTCAGTGATTCGGCAATTTGAGCGACGGTTTTGCCTTCTGAGTTGAGCAACACCATCAAGGCCTTCTCTGAATCTTTTGAAGAGGCTAATGCTCTAAATTTTTCAAGCTCTTTTCGTTGTTCGCTGGTGATGGAAACTTTGATCATGGCGCTACCTCCTGGTCTCAGGATTCCAGCGTCAGCAGAGATAGTCAAGTTTTTTATAGATATTTATGCAAATTCGCTTATCAATATCCTACGATTCTCTTCCCGGATTTCAAAATCCACGCCCCCGCATGGGGGGCGACTAACAGTAACATCTATCGGCTGTATCGTTGACCCGGTTTCAATCCACGCCCCCGCATGGGGGGCGACCTAAAACCACTATTGACCTGCTGGAAGTAAGCAAGTTTCAATCCACGCCCCCGCATGGGGGGCGACCAAGGACGGCCACATTATAGAGCAGG
>JANTGH010000105.1 GCA_024763055.1 Desulfobulbaceae bacterium
CCAGCGAGTCAAGCATGGTCGTTTCCGGCTGGGCCACCGTACGTTCGTCCCTGGGATCAAGTCCGGCCAGCAGGGTATGTGCCTGAGAGTCCAATTCGCTATCGAGCAATTCAAAGGGTTGCTCGATCATTTCATACGAGATGACCGCGGAAAAAAGAAGACCGGCCAGCAGGCCGGCCCCGGTTATCCACAATGTTATTCTGTTGCGGATTTTCATGCGTTCTCATCCTTGATCATATAACCCACCCCACGGACTGTCCGAATGATCTTTCCCTTGGGATCACCTATTTTCCTGCGCAGATTTTTTATATGCACATCAATGGAGTTGGACATGGTCAAGGGGTCAAACTCATCCCCCCAGACGTGCTCGGCCATCGTGTAGCGCGAAACGGCACGGTTCATGTTGTATAATAGAAACTCGAGAATAGAAAATTCTTTGGGCGTCAGTTCAATCGGCCGACTCTCTTGAAGCACCTCCCTGCTTGCCGTATCCAGACGGAGTGTACCAATTTGCAGAACAGGTGATACCAACGCATTACTGCGCCGCAGCAGGGCACGAATCCGGGCCAGCAGCTCTTCCATGGAAAACGGCTTGGCCAGGTAATCGTCTGCGCCGAGATCAAGCCCCTTTATCCGGTCATCGATACTGCCCTTGGCGGTCAGCATCAGGACAGGGGTGGATTTTTTCTCGTTTCGCAATTCCAGTAAAACCCCGAACCCGTCTTTTTTCGGCAGCATGATATCCAGCAGGATAAGGTCGTAAGGATCAACATAAATCCTGTCCATGGCCTCTTCGCCGTCAAGGGCCGTATCAACGGTATACTTCTGCTTTGCCAGGGCCTGCCTGATCTGTTCTACCAATTCCGGCTCATCGTCGACAATTAATATCCTCATATCTACCTCTTACGCAGTCCTGGTAATAAGCCAGACCCCACAACAGATAACACCAATGCCCATCCAACGGGTTAAATCCATCCCCTCATCAAAGAGCAGCCAACCTGCAAGGGCGGTAACAATATAGCCCACCGACAGCAGAGGATAGGCATAGCTGACCTCGACCCTGGAGAGAACCAGCAGCCAGATCACAACGCTGATGACATAGCAGGCAAGTCCAGCCAGGACAAAGGGATTAAGACCGATGGTCAGCACCATTTTCAGAAGGCTTTCCATACTGAAACTAAAATGGCCGATGGAGCGCATGCCCTGTTTCAAGGTCAACTGGGCCAGGGCATTGAGCAAAACTCCGGCGAGGATGAGGGGAAGATATCTATTCATTGGATTTCTGTTGTTGATTGTCGGAAACTTTTTCAACTCTGCATACCATGAATTTATGAAGAATTTGTGAAGATTGATTCAATTTTATTTTTTTAGTGGAGACAGGGTTCACATTCATCATTTCTTCATTTTCATCTGGTATGAAGCTCTGTAAAGCAAGCACTCATTTCAAAAAAATAAAAATATGCGCAAAGAATTCCTCCCATTTTCAAGGCCGTCCATCAGCGAAAACGAAATAGCTGCTGTCGGTGAAGTGCTGCGCAGCGGCTGGATTACCACCGGCGCAAGAACAGCAGAGTTTGAACAGGCCTTCTCAGACTATTGCGGATGTCAGGGGGCGGTGGCTCTCTCCTCGGCAACTGCGGGTATGCACCTGCTGCTCACCGCTCTTGGTATCGGGCCGGGAGACGAGGTGATTACGCCTTCCATGACCTGGGTCTCCACGGTGAACCTGATCGTGCGGACAGGAGCAACTCCAGTGTTTGTGGATGTTAACCGTGACTCCCTGATGACCGATGCGGATCGAATCAGGGAGTGTGTTTCGCAGAACACCCGGCTGATTATTCCGGTCCACTTTGCCGGGGCGGCCGTGGATATGGAGCCGATTAACGAGTTGGTCGGTGAACGGAATATTGATGTTGTAGAAGACGCTGCCCATGCGGCAGGAACCAAGTACAACGGTCGGAAGATCGGCAACAGGGGAACCGCCATCTTTTCTTTCCATCCCATCAAAAACCTGACCACCGGCGAAGGGGGCATGTTTTGCAGTGATAATGACGAACTTCTGCAAAACATCCGCAGCCTCAAGTTTCACGGACTGGGGGTTGATGCCCATGACCGTAACCAGCAGGGCAGAACGCCCCAGGCCGAAGTGCTGGAACCGGGTTTCAAATATAACCTGACCGATATGGCGGCAGCCCTGGGGCTGGGACAGCTTGCCCGTCTTGATGATTTTATTGGCAAAAGAACACTGCTGGCAGAGCGCTACCAACAGCAGTTGGCCGAAATTGACGAAATCCTGCCCCTGACTACTTCTCCGTGTACCAGCCGTCACGCCTGGCATCTCTATATCATCCGCCTTGACACGGACAGGGCCGGCATGGATCGTGATACCTTCATGGATGAGCTGAAAAAACGAAACATCGGCACCGGCCTCCATTTTCGTGCCGTCCATGAACAGCGCTATTACCGGGAAACCATGCCGCAGGTTATGGGCACCCTGCCGAACACGGAATGGAACTCGGCCCGGATCTGCTCCCTGCCCCTCTTTCCAGACATGACCAGGGACGATGTTGATGATGTGGTAGCTGCAGTCAAGGAGGTATTGTCTTGATGAACGAGGAAATTGGCTGCTCTCTGGTCATCCCGGTCTTTAACGAGGCGGAGAACCTGGATGAACTGATCACACGATGCCTGAAGGTCTGCAGACAGAGCGGACGAAGCTTTGAAATCATCCTGGTGGATGACGGCTCCAGTGACGGATCAACGGAGATGATTGCCCGGGCCGGTAAAGAACACCGGGAAGTTGTCGGCGTTCTGCTGAATCGCAATTACGGCCAGCATGCTGCTGTTTTTGCCGGACTGGCCCAGAGCCGGGGCGAAATTGTCATCACTCTCGATGCCGATCTCCAGAATCCGCCGGAAGAGATCCCCAAACTGCTGCAGGTCATGGAAAAAGACGTAGATGTAGTCGGTACCATCCGCAGCAACCGTCAGGACTCGCTGTTTAGAAAGCTCTCATCCGGTCTGGTCAACTCCATGGTCAGGCGGGCCACCGGGGTCATGATGCATGATTACGGCTGTATGCTCAGGGCGTATCGCCGCCCCATTGTCGAGGCCATGCTCCAGTGCAGGGAACATTCCACCTTTATCCCGATTCTGGCCAACAGTTTTGCCCGGACAACGGCTGAAATCCAGGTCGACCACGCCCCGCGCCGGCAGGGCGATTCCAAATACTCGCTCTTCAAACTCATCTCCCTGCAGTTTGACCTGCTGACCTCCATGTCCACCTTTCCCCTGCGGCTGCTCTCCCTTTTGGGGACACTCATTGCTGCCAGCGGCATGGTCTTTGCCACTTTTCTTCTGATCATGCGTTTTGTGATGGGTGCTGCCTGGGCAGCCCAGGGTGTCTTCACCCTTTTTGCCGTTCTTTTTGTTTTCATTGGTGCCCAGTTCATCGGCCTTGGACTGCTTGGTGAATATATCGGACGCATCTATCACGATGTCCGGGCCCGGCCCAGATATTTTATTCAGGAAGTTGTTGCTTCTTCTCCAGATCAACAGCCTTTACCCCCAAAGGAAAAACATGAAAACAGTTGTTCTTGCCTATCATAATATCGGTTGTATCGGCATTGAAGCCCTGCTCGATCACGGGTTTGATATCCAGGCCGTCTTTACCCACCAGGATGATCCGAACGAAAACCTGTGGTTTGGTTCCGTGGCAGAGCTGGCCGCTGAAAACGGCCTCCAGGTCTTTGCTCCGGACAATATCAATCATCCCCTCTGGGTCGAGCGAATTCGAGAGCTGGCGCCTGATATCATTTTTTCCTTCTACTACCGGGCAATGGTCGGGCCTGAGATTCTGGCAATCCCGAAAAACGGCTGCCTCAACCTGCACGGCTCCCTGCTGCCCAGGTACCGCGGCCGCTGTCCTGTCAACTGGGTGCTGGTGAACGGAGAAAAGGAAACCGGGGTCACACTCCATTACATGACCCCCAGGCCGGATGACGGCGATATTGTCGGCCAGGAGCGCATTGGTATCAGTCCCAGGGAGACCGCCCTCAGCCTGCACGGAAAACTGAGCACGGCCGCAGGCAAACTGCTGGACACCACTCTTCCCCTGCTTCTTGAGGGAACAGCGCCGCGCACCCCCCAGGATCACTCCCTGGCCAGCTATTTCGGAGGTCGTCGTCCCGCGGATGGGACCATCGACTGGCAACAGGGCGCAGAACAGATCGACAACCTGGTTCGGGCGGTCACCAGGCCTTATCCCGGCGCTTTCAGCTATTTAGGTAATCAAAAAGTTCTCTTCTGGTCGGTTACTCCTGTTGAGGGAGATACCACGCAGCAGCCGGGAACAGTGCTTTCCGAAGAGCCGCTGATCATCAACTGCGGCCGGGGGGCGCTTGAAGTACAGGCCGGTCAGGTGGATAAAGACGGCCTGTTTGTCAACGGCAGTCAACTGGCCCGTGACCTGTGCCTGGCAAAAGGCATGCGCTTTGGCCGGAAAAAATCCCTGGCCTGTGAACAGCAGCGCAGGAAACATGTCCTCATCCTCGGTGCGGACGGTTTTATCGGCAATCACCTCAGTGAACGGCTCCTGGACAGCGGTCGCTACGAAGTGCATGCCATGGACCTGGGGAAAAACTCCATTGGTCGCCTGCTGGGGCGGTCGGGGTTTCATTTCAGCGAGGGTGATATTTCCATTCACCGGGAATGGATCGAATATCATGTGCGCAAATGCGATACCATCCTGCCCTTGGTGGCCATTGCCACCCCGGCTGAATACGTGCGCAATCCCCTCCGGGTCTTTGAGCTGGATTTCGAGGAGAACCTGCGCATTGTCCGCTACTGCGCCAAGTACAACAAACGCATTATCTTCCCCTCCACCTCTGAAGTATACGGCATGTGTGAAGAGGAGGAATTTAATGAGGAGCAATCACGACTGGTCCTGGGCCCGATTCACAAACAACGCTGGATCTACTCCTGCAGCAAGCAGTTGCTGGACCGGGTCATCTGGGCCTATGGCGCCACCAAAGGTTTGCAGTTTACCCTGATTCGCCCTTTTAACTGGGTGGGGCCCCGGCTTGACAACCTGGAGTCAGCCCGGATCGGCAGCTCCCGAGTCATCACCAAACTTATTCTCAATCTGGTGGAAGGCACACCCATTAACCTAGTGGACGGCGGCAGCCAGAAACGCTGTTTCACCGATGTCAAGGACGGGATTGACTGCCTGTTTAAAATCATTGAAAACAGGGACAACTGTTGCGACAACCGGATATTTAATATCGGCAACCCGGATAATGAAGCGAGCATCAGGGAACTGGCGCTCCTGCTGACCGAAAAATTTGAGCAGCATCCCCTGCGGGATAAGTTCCCGCCCCTGGCCGGTATCCGCGCTGTGGAAAGTCGGGCCTTTTACGGCTCGGGCTATGAAGATGTGCAGCACCGACGCCCCTCTATCCAGCTGGCCAAACGACTGCTGGACTGGCAGCCGAAAGTTGCCCTTGAACAGTCCATCGAAGAAACCCTGGATTATTTTCTCCGCCAGGCTCTGGCAACGGATACAATAGAATGTTCAGCCTGAAAGCGGGCCTGCGTATCGACGTTGATACCCTGCGCGGAACACGCCTGGGTGTGCCCGCCCTTTTGGATGTTCTGAAACGGCACCAAATCACGGCGACGTTTTTTTTCTCTGTGGGTCCGGACAACATGGGCCGTCATCTCCGGCGCCTGCTCAAACCTGCTTTTTTGTCAAGATGCTGCGCAGTAAGGCCGCCAGCCTGTATGGCTGGGATATTCTTCTGCGCGGCACCCTGTGGCCGGGGCCAAATATCGGCAGGTCTTGTGCTTCTATTATTCGCGGGGCGGCAGAAGCCGGTCATGAGATCGGCCTGCACGCCTGGGATCATCATCGATGGCAGATGCAGATCAACACAATGAGCAGTGACACGATACGATCAGAATTGACTAAAGGCAAAAAGATGCTTGAAGCAATTATCGGCAGGCCGGTCACCTGTTCCGCAGTACCCGGCTGGCGCTGCACGGACACGGTTCTTGCTGAAAAAGAACGTCTGGGTTTTGCGTATAATTCAGATTGCAGGGGTAATTCCATCTTTTATCCGCTGGTCAACGGTACACGTTTATCCCAGCCACAGATTCCGGTTACTTTGCCCACCTATGATGAGCTGATCGGCAGAAACGGTATCAATGAAAGCACCTACAACGAGCATCTGCTCTCACTCTTCCGGCCGGATCAAGCAAACGTCCTGACCATCCATGCCGAGGCCGAAGGGATCAGCTGTCTGCCGTTGTTTGAAGATTTTTTTAAAAAGGCACAGGCCCGTGGGGTTATTTTTTTACCGCTCAAAGATGTAGTAAACGGCTTTCCTCCTCTGGCAAAAACTGCCCAAATAGTGCGCGGCCAGATACCAGGACGAGAAGGATGGCTTTCATGCCAGGGACCTTTTATATGATAGTCTTGTCCCTGATCCTCAACTACTCGCTTTTTCATGCTCTACTGTGCCGGCCGTGCCGGCCTGCATGTTTGCTATAGGAAACAGGCAATGACAGCTAAATATACCCCCTTTTGTCTCCTGGGCCTTTTTCTCTTTCTCTATATACTCCCGCTGCAGACCCGGCCGCTCTTTATCCAGGACGAAACGCGATATGCCGAGGTGCCGCGTGAAATGGTGACTAGTGGTGACTGGGTTGTTCCCCGGATCAACGGACTGCGCTATTTTGAAAAACCGGTCATGGGATACTGGCTGACTGCAATCTCTTTGACCATCTTTGGACAAAATAATTTTGCGGTCCGTTTCCCCTCCGCCCTGGCAACCGGCCTGACCGCATTGATTCTTTTTTTACTCTGTCGTCGTTTTCAAAAGGAGAATGCTTTTCTGTCCTTTTCAGCGCCCCTGGTCTATCTTACCTCCCTTGGAGTCGCTACCACAGGGACATTTGCCATTCTCGATACCCCGTTGACC
Source organism: Desulfobulbaceae bacterium (assembly GCA_024763055.1). Lineage (GTDB taxonomy): Bacteria > Desulfobacterota > Desulfobulbia > Desulfobulbales > Desulfobulbaceae > DRLX01. The sequence goes on from JANTGH010000105.1 coordinate 6,981, forward strand.
CTGTTTCTCACCGCAACCCTGGTCACCTTTTTTCTGGCCACTGAAGAGACGCCCGGATCATCTTGGGAAAAAAGATTTTTATTTACAGCCGGGGTGTTTGCCGGTTGTGCTTTCTTGACCAAGGGCTTTCTGGCCTTTGCCGTCCCGGTCCTGGCTGCCGGCCCTTATCTCGCCCTGCAAAAACGCTGGCGTGATCTCCTGCGTATGCTCTGGCTGCCTCTTGCCGGAGCGATCCTGGTCAGCCTGCCCTGGGCCATTCTTATCCACCTGCGGGAACCGAATTTCTGGCATTATTTCTTCTGGAATGAGCATGTCCGTCGCTTTCTCGCAGATTCCGCCCAGCATGCCCAGCCCTTCTGGTTTTTTACTGCCGTCCTGCCGGCCATGTTTATGCCCTGGATTTTTCTGCTTCCCGCTTCTGTTTACGGGGCATACCGTTTGCCCCTGCCGGATGGCCCCCAAAGGCGCCTGATTATCTACTGCCTGTGCTGGTTCCTGTTTCCGTTCCTTTTTTTCTCTGCCTCAAGTGGAAAACTCATCACCTATATCCTGCCCTGTTTCCCTTCGCTGTCCATCCTCTTTGCCCATGGACTCACCTGGTGGCTGACGGAGAAAACTACAGGAAAAAAACACCTGCAATGGGGTATCGGAGCACTCCTTGTACTTGTCTCACTTGGCCTGCCAACGCTTGCAGGGCTGCACCTGTTCGGGCCGGATTACCTGCAGCTTTTTCAGCGATCCTGGAAATGGCTTCTGCTCTCAAGCGGCCTCGCAGCCATGTTACTGTTGCTGCTGGTCGCTTTTCGAAGCAACCGAGGGCAGGAAAAAATGCATTGTTTTGCCCTTTCCTTTACCATCCTCCTATTTACGGCCCATTTTACCATTCCATCCTTGACCCTGAACATGAAGGCACCCGGGCCGCTCATTAGTCGTCACGCCGGTGACATCACTCCGGATTCCGTTGTTTTGTCCGGTGAAAAGGTGGCTCGGGCTGTATGCTGGTATTTGAAACGTGATGACATTTACCTGGTTGAGCGGGCAGGAGAGTTGCAGTATGGGCTGGATTATCCGGACTCAAGCCATAGAAAGCTCAATCCTGTGCAAGCAGGTACATTTATTCTAAAGCATAAAGGAAAAAGCGTACTCATTGCCGGTCATGATGAATACAGCCGCTGGCAGCCGTTTCTGCCGCCTCCTGTCGCCGTAGATGCCAGCGGCAGCAAAGGGTATCTGCTGGTTCGATATTAAGAAAATTTTGATATCGTGCGGTTATTTGTACATCTGTGATGAAGCAACGTCTTAACCATCTCTTTTCTACACCGATTTTCGCGTAGCGTTTTCAGCTAACATTCTTGCCTTCGTCAATTTTGCATGAAGCTCCTCAACCAGCCTCACTCCTTGCTGTAGCCCGTTAGCAATTTTCCACAGCCAGCATCTTTGTTATACGATGTGACGGATAAATTGCAAGGGCAGCAAGGTTAAATTTTTTTGCCGATGCTATATTATATAGCGCTCGACGAAGAGGTATTGATAAAATTATGCATATTCAATAAGTTGCAGCAGAGACCCCGTTTTTGCCTGATCGCCAGCCTCTCTCTGTTTTGTTATTTTAACATTTTGCATTTTACTTTTTAATCGTCATTTGTGTATAACAAAAACCATGAGAGACAGCGCCTATTTTACTTACCCACAACATGACTGGCAGAAACGGTATGAAGCGCTTCGGGCTTCGTTTGTTGAACGACTGCCGGACAAGGTTGTTGCTGATCGGTTCGGTTACTCTCACGGATACTTCCGACTTCTAAAGCACCAGTTCCGACATGGCAAAATAGATTTTTCAGAACCGGTTCCCGAAGGAAAATCGCAACGCAGAAGAGTCACCACAACTGTACGACAACAAATTTGTTCCTGGCGGGAACAACATCTTTCAGCCGGTGAAATTGCCGAACTGTTATCCGAGGATGGGGTCGAAATATCAGTTCGTACCGTTGAACGTGTTCTGGCTGAAGAAGGTTTTCCCAAGTTACCCCGCCGTACTCGCCGCAAGATAGGCGTTACTGTTCAACGAGCTATTATCCCTGACAGTTCAGAGGTCGTATCTCTTGGCTCTCTCAATGGTCAGCGTCTCGACTGTGCAGGCGCCGGGGTTTTTTTATTCGCCCCTTTCCTTGCCCAGCTCAATATCGATAAAATCATCAAGAGCGCCTCGTTGCCGGGCAGCAAGATTATACCGGCCAGAAGTTACCTGCTTTCATTTCTTGCTCTGAAACTGCTGGGAACCGAACGATATGCCCATGTCGGTGATCATGGTTTCGATCCAGGTCTTGGCTTATTTGCCGGACTCAATGTGCTTCCCAAGTGCACAGCCATGTCGAGTTATTCTTATTCTCTGGATGAAAATCACATTACCAAGTTGCAGCAGGCCTTTGTCAAACAGGCTGCCAGGATCGGACTTTATGATGGTTCCATCCTCAATCTTGATTTTCATACAGCGCCACATTACGGTGACGAATCGGTGCTGGAAAAACACTGGGCAGGGGCCAGAGGAAAGGTCATGAAAGGTGCCCTCTGCCTCCTTGCCCAGGATGCAGATTCCAAGTTAATGCTGTACTCTGCAGTCGACATCCAGCGCTCAGAAGCGGATGATCAGGTGCTGGCGTTTCTCTCCTTTTGGCACAAGGTTCGTCGTGGTGTCAGCCCAACCCTTGTTTTCGATTCCAAGTTAACGACATACAGCAATTTATCCAGGCTCAATGAACGATCCATCAAGTTTATTACCCTCCGGCGTCGTGGGCATAAGTTGCTCAAAGAAACCGAACAACTCAACGATTGGCAACGGATTCATATCCCACATGCCAAGCGCAAATTCCCTAATCCACAAGTACACGAATCAACAATAGAACTTCCCGGATATGATGGCGTCATCCGTCAAATAATCGTGCGAGGCAATGGTCACCAAAAACCAGCTTTCCTGATCACAAACGATTGTGAAACACCGGTCGAATTGGTTGTCGGCAATTATAGTCGCAGATGGAGAGTAGAAAATGGTATCAGAGAAGCTGTTAACTTTTTTCATCTCAATTCCCTTTCCTCTCCGATATTGATCAAGATCCATTTTGACGTTGCCCTTACCATGATCGCTGACACACTCTACTCCATGCTTGCCAAAAAACTGCGAGGGTTTGAAGAGTGTGACGCACCTAAAATATTCCGTCATTTTGTTGCTGGAAAAGGAGCCGTCAAAATACAGGATGGAGCTATTACGGTCACCTATCCCAAAAGAGCACACAATCCTATTCTCCGGGCAGTACCATGGAATAATTTACCCCAAAAGATACCCGGACTTGATGAGGCGTCACTCAAGTTGGTTTTCAGCTGAAATCCTCCAGAAATGTTATATCGTTGTGACGGTTAAACGCTACGCGAAAATCGGTGTTCTATTATCATCCTGCTTATCGGTCTGAGTCTTTTCATTTTTATGAGCAATGCCGACCTGCGTATTGCCCGGTTGATTTTCAGCCATAATAACCAATGGCCCGGTCTGTACCATGAACCCTGGACTTTTCTATATACCATGGCGCCGATCCCGGGCATACTTCTGGCTATTGGGGCACTGGCAGTACTTTTTGCCGGTTTCTTTTATTTCTGTTTCAAAAAATACCGCCGCCAGTCGTTGTTTATCGTTTTGTTGCTTGCCCTTGGACCAGGATTACTCGTCAATGTGATTCTCAAAGATCATCTCGGCCGTCCCAGGCCGCAGGAACTGACGGAATTTGGCGGTAATTATCAATTTGTTCAACCCTGGCAACCGGGACCTGCAGGAAAAAACAGCTCTTTCCCCTGTGGCCATGCCTCAATAGCCTTTTTTCTGATGGCGCCCTGGTTTATCTACCGCCGGAGCAATCATTCTCTTGCGCTTGGTTTTCTCTTGCTCGGATTATCTTTTGTCCTGCTGGTCGGCGTGACCAGGATCATGCAGGGGGGACATTTTCTCAGTGATGTCCTCTGGGCCGGTGGACTGGTATATATTACCGGTGAAGTACTCTCCTTGCTTTTCCATTTTCCAACACCCCAGTCATAATCAATACCTAATGCCAAGAAGTAAAGCTTTTTCCCCATTCTATACATTACATAATAATATCGGATAGTAAACCTCCATTTTTTACCTTCGAACTCTTCGACAGGTAACTTCTGATTGTTTTTTCCATCTTTTTCCCACATTTTTTTCTGATCTTCACTCTGCCTTCATATCGATGGAGTATTTTGATTTGTAAAAGGAATCCGGAAGTCCTTTTCTCATTACAAGTAGTTCGCGAACCAATTGGATACGAATTTAACAAATTAACGGAGGTAAGAACTATGGAAGCACATGGAGCAAACAGCGATTTTAAACAAATGTTGAGCAGGGTTCCGGAAGTAACGTTTTATTTCTGGGTGATCAAGGTGCTTGCAACAACTGTTGGGGAAACTGCGGCAGACTTTCTCGCAGTGAATCTCAATTTTGGTCTTACGGTCACCTCATATCTAATGAGTGCTCTCCTGATCGTCTCCCTTGTTATTCAGTTCATGGCAAAAAAATATGTGCCCTGGAAGTACTGGCTGGTAGTGGTGCTGATCAGTATTGTCGGCACGCTGATAACCGACAACCTGGTTGATAACATGGGCGTCAGTCTGGAATCGACAACATTTGTTTTTGCAATAGCTCTGAGCTTGACCTTCCTAGCTTGGTTTGTGAGTGAAAAAACCCTCTCCATTCACAGTATTTACACATTCAAACGGGAAATTTTCTATTGGTTGGCCATTCTGTTCACCTTTGCTTTAGGAACTGCTGCAGGCGATCTTCTCTCCGAGGGTAGTGGTCTCGGATATGATACTGCAGGCATGATATTTGCCGGCGGGATCGTGGCGGTCACCATGGCCTATTATTTTTTAAAGATGGATGCTGTTCTGGCTTTCTGGCTGGCATATATCCTTACCCGTCCTCTGGGGGCATCCATGGGAGATCTGTTATCCAAGCCTGTTGCAGAGAATGGAATTGGAATGGGTACAGTTGGAACCAGTGCGTTATTTGTGACTGTTATTTTCAGCCTGGTGCTGTTTTTGACCATAACAAAAAAAGACCAGATAACAATACCCTCTAAAGATTGATACGATTCCGTTATTCACGAAATTTCAACATAATGTGAGGACCGAGCGAAAATAATAATGTTTATTTTAAAATATTTTATCATTTTTCCCCGATCTTCACTCTGCCTTCATGTGGGCTGATTATATTCATGAGCAAAGAAAACGGAAAAACGTGATGTTTTCTGATTTTCAATCAGCTCACTTGACACTGTCATGAGCACGAATAAATCCACATACGGAGGAAACACCCATGAAGAAAAAAACTGTAACAATCTGCAAAATGGCAACAACCTTTATCACAGCTATTGCTCTTGCATCCATTGTCCAGGCGGGGATGTCCTTTGCCGGTGATAACGGTAAGGAGGTAACCAGCGGCAGTATCAGGGTGCAGCAGGAAGAGTCCGCCTATCCCGCCCTGGCCCAGATCACCGTCGAACAGGCAAAAGACATTGCATTATCGAATATCCAGGGAGAGGTGTTGAAAATCGAACTTGAAGAAGAAAACGGTTTTCTGGTCTACGGCGTAGAGGTCGTGGGTCCGGATAAGACGGTTACAGATGTCAAGATTGATGCCGGCAACGGCGACGTTCTTCTGGTGGAGAAAGACACTCCTGATGGGGACAAAGACAACAACGACGAGCAGGACAACAATGATGAGCATGAGGATAAGGATTAAATTCAGAACTCCTTACTTAGAGTTTTCGCCTAAAATATTCGTTCTCTGCAATAATTTCACAAAAACAGCAAGTTGCACAATCACATAAAAATACAGAA
>JANTGH010000106.1 GCA_024763055.1 Desulfobulbaceae bacterium
GAGGTAACTGTTTGGGTATTTTCCGGAGAGAGGAGACAGTCAGGTGGCAGTACCGGGTGACCTTTCCTGTAAAGCCGGTCGCCCGGCCCTTACTCTTCCGTAGAATAATTTGGAGTATCAGCCGGCTATTTTTAAGAGAACCACGATTGCTATGAGAGAACAGGCGGCAAGGGTCAGACTGATTATTCGTATCACAAGAATGGGAACCATATCGACATCGATATCCTCCAGTTTTAATCGCAGGTGATGATAACGCCAGCCAGCCAGGATAAAGGAGGCGGCGCTGAAGAGAAGGAGCAGTGTCGCTATGGAGTGGATACTCCACAAAGGAATGGTATTGAGCATAAACCGCTCCACTCCGAGGCCAGTGGCAAGAGATGCCAGGCCGGTTCGAATCCAGGCCGCGTAGGTGCGTTCATTGGCAAGAATGGTTCGGTCAAGGGCAAGGGTATTATTGTCCGGTTGTTTTGCTTTCTTGTTCAAGATGTCTTTCTTCATACACGCTACCGCTCTGGGAAAAATTTATACAAAGGGCCCGGCAAGGCCGACGGCGATTGTCCCGGCGCCAAGTACGGTCAGCCAGATAAACGCCTGTCTGGTTTTATCCCAGCCGCCGAACCAGAGCGCATAGGCGGCTTTAAGAATATTATTACTCCCGGCGGAAATGAGAATAGCTGAAAATATTTCCTGATGTCCTATTGCATATTTTCCCGTCAGCAGAGAGAGGATAAAGGGATCTATGTCGGTAAATCCGGCAAGGAAAGAAAAGATTTTCAGACCGCCGATTCCATAATGTTGTGTTACCGCATGGGTCAGCATGATCATGATGACAAAAAGAGCGGCAAAGATGAAGGCCGTCCCCAACTCCAGAGGGTTGTCGCCGGAAACCGGAAGGGCGGCTGCGGTCCGATTGCCGGATCTATAATAAAAAAAGGCCACGATAAAGCCGGCCGCGGCAAAAAGAAGAAACGGCACAAGCACACTGCGCGCTATTTCATGGTTGAAGACAAAGGCAACGATGATCAGCCGGAGATACATAACCGCTGTTGCCGCGAGAATCGAGGCCGTCATCATGGCGTCGGCTTTCTCTTCCCTCGCTTTCTTGGCAAGGACCACCGTGGTGGCGGTTGATGAATAGGTACCGCCGATCAGGCCGGTCAAGAAAATACCTTTGGCGGGAAAAAGATACTTCTGAGAAATATAGCCGCCGTAGGATATGGCTGAAATCACGACTACTGCCAGCCATATCTTAAAAGGCGACAGCGGAAGGTGTGGAATGACATTGCTCTTGGGCAGCAGGGGCAGGATGACGGCGGAAAGCAGGATCATCTTGCCCAGGGTTTCCAGCTCCCGGGCATTGACCTTCGATGAAAGGGCGCTGATAGTTGTCCTGGCATTGAGAAGAAAAACGATCAGGACAAATAGCAGCGCCGGCATCCAGAGTGGGAAAAGTATTGTAAGAGGGCCAAATGTATAGACTGCCAGTGAAACCAGAAAAAGCAGGATGCTGCTTTTTTGATCTCGCAGTCGCTGGACATAAAAAAGAGCAAAGATAGTGGTAAACGAGAGCAGGCCGGCCGTATAGACGACAAGATGGCGCGGGTCGATTACGTAAAGGACAAAACCAAGGAGGGCAAGGAAGGTGGTTGTCCGGACCGTGCCGAAAAAATAAGTCGTTGACTCGGGATGGTACTGCTGCCGGTAACTCTTCACCTCAAGTCCGCTTAAAAAACCCAGGACCGTGGTGACGATAAAATGAATGACGTCGGCCGGCAGGTTCATGGCGCTATCATCCCCTTTTCATAACAGTTCGGATCAACGGTACAGACCACCTTTCGGTCATGGATGAGCAGTTTGTCCTTTTTTCCCGGATAATCGACATGGGCGAGAAAATGTTTAATGGCGTTGATGCGCGCCGTCTTCTTGTCATCGGTATGGATAACATACCAAGGGGCAAAACCATAGGAGGTCTTTTCAAACATGGCGTCCCGTGCCTTTGAATAGGCCCGCCAATATTTCTGGGCCTGCGCGTCTATGGGGCTGAGTTTCCATTGCTTGAGGGGGTCATCTTTTCGGGCCTGCAACCGCTTCTTCTGCTCTTTTTGGGAAATGTCTAAATAATACTTGAAGAGCAGCATGCCTGAATGGGTCAGCATTTGTTCAAAGCCTGCTACCTCGGTCATGAACATCCGGTATTCCTCCTTGCTGCAGAATTTCATCACCCGTTCCACCCCGGCCCGATTGTACCAGGAGCGGTTGAAAAAAACAATTTCCCGGCCCTTGGGCAGATGGGGAACGTAGCGCTGGAAATACCAGGAAATTTGATCACTGTCCGAAGGTTTGCCCAGGGCAACACTGCGTGCCTCCCGGGGACTGAGATGCTCGAGAAACCGCTTGATGGTGCCATCCTTACCTGCCGCATCGCGGCCTTCAAAGAGAATACATACCTGCAGGTTGTTTTCTATGACATGCTTCTGGAATTTCACTAATTGCACCTGAAGCTCATACAGGGTCTTGTTGTATTCCTTTTTCTTCATGGTTATCTCCTAATCTTCTGAGGTTTCAAGAGGGAAATGTATATTCTCCGACGATACATATCTCATTTGTCGACATGAGTTTTATATATAATGCGGCCCTTCATCGGAAAACAATTTTTCCCGCAATCCCGGATTCTTTCATCCGTTGTCAATGGGTGCCGGGTTCGCCGGTGTTTGTTGAGCGTCAGCGGGACGCATTGTCTGTGTTTGTGCCCCGCCGATCATTTCCGCTTCCTGGTTGTTGCCGGCCGGCATCTCCTTGATATAAATGTCTCGCTGGGGAAAGGGTATGCCGATATCGGCTTCTTTCAAGGCATCCCAGATGGCAAACATCACCTTGGATTTAACTGAAAATCTGGCATGTTGATCCGTGAGATCAGAGAAAAAATGCACCCGGAAGTTCACTGAAGAATCGGCAAATTCGGTCAGGAAGACCTGGGGCCTTTTCTCCAGGGATACCTCCGGCACCATGGCAACAGCATCAAAAATGACCTTTTTTGCCGTATGTGGGTCATCCTGATAGCGGACGCCGACAAAGAGAACCGTTCGAATCAGATTATCCGACAGGGTCCAGTTGGTAACGGGTTCGGTGATGAGCTGGGCATTGGGAATAATGACATCCTGATTGTCCCAGGTGGTCAACACCAGTGACCGCAGGCCGATACGGGAGATAATCCCCTGGCTTTTACCGACACTCACCCAGTCTTCAACCCGGACCGGCCGCTCGGCCAGCAGGATCAAGCCACTGATCAGGTTGTTGGCGATATTTTGCAGACCAAAACCAATTCCGACACCCAGGGCCCCGGCAAAAACGGTCAGACTTGTCAGGTTAATGCCGATAAAGTTCAGTGAAACCAGCGCTCCAATAACCAAAATAGCATATTGGGTGAAAACCGACAGGCTGTTGCGCAGGCCTCGATCCTTGATATTTTTATACAACCAGGCATAGGTGCTGTGGCGGGCCAGAGAACTCAGGTAAAAGAAGAACAGAAAAACGAACAGACTCGTCAACAGATTAATCAGATTGACTTCCTGGGCTCCAAAGTGGAAAAGCGGATGACTTAACCATGTTTTCAAAAACTGGGAAACCGCTGTCCCCGTTCCCCAGCCATAGAGTCGGGCAAGGAGCCGGAGGGCCGACAGAAATAAAAAGAGATCAATGACTCGCTTTGCGGATACCATGACGACGGAAGCAGGCACATCATGACGGTGACTTTTTGCGGCAAGTTTGCCTTCCCAGGTATCTAACAAAACACTGATAAAATCATGCACCACAATCCAGAACAAGACCACGATCAGGAAAAGGGCAAGTTGGGCGGCGACAAACCAGGCAAGATTGACATAACCGGCAAGACCAATCAGGGCTGCGGACAGGGCCGTAAGGGGTATGGAAAAGCTGGCCAGGGCCACCAGGCGCACCCAGAAATTAGTTCGTTTCTCCGGGCTCAGAGAGGAGAGGAGAGTTGTTCGTAGTCGGATAAAAAAATAGACCAGCAAAAGCAGGAGAACCATAAATAACCGATCAATAACAGCGCGTAACTGAAGAGAAAAAATCCCGATATTTCCCAGCCCCACCAGAAAGGAAAAAAACGCACTTGCAATGGCCCCATGGACAACCAGACGATAGAGTCGTGGTTGCCGATTTTCGGCCGGTACCAGAGGTGAGATGAAAATCCAGTAACTTGTTTTAATCGCAAGTTGGAGAGCAATCCAGACGGCAACGGTCAACAGGAAAAGACGAAAAATGGTATGATCGACCTGAAAAAACCAGCCGGCAAGCACAATGGTACCACCGACAACAAAGGCCAAGCGGCTCCCCCGGAGCAGGGAGAGGATAATAAAGTTGAATTTGGCAAAAATATTCTCTTGTTCCCGCGCCTTTTCACATTTCCCCCTGGTGCAACGGCCAAGGGCCATGGAAAAAATGAGCAGAACGAAAACACCGGCCCCAAAGCCCAATTTCCGGATGGGAGGTGCCTGATTCCATCCGGAGTATAACTCTCGGACACTTTTGCCGGAAATCTGTTGAAGTCGTACCGGCAGGGCGGATAATTCCGCCAGCAGTTCTTTCCAGGTTGCCGGATCATGGGGCAGCAGTCCACGGGCCGTCAAGCTGCGTTGAATACTCCTGTTGTAGGCTTTTTTTAACTGCTCATGATTTTGTTGAATTTGGCTGAGAAATGACTGCAATTCTGTTAATAGAGAGGTATACTGGTTGATCAGGGAAGTCAGGATATTCTTTTCCCCGGTGAATAAATCTTCGGAAATATTTTTCAAGGCATATTGTTTCTGCAATAGGGCCCATTGCTGCTGAAAAACCGTTAACCTGTCGGATGTCAGCTGTATGAGGGGATTTAACCGCTCCGTCATCTGTTGTAGCGTTTTTATGTTCGCCTGCAAGGTGTCGGCTGCCAGGTTGGCTAATTGGCTTAGATTCATGCCGTCATAGTTGTTCTTCATGGCTTGAATCGTCACCTTTGTCTTCAGAATATTAAGTGACTCATTTAAGGATTCGAGCTGTCTTTGGAGGAATTCTCTCCTGGCCGCTGTTGCGGGGGTATTGTCCTTGAGCGTTGCCAGTTTCTGTTGAATTTGCAGCGTCTGCGCCTGCGCTTTTTTCTCTTCTTCCAGCAGCCGGCGTTTCATATCTTCCAACGATTCCTTATGACGCTGCTGCAGCTGTTTCGTATAGACGGCCTGGACAATTTGCAGCCATGAAGCGGCAAGATCGGCTTTTTTTCGGAGCAGGCCCAGATGGGTGGAAAGAAGATTTGAATACGTATGATCAAGGGTCAGCAATGATTTGATAAGCAAAATACGGTGTTGTATCGCCGCAATATGTTCGTCCTGTTTTCCGGTAAACGAATCTATCTGATGTTGGAGGTCAACAAGTGCTGATTGCAGATTTCCGGCCTGCTGTTGGACATGACTGACATCAAGAAGTATCGACTGGATGTTCACCCTGGTCGATTCCATAGCTAATCGGGCCTGCTCCAGCGAGGTTTCCGTAACGGTGGCGTTTTGCAGTCCGGTTAGCTTCTGATCACGATTTTTTTTTGTCGCCTCCACCTCGCTTTGTAATTTTTGGAGAGCATCCTTTTCCGTCTGAATATCCCGGCGACGTGCCGCCACCTGATCCGCATTGACAGGGGGGATTGTCGAAACGGTTTCATTTTTTGTCGCCGGTTGCTTTGTCGTCGTTGGAGTCTGCTTTGTCGGGCTATTGCCGCTCGCAGCGTTTGCAGCGGTCTGCGATACAACACCCATAAGCAGGAAAACAAAGAAAAGGGAAGGAATGGTGAACCTGGAAAGACGTTTCATGGCGTTCGAGGTTACCTGTCCTCAGGATAAGCCTGGAAAGAGTTGCTTCAATCCTTCGGCAATCATTTGGATTCCGATTGCGGAAAGTAACAGTCCCATGATGCGGGTGGCGATATTGAGACCGGTTATTCCAAGTCGTTTACCGATGGGCTCGGCAAGAAGCAGGGTTATCCAGACAATGGTTGCCACCACAAGAATACAGAGGCTGATCAACAAGCGGTCCGTCAGGTCTGCCGCCTGTTCTCCTGCAACAACGACAAGACTGATCGCGCCCGGTCCGGCCAGCAGGGGAATGGCAAGGGGCACTACCGCAACATCCTCTTTATCACTGTCTGCATCTTCTTCTTCCGGGCTGCGTTTGGCCCGGCTTTGTTTTGCATGCATCATGGCAATGGCCATGAGTAGAATCAGCAGACCGCCACCGACGCGAAAGGAGGGAATGCCGATGCCGAAAAAGGCAAGCAACGGCTTGCCCGCCCAAGTGGATATGATGAGGACCAGGCCTACTGAAAGAGCGGTAACCCGGGCGATGGTGTTTGCCTCTTTCGGTGATCGTTCCCCGCAGAGCGATAGAAATACCGGAATGGCCCCCAGGGGATTGACAATGGCAAGGATGCTGACAAGAATTTTTATAGAAGAAGCTAATTCCATAATCGGGAAAACTCTCAATTTGTAATGGTCGCTCAATCAACTGGTAAGACCGGGGAGCATAATGTCAAGTAAATGGGTGCAAAATATGATGCCGCGTAAAAAGAACACCAGCCAGTGTCAGAAGCAGTACAAGTAAGATGATTGTTGCCTGACGGCTCGCGCGCCGGGCCTTGTCCTTTTCCCACCAGGTGGAAGGTAGCAATCCCTGCAGGATTGACACAGATGATATTGGGCAGGCAACAAGGTTCAGGGCTGTCTTAACGGGATTTCCGCCATGGTCGGTATCTCCCGACCCGAGGTTGTTGGCCGGGACGGTTGCCTCGTTGGGCCGCAGGGTCTGGTTCGGCGTTTTTCCGGCCTTGCGGTTTTGTTTTTTTTATTATTCTATTTGACGATGGTTTTGTGAAAAGTGACAAGGCCTTAAAAGTCTTTAAATCCGTCATCCCCGAGGTAGTCATTATCTTTGAACGCAGTTGTCGGGGAAGGGAACCCATAACTTTGTGAAACAATTCGATCCCCGCCCGAAAGATCGCGGATGACGACGCGACAATGGAGCACGGAAATGAACGGAGTGGTCAAAATGCAGTATGACGGATTCAAATATTTTTTACGATTCCATCATTTCATAACATTGAGAAAATAATTTAAATTTAGAACAACAACCCGCGCATCGCGCCGGTTTCTGTGCTATGTCTACAAATATGAAGTGGCCGAGAACGTGACCACTGATCGGGTTATTTCCGGTACATCGACCGTCAAAGATAAAAAACAAATAAGCCCTGTCGGTTCATTTCCATCCCTTTGAGATGTGAAATAACGATCTGGCCATGAATCTCGAAAAAACTGGGTTAAATATACGGTTCGTCGGAATTTGAGTGGGTTGGGAAACATTTTGCTCAATTGCGTTCCTCCCTTTGGCCTGCACTTTTTATTCCGGGGCCGGACGGCTATGCGTACAGGGTCGATGAGCCGGTGAGAGCTCAATACCGGCAACAAGATTCAATTGTTGAAGAGCAGTATCGGCTGGCCACCACTATCCTGACCGAAAAACGGAAGGTTCTTGATGTCCATGCTGCCCGTCTCGAAGAAAAAGAGGTCATCAGCGGCGGAGAGGCTATCAGCCAGGTGGAAGAGACGTAATCGTCACCAGAGGAAACCTAACTAAACAATTCTGAACTCTTACGAAGAGACAGCGAAACAATAAAGATATGACGGATTCCAGACAGAATAAATCGGCATCTTCTGAGGAGTTGCTCACTCTAAAAGAAGTCATTGCCATGGGGGTCGGCGGCATGGTGGGCGGCGGTATTTTTTCCGTCCTCGGCCTTGCCATTGTTCAGGCCGGCCATGCGGCGCCTGTCGCCTTTGCACTTGGAGGCATTGTGGCCCTGCTGACCGGCATCTCATACGCCCGGTTAGGCGTTGCCTTCCGCTCCGACGGCGGCTCCTTCACCTATCTGGAGCACGCCTTCAAACATCCGAATATCTCGGGTATGGGCGGCTGGCTGCTGCTGGTTGGATATATCGGCACTATGGCACTTTATGCCTTTACCTTCGGTGTCTACGGTACTGCTATGCTTGGCGGGGTGGAGCAGATTTCGGGCATGCATCACCTGCTTGAATCCCTGATCCTGTTGATCTTTTTAGGGATTAATCTCTACGGGGTCAAGGCCAGTGGCAGCAGCGAGCTGATTATCGTTACCGTAAAGATGCTGATTCTTTTCCTTTTTGGTTTCATTGGCCTGTTTTACGCCAAGCCGGACCATCTGCTGCCGGTCTTTAACCAGGGATATGGCGGAGTTGTCATGGGTGCGGCCCTGATCTTTGTCGCTTACGAGGGTTTCGAACTGATCCCTAATGCCGCCAACGAGATGGTGGATCCGCAACATAATCTGCATCGAGGCATACTCTGGTCCATCTGCATCACCATTACAGTTTATGTACTTGTCTCCCTTGTTGCAGTGGGTAACCTGCTGCCGGAGGAGGTAGTTCATTACAAGGAATATGCACTGGCAGTGGCCGCTAAACCATTTCTTGGTCAAGCCGGATTCCAGCTCATCGGCCTGGCAGCCCTGTTTTCAACAGCTTCGGCAATCAATGCCACCATGTTCGGCACCGCCCGTCTGGGTATGGTCATGGCCACGGAAAAAGCACTGCCTGCGGTTTTTACCTTCCGCCGCAAACAGAACAATATCCCCTGGGTCAGCTTGCTGGCCATCACCGGCCTGACGATTTTCTTTGTCAATCTGGCCAATCTGACCATCATTTCTTCCTTTGCCAGCTCCACCTTTTTACTGATCTTTGCCGCCATTAATCTTTCCGCCCTGCGTCTGCGGGCAAGGATTGAAGCAAGTAGCGGGGTGGCGTTGGCCGGACTGGTATATTCCATGGCATCCTGGCTGGCTCTGCTGGTGTACCTTTTTCAGTCCAACCGGACCAGCCTCTATTGGATAGGCGGCCTGTATCTGGCGGTGTTTTGTGCAGAGGTACTGTTTTCCAGACGACGTTGGATCATGCGCGAAGTGGAACGGCTGGAATCGTGACCTCCATTGCCGGTTAACCGATGTCCGTCTTCCGTGATCCTGTGGAGTCTCGCCGATGAAGTCAGTTTACGCGCTCCATGTCCGGGTGGAAGGCCTGTTCGAGTAAGGAGAGGAAGGACTATCATAGCTGTTGGAAGGTGCCATGGATGAAAGGGCTCGTGATACACCCGAAGTGGGAAAAAGATGCCGGACAGCTGTTGCGGCAGCTGGAGCAGCACTGGTACGCCGACATCAGGCCTAAGGAGGTACATCGTCGGATCATCAACCTGCTGTTGTTGGTCAAGCGGGCCCTGGCACGGGACAGCGCCGATGCACGCTTTGTTGTCACCATCTATCGTCGGATACTCAGGCACCAGGCAGGGAAGAAAGAGCAGGCGCAGGCCAACGAAGCATTGAAACGAATACTTGGAGAACTGAGTGTAGTGACCGTCTCCATCCTTCCCTTCGCTTTTGTGACTCTGCCCGGACTTTTTGCCTTGGCCCATCACTTCGGTATCGAATTGCTGCCCGGCGATTCTAACAATCCGATCGGTGATACACCATCCTGATGACGGATACTCTCATGCAACGATACTAGTCGTCAATCCGTACTTAACTCTCATGCACTGCGGATTCCTGTTTTTTTAACCGGGGGAGAGCACTATGAGTAGTACCCATAAGGAAAAGCATGGCACCTGTCAGGTCTGCCATAAAGTTAAGCCTTCGAACCAGCTGTTGTCGGCCGGGATGGTTCGAGGCAGCATTCTGCAGGTGATCAAAAAGGATCATTCGGACTGGGATGAACATGGCCGTATCTGTTTCGAGTGCCTGAATCAATATCGTTCGCAGTATGTGCAGCAGATGATGGAAAAAGATCTGGGTGAACTGGATGATCTGGAACGGGAGGTGGTGAAGAGCCTGGAAGACAATGAGCTGGTTTCAGAGAACATAAACGAAGAATATGAGAAAACCCTCAACTTCGGCGACCGCATTGCAGACAGGATGGCGGAATTCGGCGGTAGTTGGAAATTTATCATCTGGTTCGGCGTCTTGTTGTTTATATGGATTGCCGCTAATTCCGCTGTCATACTTTGGCGGCCTTTTGATCCCTATCCCTTTATTCTTTTGAACCTGATGTTGTCTCTACTTGCCGCAGTGCAGGCGCCTATCATTATGATGAGCCAGAACCGCCAGGAGGATCGGGATCGGATGCGTGCGGAGAACGACTATCAGGTAAATCTGAAATCGGAGTTGGAAGTCCGATTGATGACGGAAAAGATTGATCAGCTGCTGCACCAGGAGATGCGCCGATTCATGGAGATCCAGCAGATTCAAATGGATATGCTGCAAGAAATGCACAGCAAGCTGCGTTGAAACAAGTACTTCCCGAGAAAGAGTTGATATCGTTCATCGCCATGGGATGGTGAACGTTGAAAGACGTTTCATAGCACTTGAGATGACCTGCTTACAGGACAAGCCTGAAAAAAGTTGTTTTTATTTTTGATAGCGTTGTAAAAACTTTGATCTACTACGTGCGTCGTGTGTGCCTGGACGATTCATAACATACTATGTTGAGACGATCAAAGTTGATAAGCGCCCAGTAACGCCAGCCCCTCAAACATTTCCCTGAAAGCCCCCACTGGCTGCGGGCGGTGACGAACGGATTGATCACGTAATGCTTCAAGCCAGTTCGCCAGCCACTGTATATCGGTTTCACTGTAAAAAGCACTCATCACCTCACAATTCAGGAACAGGCTACGAATATCCAGGTTCGCCGAGCCGGCCATGGCGAACACGTTGTCAATGACCAGGGCTTTGGCATGGACCATCTTGTTGGGTAGAAACCAGATTCGCGCCCCGGCTTTTGCAAGCTCGCGTAAATAACGATTACGCGCAATGTCGGCCAGGCGGTGATTCGACTTTTCCGGCAACACCAGATTAACTGCAACGCCGCGTAGAGTGGCCAGTTTGAGGGCTTCCTGAACACCGGTATCCGGTATATAGTAAGGTGTGACAATCATGATGCGCTGACATGCCATATAGCACGCCATTAATATCGCCGCATAGATCGGATCATCGGCAACATCCGGACCTGACGGAATAATCTGAATACGACTCTTTCCACTGGATGGTATTCGATCATTATCCATCGTGCTGCTCGTTGGCGTACGGGTTGAAAACTTCCAGTCCGCTTCGAATATTGCACTATAGGTAGACACAACCGATCCTTGCTGGGAAAAGCTCAGGTCAATCCAGCCGCTTTGCGGAAAGTCTGGACCAAGGTACACCGAAGCGAGGTTACGTCCACCGGTCCAGACCTTTTCCTGATCGATAATAATTATTTTTCTGTGATTGCGCAAATTGGTTCTACCGCGAAGCGGGCGATGCAGCACCGGAATAAACCAGGCTATCTGACCACCATGCCGTACAAGTGGGCGCAAGCACTTTTTAGCCAACGGAAAGGAACCCACGCCATCAAGTAACAGCCGCACCTTAACGCCTTGAGCCGCTTTATCCTCCAGGATAGATAGTATTTTCCGGCCGATCCGGTCATCAGCCAGAATAAAGATGGCAATATCAATACTTCGCTGCGCACCCTCCAGCAACGCAAGCAACGTCTTCCAGGCGACCTGCCCATCTTCATGAAAGCTAACCCGGTTACCGCTACTGGATGAAGGGATTCCGAGGGAGACCAGTAACAAGTTCAATGAGTGATCATCAGTGTCGTAAATATCAGGTAGATCCAGCTGCCCTTTCTTTTTTATCTGGGTTTTAAACTTCCGCTCTCCAAAAATGAGATAAAGCGGAATACCGATAACAGGTAAAACTATAATCACGAAAATCCATCCCATCGTTGCCGAGGGTATACGCGGACTGCGTAGAACCTGAGATACCAGCAGCAGCGCCAGTAGAAAACTGATGACCGTAGCGATATGCAGCAACCCGGCCCAGACAAGATGTACGGTGTCTATACTTTCAAACATGTTTCTCGCCCGCGCCGGTGGCACGGATCAATTTTCTGTGTCGGTATCACCATCGAACCAACATTACCAGGATAATGGCCAGCAACCATTGTACCTGTCGCAATGAACAGTAGCAGCCACAAGTACTCCTCGACGTAGGCTGCGGCAATGCCAGAGACGAATATCAGTAGCCCGACAAGATTGAAGCGCCAGTTGACTCGATGACCATCAAGGAATGTCTCTATTATCAATCAACAGCACAAGGTACGTACTTTCATAGTTCAGGCGGTCAGCCTTGAGCAATAGGAGTATTTCACCAAGCACGGCGCCGGTTGCCACCCAATGAATCAGCTGAGCGCCAAAGGACTCAGCCACTGGCAGACCAAGTCGGTGCACTCTATACCAGCCAATAGCCGTACCTGAAGATGCCGGGGCCAGCGTCATTGCACCCCACAATAAAAGTAGCTTTGCATTGGGGAGTAGTCGGTAATACCAACACCCAGTATGGATTAAAACAATGCTACGGTCAGTACAATTGCCGCCACGGGAAACTATCTGGCATCAGTGCCTGGAACGGGAACTTACTCCTTAGTGGGTTTCCGGAATATGTCAATGAAAATGAGACATCGTATATCAAAAATTAGCGTGGCAATTCGAATGATTAAAGTTCCAGCAAAGAGTTATGCGAGCCATAAGAGTTGATCACTTCCGGAGCATCGGGATCATTGGTCCATTCGTT
>JANTGH010000107.1 GCA_024763055.1 Desulfobulbaceae bacterium
TGAGTCGGCATGATGACGGCAGGGCCGCGAGCAGTACATCCATCAGCGTGAGATCAATCATTGAAGCTTCATCAACAATCAGCAGATCCAGATGCAGTGGATTGTCTGCGTTATAACTAAAATCATCAGCCATAGGTCTATAGCCCAGCAGCCGGTGCAGGGTTTGTGCCTGGGGAAGCCGGGTTGTTGTCGTTGTTTGCAGGTCCATATTCTTTTCGGCGGAACGTATGGATTCCTGCAGTCGGGCTGCCGCTTTGCCCGTGGGAGTTGCCAGTCCCACGCGCAGGGGTGTTTCAGACATTGCCTGCATTAGGGCCAGGATGCGGGCAACGGTCCAGGTTTTTCCGGTTCCCGGTCCGCCGGAGATGATGAGCAGGGGTTTGAGCAGGGCCAGGGCGGCCGCTATGTGTTGATCATTAATACGCTCTTCGTTTTGTTGCGGGAAAAGTTGGGCAAGCAGTTGTCTCCCCTTGTTGGTGTTCACCGTTGTGACTGCCATGGCCCTGGTTTTGAGGTTTTTTGCAACCCGTTGTTCGGCCTGGAAAAAACGATACAGGTAGAGCCGGCTTTTTTGATCAAGAATGAGTGGTGCTGTTTCTCCGGGCCTGCCGACAGCTGACGTGGCGAACAGTATTTTCCGCCAGGAACCGGGATCCGGTAGTCTATCAGGATTTTTCTGTACAAGAAGTGACCCTGCCTGTTCAAGAGGTAGACAGACATGGCCGCTGCCCACGGCGGCTGAGGCCAGGGCCGCGGCTAGCAGGAGTTCCGGGTTGCGGCCGCCACTTTGTTTTTCCAGGAACAGGCCGATCTCCAGGTCCAGCGGTTGGATATCACCCTGGCTGCAAGCCTGCTGCAAGAGTTTATTCATACATCCTCCTGTCCCATGCAGCATCTGTCGAGACGCTCGATCAGTTCCTGTGGAGGTCTTACGGTGAATACGCCGGTTTCGGGCGGATGGTTCGGGTCCATACCGCGCAGAAAAAGATAGTAGATGGAGCCGAAATGGCATTCATAGTCATAATCCTCTATTCTGGTACGCAGAAATCGGTGCAGGGCCAGGGTGTAGATGAGGTATTGCAGGTCATAACGATGTTCAAGCATTGCAATCTGCAGGGAAGCAGGCCCATAGTCGGTAATTGCGCTACCGAGAAAGTTTGATTTATAGTCGGCTATATAATAGTGGTCGTTATGCCGAAACACCAGGTCAATAAAACCGACCATGAGTCCCTGCAGGATGTCCTGCTGTCCCGGCAGGGGTGGAATGTCGTAGTCGGCAAGCGCCTGGTTAAATTGAGGTAGGCGCATGGAAACAAGGGGAAAGGAGAAGGCCATCTCGTTTATTCGATTACGCTCTTCAAGCCGGTTTAGGGAAAATTTAGGTTTAATTTCGGTGGTAAGTACGGCGCCGATCCAGGCGGTAACAACATCCTGCCAGTGTTCTTCAAATCCGGCCCGGGCCAGTTGGTCGGCAACGATAGTTTCATGATTTGAAGAATTGGTAAAGCTGATATGCTCTAAAATAGCATGCAGGCAGGAGCCGGCGGCGGCGCCCCTGGGAAAACCAAATATGTCAAGACCGGGAGGAGTTTGTATCTCCATTCCGGCCAGGCGGTCATAATCGGGCCGTTCCGGCTGCGGGTCATGGCCGGAGGTCAGACTGGAATAACTGGAAATCCTCCAACTGGTGTCAATGCTGCCGGTAAAATGGGCAACAGTGAGCGGCTCCTTATGGGATTGGGTGCCCTGGGCGGGAAGAGAAAAGTCTTCGCTCCAGGATTTGACGGCAAGCGGTGCCTGCGCGTGGTGCAGTTGTTTAAGCTCCTGCAGTAGTGTTTCCGCATTTGGTATTTTTCCCCCGTGCAGGAGGAAGCAAAGCGCACTTTGCTCCATTTTGCTGATTCTGCCCCAGCTGAAGAAACAGCTATACCGTGCTCGGGTGACGGCCACATATAAAAGGCGTAAATCGGTGGCCAGTCGTTCCCGCTCGGCAAGGAGGAAATGATCTTCACTGCCGGAGCCGAGGTCAATGTACAGTTGCTCCGGCTGGTCGGGATAGTGAAAAGAAAAGGGTTCTTTTGAGTTACAGGATCTTGCTGACCAGAGAAAGGGCAGAAAGACGACCGGATATTCAAGACCTTTGGCCTTGTGTATGGTAACTATTTTGACCAGATTTTCATCACTTTCCAGGCGGAGTTGACTGCTGTCAGTCTGTTCATCCGGGCGCTGGATGCAGTCAACCAGCCAGCGGAACAGTCCTTCGGTGCCTGGCTGTTGGTGGGAGGCTTCCTGTAGCAGCTCGGCGAGGTGCAGGAAATTAGTCAAGCTTCGTTCTCCACCAGGATTTGCAAGCAGGCGACCGACAACCTGTTGTTCGGCCAGCAGGGTATGAAACATGGGGATAAATCCCTGTTGTTTCCACATATGCCGATAGCGGGTCAGAATGGCCATCACCTCTTCCCAACGAAGCTCATCATGGCGCAGCTGCTCAAGCTGTTCTCCATTATAACCAAAAAGATCTGTGGCAAGCAGGGTGCGGGCCAGGCCAGGGTCAGCTGGATTGAGCAGTCCGCACAGCACGGTAAGCATCTGCCCGGCTTCCGGGCTGGAAAATATTGTGCTCTCGCTGTAATAAACACTGGCTATCTCAAGTTTACTCAGCTCAGTGCGGATGGTTTCCGCTTCCCGGTGGGTTCGAACCAGTATGCCAATGTCGCCGCCACCAAGGGGTTTGCTGCTGACTCCAGCTGTACCGACCTCTCCTCTGTCCATCAGATTTGCGATTTCCCGGGCGCAGAAACGGGCAGCCAGTTCGGCCGCCTTTTCTTTGGCCAGTGGTTTGCCGCTGTCCTGTTCCGGCAGCAGCAGGCAGGTGAATGGCGGACTTTTCTTGCCCTTGCAGATCAGCGATCCCGCGTCAGTTAGTCCAGCCGGATTAACCGGAATAAATTTCATGGCGTCTTCGGCCAGCAGAAAGGAGTTCTTCCGGTCAAACAGACGGTTGATCGCCGTCACCATCGGGATAGTGGATCGGTAATTGGTGATCATGGTGAAGCGGTTGTCCACCGGTGTGGCCTGGCGGGCCAAGATATAGGTGAATATGTCGGCGCCCCGAAATCCGTAAATGGCCTGTTTGGGATCACCGATCAAAAACAGGCCGGAGTTAGGCTCTGCCTTATGGATACGGGAAAAAATGCGGTACTGAAGAGGATCGGTGTCCTGGAACTCATCAACCAGGATGGCCGGAAAACGTTTGTTGATGCCATCGGCAAGTTTTTCAGCTCGATTTCCCTGCAGTGCTCCGTCCATCTTGATGAGCAGGTCGTCAAAATAGAGTCGGGCCTGTTCCTGTTTGCGCCGACTCAGCTCCGTACGCAGATATTTTCGGGCAGCCAGCAGGATGCCTGTTTTCCGGCAGCAGGTCATTTTTTGATGCCGGGCGTAAAACTCGTTAAAATAATTAAAAAAACGATGAGTTGGCGGATCGTTATTATTATTTAACAGGGAGTTGGCAATTTTTTCCCTGGTAAACAGGGTGAGCAGATCCGGCAGCAGCCAGGGCATGGACTCTGCGGCGGTGAATTCGTTCATCGCCGTAATGGCCCGTTCAAGTCTTTTGCTGCCATAGGCGGTGCTGTTGTTTCTTGATAATCGTTTATTCTCCCCCAGGATGGTGCAGATTTCCTTTTTCCGGTCCCCCCACATGGCCTGAATTTTTTTGAAAAGCGTTGGCAGCTTTTTGAGCAGTGCGGCAAGTTCTTCATCGTTAACGACAGGAACGCACTGGACATCGGTCCTGCTCAGATGTCCACCCAGGCTTTTGTACAGCTCCTGCGGTGTTGCCCACAATGATACGGCCCAGGTCGCTTCTTCAAGGGAGCTGGTATAAAAACGGCTGCGCCAGAAATCCTCCATGATTCGTGTTCGCAATAATTGCTCGTTTTCGAGAAGCTCCATCGCAAAAGGGGCGCCGGATTCAAAGGCATGTTCCTGGAGCATGCGCTGGCAGAAACCATGGATGGTGTATATGGCCGCTTCATCCATGCGGGTAAGCGCGTCGGCAAGCAGGCTGGCCGTCCTGGCCGGATCTTTTTTTTGTACCTGCGCCATCAGCTTTTGCAGGGTTTCATCGCCGGGATCCTCTCCATTCAGTATGTCCAGAGCCTCGCGGATACGCAGCCGCACCCGGCTGCGGAGCTCTTCTGTGGCCGCTTTGGTAAAGGTGACGACCAGGATTTGATCTACACTGAGCTCGCGTTCAAGCAGCAGCCGCAGAAAGAGCAGGACAAGAGTATACGTCTTGCCTGTTCCGGCACTTGCTTCCAGCAGAATTTGGCCGTGCAGGGGCAGGGCGAGGGGATCAAGAAGCTGCATCTTCTCTCTCCATAACGGCAAGAATAGGATGAAAAATTGCGGTTAACTCCAGGAATTGTTCATCCAAGGGGTTCTGCCCCCGCAAGGCGATCCCGTAGGCGGAATCTTCCTCCTCACCTGGCCTGTATCCTGAGTACCATCTGCGGTAAGCATTTTTTATTCCGGAAGATTCGGTTTTTGCTGTAGCGAGAGCATAGCTGATTTCAGGATAGAAATGGAGAGGCTCGCTCATTCCTTGCAGGAAATATTCACTTAATGTTTTCAGCTCGGCCCGGGGATTATCCACCGGCTTCAGGGTAAGGGTGGCGTCGGTGCCTAAATGGGTGGAAACCGGATCTATTCCCCCTGGTCGTATCCGGCAGAGAATAAGATGATGGATCCAGAGCTGCAGCAGGTCTTTTGCCTTGCAGGTTGCAGGTCGGAGGGAGATTCTGCCGCATCCGTACAGTGAATCCAGACGGCCGGTAATGTTGATTCCGGCAACGGGAATGGTGAACTCGACCGGTTCGGAAGGCGCTTTTGCGAGTTGCTGTATCTTACCGGCAAGGGTCACGGCAGTGGCAAGCATTTGTCGGCAATGGATTCGGCCGATTTCCCCTCTTGGCAAAAGAGCTGCGGCCTCGGCCTGTCGGCAGATTGGCAGCGGGTCCTGACCGGCAAGGATTCGGGTGAGCAGTGTTCCGCTTAGATGGTAGCCTGTTAGAGGGTCAAGGGTGAAGGGTTCACTTTCGGGCAGGAGTTCATCGCTTAGGTTAAGGCGCAGACCAAGACGCTGCTCCAGGAAAAAACGGACCGGATGGTTCCAGAATCGGACCAGCTGCCCGAGTTCAATCTCCTGTTGCTTTAGCTTGAGCAGTGGGTTGTTGAGGAAACGCTCTCCTTTCTGTTTAAGGATTGTCGGCAGCCAGAGACCGGCATAACCGGCGGTTTTGGGATTACCGTCAAAGCAGTGCCTGGAAAAGGGCTGCAAGGGATGCTGGGTGGTGAGCAGCTCGCTTGCACCTGCTGTTCCGTTCACCGGCCAGCCCCGGTTGATATAGTCCCGCAGTTCCGCTACTACCACTGATGGAGGCAGGTCCGTGTTTTCCCGCAGGTCACGACCGATCCAGGAAATGAAGAGATGACGCCGGGCGGAGAGCAGGGCTTCAAGAAAGAGGTAGCGGTCGTCATCGCGCCTGTTACGATCCCCCAGACGCGGCTTTCTCGCGATAAGGTCAAAAGCCGGGGGATGCTGGGAGCGTGGGTAATCGGTATCGTTCATGCCGAGGAGCCAGATTACCTTAAAGGGCACCGAACGCATGGGCACCATGTTGCAGAAGGTTACCCTGCCGGCAAGGAAGGGTTGTCCGCCTCCGGGCGCATTAAACCGTTGTTTAAAATAGCTGTGGATAACCGTGATGGAAAGTGGTCCCGCAAAGTTTGCCTGCCTGGTAAAGGTGGAAAAATCCCGGATGGTTTCTCGCAGCAGACGAATGGAATCCGCATGCTCATCCCGGTCAGCGGTAAAAAAATTATCGATCAACTGCAGTAAAAGTTCGCTCCAGCGCTTCGGGGCATGATCACGGCGTAATTCCGGCAACAACGATTGCAGCCCTCGGATGAATCCAGCCAGACCGCCCAGCCATGAACCGGTGCTGCCCGCAGTCGTTGCCGAGGGCATAATGTCCTGCCAGCACTTTTCGAGGGGCCCGGTGACATGTCCGAGCAGCAGTCGCAGCAGGCCAAATTCCCAGGTATGGAGATTCGAATCATCCAGATCTCTTGTCTGCCGTTGCGCCTGGTCCAGACCCCAACGGATGCCGGCCCCTGCAACGCGTTCGCGCAGGGAGGGAATATCATCTTCACTGATGAGAAATTTTTTTCCGATGGCACGGTTTTCCAGTAATGCTACGATTTCCGGTGCGCTGCAGCGGCTGGTGGCAAGCGCCAACAGGGCCAGAAAACCATCAATAACCATGTCCTCCCCGGATGGGCACCGGTCGGCAATTGAGAAGGGGATACGCAGCCCATCTTCGGCGGCGCCGAAGACCCCGGTAATGCATGGGGTGTAATGGTTTATGTCAGGGGCCATAACCAGGATATCGGCGGGTTTCAGGTCGGGATCGGCAGTAAAGCAATCAAGGAGCCGATCATGGAGGACTTGAATTTCGCGCATGGGACTGTGACAGCTATGAAAGGTGATTGAGGTGTCCGCGGGATTAAAATCTTGGGTGGGGGTCCTGGTTCGGTCGCGCAGGTCAAGGATGTCTGCCTGGACGGCAGACAATAAAGAATCCTGTTGTGGATCTTCATAGAATTCAGTTTCTATCGGGTTATACTGCAGCAGTAGATTGAAAAATTCACGGCCCACCATGCCCATAGAGGCCAGCAAGGGATTGCCGCTGGTAAAATATCCAATGATGTCATTAAGTTCTGTCCCGCGCCAGGACTTGCGTTTTATGGTTAGCAGCCGTTCGGGCAAAATGTCGTCCCAGGCCTGACGGCAGGGGCTGAGGTGGAAAAAGTGAACCTCCGTGAATCTGCTTATTTGTTCAATAACGCTGAGATAGGCGGGCGCTAATGTGTTGATGCCAAATAGAGAGATCCGTTCCGGCAGACTGGCAGTGTGCAGTTGTCCTTTAGAATTTCGCTCAAAAAATTTCTGCAGCAGCGAGGCCCGGTGCAGGGGATGATTTTTGGTCAACTTGCGCCAGAGTTGGGCCTGCAAGTGATTTTCCGGCCAGCCTGCAATGCTTTGTCCTTGCTGGTTTTTCCGTGTCGATGAGGTGTTTTTTCCAGATTGTTCCCGCCCTGTCGATTTTTCCCAGTTCAGCAGTATGTCGGGCCGAAAGACCTGGTATTGGTCAAAGAGATCACTGATCATGCCGGCCAGTTGAAACGTTTTTACGCCGTCGTTGTCATTTTCAAGGTACTTCTCGATCTCGATCATGGACGGGTCCCTGGACAGCTCTTTGAGCTCGGAGAGAATTCGCCACAGGAGTATTTCCTTATTAAAGTTCGACAGGTCCGGCAGCTCGCTCAGGGTATACTCGAAAATGCGCCAGATAAATGATGCAGGGAGGGGGAAGTCCAGGTTGGCCGCTATTCCGGTCGCTTGCGCAATATGGTGCGACAGCCAGCGGGCCATGCCCGGGTTCTGGACGACGATGATTTCGGTGGTCAGCGGATCAGCAAGTGGCCTGGCAAGGGTATTGCATAATAAAGAAAAGAGGTTTTCAAGCCGATTTGATTGATAGAGATACAAGATAATCCCAGCAAAATGGAAAGGATGAAAAAATCCCGACAAGCATGAAAAAATCTATCAGATTTTGAGCGCTCCTCCAACCTTTTTGGTGAGAATAGCACAAAATGGGGTTTTATTTTTGGTGAAGGCCGTGTGGTTTGATATACTACAGGAAATGAACCTGTTCGGAAGGTCTGTTGATTTCCGGCAATGATCCATGAGATATGAAACGTACTGCTTTTTTTAAAATAGCCCTGATTGCAGGGACCGCCGCCGCCCTGCTGGCACTTTTTTATCTGCCCTACTGGTCGGTGCGGAAAAAGACAATTGCCGCTTTTAATAATGAGCAGATGATTCTTGCTCATCATGCGATCAAGGGGATTCAGTCGTTTTTTGATCCCTACAGCAAGGCCCTTCGCTATTTTGTCAAGCAACCCTCCATAATACATCTTGATGATAGTGGCCAGGCTCTTATGGATGATTTTTTGACCATCCATGCCTCGGAGCTTTCGGCTGTAGCCAGGATTGATGACCAGGGAAATATTCTTTATTCCACCCCGCATGGCGTTGGAATTGTCGGCAGGAACGTTTCTGATCAGGAACACAATCGTCTGATTTTGCAGACGCATCAACCTGTTATAAGCGATGTTTTTACTACCATTCAGGGGCTCAGGTCGGTTGCCTTTGCCTACCCGGTTTTTGACGATGCGACCTATGTCGGCTGTATTACTTTTTTTATTCCTTTTAATCCGATAGCCGGTAAATATCTCGAGCGAATTCGAGTGGCTGATCGTGGTTTTACCATGATGATTGGACGCAATGGTACGGGATTGTACTGCTCCGGAGGGAAATCAGGAACCAGTGAGAATTCGGATTGTTTTTCCGGGAATTCGGCAATTCAACAACTTAAAAGCAAGATGATGAAGGGTAGGCAGGGCAGCGCGTCTTTTACCGCGGTTCTCTCCGTTGATGGCGACGGTCCGCCCCTGACAAGATATGCAGTCTATGCGCCGGTGCAATTGCCGGGAAATAATTTCTGGTCAATAATGGTTGCCAGTCCCGAAAATGCGGTTCTTGCGACCATGCGCGGATTTCGAAATCAGTGGCTCATGGTCACCGCAGTGGCCGTCTGTGCCGTATTATTACTCAGCTATCTCTTGACCAGGACAATGGCCAGGAATCAAGAGGAACAAAAGCGCAGGGTAGTTGAAGAACAGCTGCTCCGATTACTTGAGTTCACCCCCATGGGAATGGTTGTTTATGATTTGGATGGTCGAGTTTCCTATGTCAATCAGGCGGTGGTCGATATTCTTGACGGCACAGAGCCCGAGGATTTTTTAGGGACGATCATATTTGATTTTGTTCATCCTGATTACCGAGAGTTTATAGCCTTGCGTTTTAAGAATCTAACCAAGGGACAACGGAATGAAACCTCAGTTATCAAAGTAATCACCCCTGATGGTGCGATCAAGGATGTGGAGATCAACTCGACACCGTTTATTTTCAGTGGCCAGACCAGTCTGATTTCCGTTCTTCGCGATGTGACCGAGGAACTCAAGCAGGAGGCAACCCAGAGGCGGCTGGTGACGGCTATTGAACAGGCCAATGAATCAGTGATTATCACGGATCAGACAGGCATTGTGGAATATGTTAATCCTGCTTTTTCCAGAACGTCAGGATATGCGAGGGAAGAAATCATTGGACGAAATCCCAGGTTTCTTCGAAGTGGCAAGCATGACGGGCGGTTTTATCGAAACATGTGGAAAACGATAACCAGCGGCCGGGTCTGGCAGGGTCGGATTATTAATCGCCGTAAGGATGGTGAGCTTGTCACGGAAATGGCCACTATTTCACCTGTGCGTGATGTAACCGGAAAAATTACCCATTATGTGGCGGTAAATCGGAATGTCAGTCACGAGGTGGAGCTTGAGGCGAAATTGCGTCAGGCGCAGAAGATGGAGGCCATCGGAACACTGGCCGGGGGGATTGCCCATGATTTTAATAATATTCTTGGCGCGATTCTTGGCTTTACGGATATGGCCCTTCTGCAAAGTGATCCCGATTCCCCCATTCATGAAACGCTGCTCCATATACGAAAAGGCGGCAAACGGGCGGCTGATCTGGTTCAGCAGATTTTGACTTTTTCCAGGCAGTCCAGCGTCGAGAAAAAGCCGATTGCCGTGACCCCGCTCATTCAAGAGAGTTTGCAGCTCTTACGGGCATCCCTGCCTTCGACCATCATCATTCATCAGGAATTGCAGGCCGATGATGCGCAGGTCATGGCAGATGCTACCCAACTGCAACAGATTGTGCTCAATCTCTGCACGAATGCGTTTCAGGCCATGCGTGAACAGGGCGGCGAACTGACTGTTCGTCTGGAAACGCTGCCGTCTGAGGATTGTGGAAAGATTCTTGAGACAAAGCAGGAGAGATGCATACGTCTGACTGTGTCGGACACCGGAGCCGGGGTGGCACCCGCTGTTGTAGAGCGAATTTTTGATCCGTTTTTCACCACTAAAAATCCGGGTGAAGGAACAGGCATGGGCCTGAGTGTTGTGCATGGCATTATATCCGATATAGGTGGGGAAATCAGCATTGACTCCACTCCCGGTCATGGGGCCACTTTTTCGGTCCTGTTGCCAATGGCCGAGCCGGTCGGAGAAGAGGAGAGCAGGGCGCAGGTGCCTTTACCCATGGGAACGGAGCACGTTCTGGTGGTGGATGATGAACAAGATATCCTGGCAACATCACGCATGATGCTTGCCCATTTGGGCTATACAGTCAGTGTGAGTAAGGAAGCTTCCGTGGTCCTTGAAGAGATAAAGAACGGGAAAATGCAATGTGATCTGGTAGTAACTGATCAGACCATGCCCGGGCTCACCGGCTTGGAATTTGCCAGGGAGCTGCACAGGGTTCAGCCTGAGCTGCCGGTTATCCTTTGTACCGGGTATTCCGACAAGGTGAATGAGGAGAGTATCAAGGCTGTGGGTGCAGTCGGATTATTGATGAAACCTATTGAACTGCGTGACTTGGCCGTCATGATTCGTAACGCTTTGGATAATAACCGGCAAAAACATATCTAACCAATCATGATGGATTCGTAAAAAGTTTTCGCTTCCGTCATCCCCGCGAAGGCGGGGATCCATAATGTATTGAAACGACTGGGTTCCCGCCTTCACCGGAATGACAAAAAATGTTACATATCTGCTTTTACGAGTCCATCATTGTTTCATAACCTTAAACCTGCAGGCCGTCATATCATTTGATATATCCCCATGTTTTTAGTCGGTTGTAAGCGTACCCGGCATTTTTTCCACGGCGAACCTTTTGCAGATAGGCCCGGTAGTGACGGGCGGCATCAGACCGACGATGCATGCCTTCAAGGCAGAGTCCTTTGAAAAAGGTAATTTCCGGATTGCCTGGTAACAATTGATCATAACGGTCGAACTGCTGGTAGGCCGGATTGTATTTTTTATCGACAAATTCGGCTATGCCGGAGACGAGATGCCCCTGAGCCTCTTCCGGGTTTACGCGGGTAGCTTCAAGGGCAAAACCACGGGCTTTTGCGGTTTGTTTAAGACCGAGTTTGCATTTGGCCCGCATGACCAGAGCGGTATAATCACCGGGCGCAATACGTAGAGCCTGATCAAGCAACCCATCAGCTTCACTGTATTTTTTTCTGCTTAGAAAAGTGTTTGCCTTGGCCATGGCCTCTATGGCCGGTTTGATTCGCCGTAATCGTTGAGTATGTTCCAGGAATCGCTTTTGATTTGTTGCCCCGGAGAGAAAGCGGGCATAAGTGGAATGTGCCTGTTCTTGTGCCCATTGCAAACGTTCCCGGCTCATGGGATGGGTGGCAAACATCAGCTCAATGGCCCCGGGTTGTTTGCGGCCGTTTTTTTCCAGGATCTCCATAAGCTGGATCATGCCGATGGGACTGTATCCGCTGCGAGTCATATAGTTCATGCCGAGCGCATCCGCCTCACGCTCATTATCCCGGCTGTAGTGGGCAAGAAGGGCGCCGGCGCTGAAGCCCCCTAATTGCTGGACAAGGCCAGCGGCATTGCCGAAACCGGCTGCGTCGGTGGCAACCGTGGCTCCGGTAACTAACAGATTGGCTAACATGCCTTTGGTGGAGGCTTCGGCGGCATGACGGGCATTGACATGGCCGATTTCATGGCCGAGAAGGGCGGCAAGTTCGGCTTCATTCTGCAATTGGACAAGGAGACCACGGGTAACGGCAATGGAACCTCCGGGTAGGGCATAGGCATTGATGTAGGTCGCATTGACCGCTCGGAATGAATAGGGCATCTGTGGCCGGTGGGACCTCGCGGCAATCTCTTTGCCCACCCTGTTAATGTAGGCGTTAAGCTGCACGTCCTGTACTACGCCGTAATCAGTGGAAAACTGGAAGGGGGCTTGTCTGCGGTCAAGGGCTATTTCATCGTTTTGAGAGAGCAGGAGAAGCTCGCTTTGTCCCGTGACCGGGTCAACGGCGCAGGAGGTGAAAAGCGCCGGCATGAGCATGGCGGCGATAAAGACAGCACCTTTTTTCAGGAGTTGCCGACAGATAAACAATGTGGCATGTATCGGTGAGTTCATGCGATTACTTTCTCCCAGGGAAATGTGGTTAATATTTTGTATACCGCCTGGTGAATACGTGGTTCACCGGAGGCGCGTGGCCCGGCCACGTTAAGGATATGTATTTTCTGCTCACGCAGCCAGTCCCGTATGGCAATAATGGCCTGTCGTCTGGAAGTCAAATCCAGGTTTATATGCAGGCAGGGGCGATCATGGCGGATGGTTAATGCCTCAGTGAGGGCCGACCCTCCTGT
>JANTGH010000108.1 GCA_024763055.1 Desulfobulbaceae bacterium
TGATTATGGGTATCGACAAGCTCCACGAAAGATGCCTGCGATCAACCCTGCTCAGCCACAACACTGCCCTCACCTGCCAGGGGACGAAACAACTTCTTCCCGGCACCGCAGCTGGGACAACGCCAATCATCCGGCAGATCCGCAAACGCCGTTCCTGCAGGAATCTTCCGTCTCCTGTCCCCCCTGTCCGGGTCATACACAAATCCGCAATCCACTGTCTGACACTGGTACATATCTTCTGCTCTTGCCATATATTGCCCTCTTTTGTACTATTATCCGCAAAAAACGTATTGAACCACTCATCGCACCTGCCTATTCTGATTGGCCAAACATGATAAACAGTCTCAATACACTATGCCTCAACGAATAAAAGTCAAACCATTTGGAGATAAATATGACCCCGGAAGAAATGCGAAGCAAGGCAATGGAACTTTTCAAAAAGCGATTCCACTGAAGTCAGGCGATCCTGGCCGTGGGTCTGGAAAAAATTGAACAGGAGAATGAAGAAGCCATAAAAGCTGTGGGTGCTTTCGGCGGAGGAATTGCAAGCTCCGGTGCTGTCTGCGGCACACTCCTTGGTGCTGTTGCCGCCATCTCCTCCCTGCATGGCAGAGGCAACCTGGAAGACAGGGAAAATCCCAGGGTATGGGGTGTGGGCACCAAGATGATTGCCCGCTTCGATGAACTGACCAAACCCTACGGCGGCTCAAACTGTTCTGATATTGCCCGCCTGAACTGGAAAGATCATCACGCCGTGAAAGAATATTACAGCAACCCGGAAAGCAGCCGTAAAGAGTGTATAAAGCTGGTGGGTGACTCCGCTTACGAACTTGGCATTATCCTTGAAAAAGAGCTCGAAAAAATGAAAAAATGAAAAAATGCCGCTTACCATTGACGTTCAGGTAAAGGCATAATGAACCTGCAGGGGCAAACTCCTGCAGCAAGCATAGCCTGAAATGTGTTTTGCTGCTCATCTCGAAGGAAGATTCAGGGCAGGATTCCACGCTTACGGAACGGCTGATACAAGGGATCCCCTATCAAGACCATCTTCCAGGAGATAAAAGGCAGGCTGAAAGAATAGGCTTCGACCAGGCTGAAATCGCCGTCGAGGAGCAGACCAAAAAACAGCTGAGGAAAAGGAAATGCCTGTACATACGGCTCTCCCACAGGGCCAAGAGTTGCCGCCACCCCTTCTTCAAGCATTCTTTTACACCAGACCTGGCTGCCCGCCCTCTTCAGTGTTGTGCACTCCGCACTGGCAATATGATACGCCACAGCACCCGGCTGCCAGGAAAAGGCATCCACATAACGAGCCAGACTGTACCATCCGCAATATAACGCTGCCTGCGGAGCCGAACCCGGTTGGAAAAGCGTATCATCCTCATTGAACACCGTGGGCAAAACCTTCCGGGTCAATTCTGCAGCACGATGTATTCCCTCATCATACAATGCGTAGCCGGACAGCTTTTTCCCCTGCTCCCGTCTTACCCAGCGGGCATCAAAATACGCCGTCCCGTCAAGACCCGTTTTTTCAACATCCAGACTCTCGTCAATAACCCGCCTGACGGTTGCAGGATCAGGACCGTCAAGGCGGGACACCATCAGCACATCCCCTTTTCTGTACGATGTCTTCCCGCTCTGAAACTGGAGAAAATACGGATTGGGCAACCAGTCCGGTACCGGATGGTCGGCGATTTTAACAAGGCTCAACTCGGAATCAACAGAGGCAACAGGATCTCGCTGCCGCATACTGGTATAGTCGGCTGAATCTGTTCCCGCCGACGCGGGCAGGAGAGCCCCACCTATCCGCAGGGGCAGACCATAAAAGAGGAGCAGACAGGCAGTAGTCGGTCTCTTCCCAAGAAATTCCCGCACTGGTTTCGCAATCTCATCATCATACAATTCGCGACGAATGGTCTCTTCTGTTGTCGTCTGCAAAAGGAGAAGGTTTTCCTCCGAAATATGGCGTTTGCGCATGTAATAACGTGCCAGCGCCACACCTTCCGGCACCATCCCGTTCGCGAGCACAACGACTTCATCGGCATCAAGCCCATAGCCGGATACGGGAAAACAGTGAAAAAGCAGAAGGAGGAAAAAGAGCGATTTGCAAAATAATGACATAGGAAAAATACAGCTCTCAGAAAGCTACCGCTTCAATGCGTCCTTTTCCTCTGACGGCTCCAGCTCAAACAGATTGTAAAGATGTGCATTGGTCATTTTTCGTTTGCTGCCGTCTGCTGTATAGAAATATCCGGAAACCGCTGTATCGGACTGGAAAATAACTTTTCGATATAACTGCCCGGACGCCTTATACTCTCTGGATACGCCTTCTTTTTTTCCATTTTTGTACGTGGTCTCGTATTTGATCCTGCCAAACCCCGGGAAATATTCTCTGGCAATACCCTCCTTTTTTCCATCGACATAGGGCTCTTCAGTGAAAATCCGACCATCCTGAAAGTATTCTCTCACCACCCCGTTCAGCTTGTCGTTTGTGTAAGGCAGCTCCTTTTCCAGATCTCCTGACACAAAATACTTCCTTGCGATCCCGTTGCGTTTTCCATTGCGGTAGATATATTCGGCAGCAAGCTCACCGCCCAGGTGGTATTCTTTTTTAATGCCACTGAAAGGCACATCCTTACTGTCAGTATACTCTCCGGCAAACTGCGCAGTATCAGCGGATTGCCCGGCATCATCTTTTTGCATCATACCAGTTTTGCTTTGACCTGCAGAAACGTCGGCGGCGAAAAAGACCAGGAGAACAGACAGGAGGAAAAGAACAGATTTTTTCATTGGTTTTTCATACGAGTCTAACACCGGTGATGAACGGTAAGCCGGCATAAGTGCCTTGTTGTTGTCATTACCATTCGAGGTTTAGGGTCATTTATTTTCTTGTTTTTTATTACAGCTTTTCAGCAGTAAGGCACTAATACGGAAACAAGGCATGTTACAGCTGTCAAAACATCTCGGGTCAGTATACCACAATCAGAATCATTTTAAACGGGATACTGGCGAGAAGGAAGATTCACAATGGAGCCGACTCATAAACGCCCGCTGTCTTCAGTCTCTTGCAAAAGGTTCTGTTTGATACGGTTATGGCCTGCAGAAGACAATCCCTTCCCTGTTGCCTCGTTTGGGATGAAAGCGTCCGGACGCAAGGTCTCCTGGAGCAGATCCTCGGCAACAAATGAATCGAGGACTCTGGATCTGGCAAAACGGTACAGTCTGTCGCCATACTGATCCAGCCAAGCCACGGGATCATTTTCCTGTTTACCTTCAGAAGACATAGTGAGCAATTGTATATCTATTTCCCATTCATTGTAAGGGCAGGAAAGGTTGATAAAGCACGAAACGTGACTGAACAGTTACTACCTATTTCCCATTTAAGGACCAATTATAGTACAGGTATTTTACCCTGATACTTCCTTTTGCGGCAGAAAGTCTCTTTTTGAGGTCACCTTCTGCGTATTGTTTAAAAAACGCCAGGGGATCATCGTGAAAATCCTCCTTAAACCATTTAAAGATGGAGCTGACATATAAAATATTTCCTTCCAACCTGTTTTCCCGGCTGTTGTTGATAAATGCTCTGGCACTGGCCTCCAGCTGCTGCTCAAGTTCTGTGCCTGAATAGGGCGTGGAGGCCAGCGGAGGACAACTTTTTGAGGCACAATTCACAGCAAAATGAACTCGTGGATCTTTAAAGGTCGGCCTGAGGATTTTATGCTCGATAGTATCAAGAGTAGTGGTTTTGCCGGCGATTTTCACGAATTTGATCGACCAGGGTTTACTAAAGAAACTTCCGATATCTTTTATCGATTCAGGTGGCTGGCCATTTTCAAAATTCTTTATTATCAATTTCAGGGTGTAGGCATTATAGGCATTGATATAGAAGGCAAACTGATCATTTCTGGCCATCTGCGCAGGATCGCTTGCGTTTAAATATGCCAGATACCTGTCCAGTTGCGCTTCCTCCTGCTTGAGGCCAACATAGTCCACCTTGCCATCAACGACATACTGCTGCAGCAGTTGTGCATACACTGGGGTTTTGTCCTCCGCAAGGGCAGTTGTCACAGGATATAGGGACAATAAAACAATGATGGTACAGGTGATTTTGATAAATAGTTTCACGATTTTCTCCCTTTAATAAAGGTAAGCAGTTTTTTGACAGTTAAGGGAAAGAGACCCAAGACAACAAAGGAGCCGATCAGACCGGGAGAGAGGATACCCGCCAGTGAATCTATCTTTGCCAACTCCTTTCCGGCATTGACAAAAACAGCGGTTCCCGCCAGCATCCCAAGTTGGGAGACCCAGTAAAAGGTGAAAATCCGCATGGTAGTCAAGCCCATAACCAGGTTAATAACAAAAAATGGAAACACCGGGATCAGGCGCAGAGTAAAGAGATAAAAGGCACCTTCTTCAGCAATGCCTTTATTGATGGCTGTCAGTTTGTCCCCAAATTTATCCTGTACCCAGTCACGGAGGATAAAACGGGCAGCAACACAGGCAAGAGTGGCGCCAATGGAGGAGGCAAACGAAACAATGACCAGCCCTGTTACAAGACCAAACAGGGCCCCGCCTGCCAGGGTGAGGATAGCGGCTCCGGGAAGCGAGAGTGCCGTAACCAGAATATAGATAAGCATATAGGCACCGATAACCAGAACAGGACGCTCATGGTACAGTGCCGCAAAACGGGCCTGCGAGTCCTTCAGATATTCCAGGCTGAGGTACTGCTGCAGGTCGAAGGCAAAAAAGATGGCCACAAGGATTGCCCCCGCCAGAAATATCGCTATCTTGCGCTGCGTTTTTTTATCCATAGCTCTTGCCATTGTAACTCCTCAGTAAAAAAATAAAATACGATTGCGTATACAGGATATGTCGCTGCTAAACAGCAAAACTTACAGAGTATTTAAAACAAACTGGACACATTCAGAGAAACTGATTACGGAGCCGCCCCCTGCCCGGAAATCTTAATAAAATCAATGTACGCCCGGGCAGATTCACCGGTATTATCGGAATCACTCATAATGCCAACGACCGCGAGTGGCGGGGGATCCTGACCAAAGGCCGTTTTGTAATCCTGAACAATATTTGTCCGATACTCCAGCCACTTCCCCACATGTTTCTGTCCAGCTGCCATGGGGATCAACATGGCCCGGCTGCTATAGGTGGCCGGGATCAACGGCGCCACCTGCTCTTTGTTGGCCCAGATATAATTCAGAGAACTCTGTGGTGGATACTCGCCATAGAACAGGTGTGCAGTCTCGTACTGTAACTTCTCCACCATTGATGCCTGTTCCGGTACATAGAGAAACATAATCATGATTCGAACAGGATAGTCATCGCCTTCTTTTTTGCTGCTATCCCCTTTCTGATAGATATTACTTACCTGCAAACGCCAGGCAATATCGGGGTATTGATACACATTGAACCGGTTTTTCAGTATCAGGGCCGAGGCCGAATGATTACTGCTGACAATCAGGCACGATCTCCCGTCAACATTGCCCGCAGTGTAGGAGGTGTGCGTCTTGATACCCGGAAAATAAAAGGGTTTCCACTGCTCAAGTGAGTTAAACTGTTCCGAAAGAAACACCTCCTCGGCGTGCAGACCGATATTCATAGCGTGGAGGAGGAGAAGTACGATGAAGCAGCATTTATGCAAGACAGATTCCCTCCGGCTCTATCGATTGCATCATCCTCCCCCCACAGAACCGCATACCGGGTCTATTGATCCTGCCACGCAGGTTGCACACCAGTGGCGGCCACGATTTCGGTGGAAAGACCGAAGAGATGTTCCGGACCCAGGTCACGCAGGCTTTCACAGCCGCACATGCGGCATAATTTGGCTATCTCATTATGGGCCACCCGCATAAGATTTTCTACCTCCACGGCCCGTTTTTCCACCACCAGTCGTTTGCGCAGTGTGGGATCCTGAGTGGTAATCCCGGTGGGGCATTTCCCTGATTCACAGGATTTACAGTAGATACAGCCCAAACCGAATTTGACATATCCTGCGGTGTAGACGGCATCCGCTCCAAGGGCCAGAACCTTGGCAAAGTCAGCAGCACTTTTGAGACCGCCTGCAGCAATTAGGGTAAACTGATCCCGCACGCCCCGTTTTTTCAGATGGCTGATTGCCCGTGGCAGAAAGTAGGCAAGGGGGAGTCCGGCATGATTCTTGGCAATGGAGGGCGCGGCCCCGGTTCCGCCTTCGCTTCCGTCAAGGACAATAACATCAGGCCCGGCAGCAATCACAATATCAAGATCCTCTTCCACATTGCCGCCGGCAATCTTGATGGCTATGGGGACACCGCCGGAGATATCCCGAAGGTCGCTGACCCGCTGTTCCAGCTCTTTGGGCGAGTGGATATCAAGATGACGCGGCGGGCTGATGGCATTTTCTCCGGGACGAAAACGGGTCCCACCCTCCAGCATATTCCGCACCCTGGCAATCTCCGGGGTAATCTTATCTGCCAGCAGATGCCCGCCAAGCCCCGGTTTTGCCCCCTGTCCGACTTTGATTTCTATCATATCCGCTTTTTTCAAATCATCCTGGCCCACCCCGAAACGCCCGGTGGAGTATTGCAGGGTAAGATAGCGGGCCGCCTCCCGCTCCTTCTCGTGCATTCCCCCTTCGCCGGTATTGGATATGGAACCCACCGCTGTAGCGGCTCGAGCCAGGGCAACCTTTGCCTCAATGGAGAGAGAGCCGAAACTCATGGCACCAATCATAATGGGTGTCTTCAGGGTAATGGGTTTAGCGGCTCCCGGACCAAGGATCACCTCCATATGAACAGGATCGGATTCGAGCAGGGGAGGATTGTGTAATTGCCCGGGGCGAAAGATAAGATTATCCCAGTTGAGGAAGCTGCGGCTAGTTCCCTTCCCGTCGACGATGTACTTTCCTGTTTGTGCCATCTTAAAGGCATTATTGCGAATCTCAGGATTCCAGCTGCCCCAGTAATCTGTATTCAGGGTAACGTGGTAGATGGAGCCGGAAGGACAGGTCTGAGAGCAGTACCCGCAGCCGGTGCAGGTATTGACCTTGGCAAGGGTTGGCATCTGCCGGTAGCTTGTCAGGTTTCCACGGGGACACACGGCCACACACTTTAAACAGTTGATACAGAGTCGTTCATGCCATTGAATCTGAAACATTATTTCTCTCCCAGCGGGGACATATTCTGCCAGTTCTCTTTTTTTCTGCTGGTAAGGGTAACCTCTTCAGACCTGGCCAGGCAGAATGCCTGATACATGATATCTATAAGATCAACGGTGTGCAACTCCGGTTTATTGTGATAATTCTCATAACAACCGGCACACACCGTCACCAGATTATCGGCGCCTGTGCTGACAAATTCCCGTAATTTTACCTGACGGTTGATCTCGGCGATATGATCGGGATCGTAATACCGGGAGACATCCCCGCAACAACGGCTGTGTTTGCCATGGGACTGCAGCTCATGGATGGCACCCACCCGCCGCAGGAGTTTACGCAATGGCCCCTGATTATCGCGAAGATGACGAAGATTACAGCTGTCATGGATGGCAAATGTTCTGTCAAGATGGGCAAAATCAAGTTTTCTGGCCAGAACCAGTTCCAGTAACTCATCTGCGGCATGGGCCACCGCAATCTCCGCTTTATCGTCCTTGCTTGTTTTGGGGAGATTTCTCACCAGATCCGACATGGCATTATAGCAGTGACCGCAATTGGTGAGGATTCGTTTGGGCTGTACTTTTTCCACCATCCGCACAAGGTTTGGCTTGATCTTGTCCATATCACTATGGCCCCGATAAAAGCCAAAACAGCCGCAACAGTACTCAAGTTTTCCCACCGCCGTGTAACTGATTCCGGCGGCATCCAGCAGGGTTTCAAGTTTCATGCACTGTTCTGCCTGGAGATGTACATAACAGCCGTGATAGAGCAGGACATCCGCTTTTTTTAAAGAATTCAGCTGATTGTACCAGTCCTGTTCCTCCCGGGGCCATTTGCTCACAGAAAGCTTTTCAATGGCAGGCTGTTTGACCTTCACATTGGAATAGGGATGGATATTCAACCGCAGGCGCAGCGGGTTATCCGTCAAATGCTTCATATACATATTGCCGTGCCGCCGATAGATTTTTTCCGGACAGCATTCATAGCAGTGGTTGCATTCGGCACAACGGAAATTGGCTCGGGTCAGCTCCTGACTGATTTTTTTGATATTGCCGCGGATAAAATCATTGGACTCACGGATCAGGGCCTGGCAATGGGCAGGGTCGTCACCATAGTTATAAAAAGCACAATCCACATAACAGGAGCCGCATTCAATGCATTTGTCCACCATAAGCAGGGCATCCCGGCGGAGATCTGCCAGAGCATTGTCACTAAAGGTATCGGGGTTTTCGGTATGATTGTTCATTCAACCCTCCATGGTCAACAGCATCTTGCATTGCGGACAGGACTCGCCTAGCGAAGCAATGGGAAAGACCGATTTGCAGCCTGGACAACGGCATATCTTGGGGACAATCTCGCCGGCATCTGGGCAATCACAGGTCTTGCCGATATCGGCATAGCCGAATCGTTTGCCACAGGCGGCACAGTAGGCGGATTCCACATGAAAAAGGCCGCCACATTTGCAGACAGTCCCCTCATGGGAGGCATCTGTGACAGTGCCGCAATCATAGCACACTGCATGAAACTGATCGTTTTTTGACATCTGTTTTCTCAAAGAGTTTAGTGACTACCATCAAAGCACAGGTAATCTGGATTGGATGTAGGAGCTTGCCCCTGCGAGCGATTCAAGGTGCTTCCAGACCTGGAAAATCGCTCACAGGGGCGAGCTCCTATTTATGCCCTTGGGTACAGTTCCATTTTGCATTTACCTGAACTTCAGTGGTCATCATGATTTTTTTTGTGTCATCTCATACTGTTTGGGCAGGCACGGTGCTTTTGTGTAAAATAAGTCGTGACTCCTGCATAAACCTTACAGTTTTTTTTGACGTAATCATTCAATGTAATCGCCGGGGATGGAAAAAGTATGATATGCGCCCCAGGGGAATCCGCGTAGACCGTAAGAAATCTGTCTTTTGCGTTCTCCAGCACGGCATTAACCGTTCGTTCGACAAAATATACCAACTCCTCTGGAGAAAGAAGCAATTCCATGGGAGAAGAACTCTTGAGTAACAAGAGATACCTTGTCAATGATTTGATGGATAGTCAATGAAAATCCACGATTGATATCAGCCTGGTGTCCCTGGTTGACACCTTCAGACTCAGTAGAACAGGCACAGCAAACCAGCTTACCGTGTCCTTGTAAAAAGTATCCGCCCAAAAGCCATAGAGCAGAAAATCCATGCATTGCCAACGGGTACCGTGGTATCTTCAACATATTCCATGGGCGATATGGGTGCAGGGCGTTGCCTCAATCAGTATAAAAAAGTACAAACCATGCAGATCCCGCTTCCGGTAATTCTACACCCCGTGACGATCCTTTTCGGGATGACAGTGACCCTGTCTGGGCGGAGTTACCACAAGCGTTTTGACAGCTGCCGAACCCGCCGGCAGAGAGGCGGGACAAACATTACGGAAACAATGAGATGGAACACACACAACCGGCACCGGTATTCAAAATTTTTGCAGTATTTTTCCGCCTGGGTCTGACGGCTTTTGGCGGTCCGGCCATGGTCGCTTATATCCGCAGACTGGTTGTACAGGACAAGGAATGGGTCACCGAGGAGTCCTTTAAAAAAGGTATTGCTCTCTGCCAGACCATTCCCGGAGCAACCGCCATGCAGGCAGCAGCCTATGCAGGTCTGCGTGCGGGAGGTCCCTGGGGAGCGGTGGCGGCCTATGTTGCCTTTGGTCTGCCGGCTTTTGTGCTGATGATTGTACTTTCAATTATTTATGCACAAGCCCATGACCTGCCAAGAATTGTCTCGCTGTTTTCAGGGCTGCAGGTCATTGTAATAGCGATGATGGCCAATGCAACCATCAACTTTGGCCGTCGTTATCTCAAAATAAAACAGGATGTTATTCTTGTCGCGGGGAGTGCAATTTTTCTTGGTCTGGGCGGAAACCCAATCATTGCCATTCTTGTTTCCGCTGGTCTGAGCCTCCTGCTCTATAAAAAGCATTATCTTGAACGTGAAGGGATGGAGGTACGTGCAGCAAAGACAACATCATGGGAGATGATGCGGCCTGCCCTGTTTCTGCTCTTTCTTACCGGAATTTCCTTAAGCCTGCTTTTTACCATTCGACCGGATCTCTTCTCCCTTGCCCTTCTGATGCTCAAAATTGATTTTTTTGCCTTTGGCGGCGGCTATGCCTCTGTTCCGCTATTGTTCCATGAAATTGTTGAGGTTCATCACTGGCTGAGCAATCAGGCCCTGATAGACGGCATTGCTCTGGGACAGGTCACACCGGGACCCATAGTAATTACCGCCACCTTTGTCGGCTATCTGTTTGCCGGATTTCCGGGTGCTGTTGTCGGTACAGTCTCCATTTTTACTCCGTCCCTGTTTTTGCTGCTTCTTGTTGTGCCTTACTTTGATCGTCTGCAGCACAATCCCTTTCTGCAGCGGGCCCTGCGTGGGGTTCTGATTTCCTTTGTCGGTCTGCTGCTGGCAGTGACCATCCGTTTTGGTCTGACCGTTCACTGGACACCGCTTTCCGTACTCATTGCAGCCTGTGCTTTTGCTGCACTCTGGAAAAAAGTCAATATTCTCTGGGTGGTTCTCATTGGAGCCATTATTTCTGCTGTGATACTCTAATACCGGTGATAAACGGTAAATCGGTGTTAGTACCTCGAAGGTCTCATAAAAAAGCGATGGATATCCGGGGAAGTTTGTAGAATAATCAAGAAGGGGGGGGGGAAACTCCGTTAATGCTGAACAGCCAAACATTATAAAATCCAGGAATTCATTCCAGCTCAGGAAACAATCAATGGGTCAAAAACTGTTTTATTTGTGGATCATATTGTCCCTTCTGTTCGCAACAGTCGCTTGTGCCGATGAAAGGGAAGATATCATCGGGAAGGTTGAAAATAATCTGAACGGAAAGACTGCGGTGATGACTATTACCATGGTTGTCAAAACTCAACGAACCCGGCGGACCATG
Source organism: Desulfobulbaceae bacterium (assembly GCA_024763055.1). GTDB lineage: Bacteria > Desulfobacterota > Desulfobulbia > Desulfobulbales > Desulfobulbaceae > DRLX01. The sequence goes on from JANTGH010000108.1 coordinate 11,090, forward strand.
AAGATGGAGAGTTATTCCATCGGAAAAAAGAAATCATTTATCAAAATCCTTTATCCCGGCAAGGATAAGGGCATCACCTTTTTAAAAATTGACAACACCATGTGGCAATATGTGCCGCGCATTGAAAAGATAATCAAAATTCCCGCCTCCATGATGTTGCAGAGCTGGATGGGCAGCGATTTCACCAACGATGATCTGGTCCGGGAAAGTTCGATCAGTGAAGATTATACACAGAAACTGCTGGAAGAAACGGACGGGGAGTACAAAGTGGAACTCCTGCCCAGGGAAGACGCAGCAGTGGTCTGGGGTAAAATCATCATGGGGGTTTCAAAAAAGTATTACCTGCCGACCACAGTCTATTACTTTGATGAAGACGGTCTCCTTATTCGCGAGCTGGTCTATACAGATGTCCAGCCATTCGGTGACCGGTTTTATCCGACGAAGTGGCGGATGCTTCCCAGAGAACCGGAAAAAGCGGGCAAGGAGACACAAATAGAGATTTCCAATGCCGTCTTTGATGGTGAAGTGAGCGATGCCTATTTTTCCAAGAGGGCTTTGAAGAGATACTCCAACTGATCCCACCAATATTCCATGGTTTTTAAACTCGCCATCCGAAATATCACGGCCAATACAAAACGCAGTGTGGTGACGGTATTTCTGATATCCATCACAACGGCTCTGCTCGTTTTCGCCTCGGCCTGGATGGATGGTTCCCACAACACAATGATTAAAAACACGGTGGAGATATATCCGGGCTATATTCAGATCACCGGCAGAGAATTTCGGAAAAATCCAAGTTTCGACCACCTGATCTTTGATGCGGCGGCAATCAGCAGTACGCTTGCCGAAAATAAAGAAATAGCCTGCTTCGGCGCCCGTTTTGAGTCCTTTGTCCTCTTTTCGGCAGCCGAAAAGGCGGTGGGCGGCATGCTGACCGGCATAGAACCGGAAAAGGAGAGGTTACTGTCCCGCCTTTTTTCATCGTTAAAAAAAGGAGAATATCTCAGGCCGGACGATACCAACCAGGTGTACATGGGCAGCGAACTTGCCAAACGGTTGAAACTTGACGTGGGGGATGAAGTGGCCTTTATCGGCAACGGGGCCGACTATTCCTTTGCCGCCGACAATCTCCGGGTCAAAGGCATCTTTCAGACCGGCCTGTTTGATTTCGACGCCGGATCCGCCTTTCTTGCCAAAGTGTATTTCGACCGGATAATGG
>JANTGH010000109.1 GCA_024763055.1 Desulfobulbaceae bacterium
GTACTGTTGGTACATCGAGCACGAAATTCGTGAAGCCGACACAGTAGATGTGCCTGTATCGACGTTCGAATGCCGGATAACTGCAGGATTTAGGTAATACCAAATCACATGCTATGAATAAAATCGGCCTCCTTGGCGGCATGAGCTGGGAATCAACGGTTACCTATTACACCCTGATCAACCAGGGAGTCAGACAGGCTTTAGGCGGCCTGCATTCCGCAGAAATCATTCTATACAGCCTTGAATTTGATGCCATTGAACACCTGCAATACCAGGGCAACTGGGCCGCTGCCGGAACCATTTTATCAAACGCGGCCAAAAAAATTGAGGCCTGCGGAGCCGACATCCTGTTGATCTGCACCAATACCATGCATAAGGTTGCCCCGGCTGTAGAACAGACGATTTCAATTCCTCTGCTGCATATTGCCGATGCCACAGCCGAAGTTATACAAAAACAGGAAATGGACCGTGTTGGCCTGTTAGGCACCAGATTTACCATGGAAGATACTTTTTATAAGGGTCGTCTGCAGGAAAAATACGGGATAGAGGTCTGCATACCCGAAGAAGAGGACAGGGCACTGGTCCACCAGGTCATTTATGATGAGCTCTGCTGTGGCATCATCAACGACCGCTCTCGCAATGAATTTGCCAGGATAGTCACTTCTCTCTCAAAAAAAGGCGCCGAGGCGGTCATCCTTGGCTGCACCGAAATCGCCCTGCTTATCCGGCAGGAACATACCCCGGTCCCACTTTTAGACACTACCGCTATCCATGCCGCCGGGGCTGTAGGGTTTGCCCTTGGTGATAAAAGGATCGTGGTAAAGACGTAATGTAACTAATCACGGAATAAGCAACAGGCGTAAATCATAAGGAAAAACTGATACAACGAGCCGGTCAACTGAAGAGAACTTTACGATGATACTAATCGTTTGTAACAAGTCTTGCAGAATGGCGGCATTCCCGCCAAAATTTCACCCGCTGAAAGCTCGGCCTCCGGGTTGAACAACCTCCTGAACTTTCTATATTTTCCACTTTCCCATATTCGTGTGAACTCGGCGTTGTTTATATTGCCGAAAGAAAATGTTTCAACAGGAATAGACCGGCGTTTAAAAACGACCTTCATCTGTTTATCCGCTGCTTTACCGGGACTTCCAGACAAAATTGGATTAGTGAAAACACAGGGACTCACCTCGCCGGTCACATTAACCAAACAGGACCGGCAGACATTTTCCGGACAAACCAAAGAAGTTTCATCAAGTCCAGGGCCACGATAGGCAAACAGAATCTTGCTATCGGCAGCCTCCTTTTTAATCTTTATCAATGCTCTGTGATACTCGTTGAGCTGCTGCGGATGATTAAACAGTGGTTCCCGCGATAATTGCGGATTGGAAATCAAGGTAAGATTACTGCCCACCACCTGCCTGGCACCCACTTTTTTTGCTATGGGAAAAAACAACCTGAGTTCATCAAAATTGGAGGCGAGCATGATATACGCGAGATGAATGGCCGGTTTTGTGACCTTCTTTTCAACCTTGATACGCCGCATATACTCAAGAGCGGCAACCACGGTATCAAAATCGGTTCCCTGACGGATATGATTATGCGTAGCGGGGGTAGCCCCGGCAAAACTGATTCCCAGAATATCCAGCTGCAAATCAACTATTGTATGAATATTCTCCTTATTGAGCAGTATACCGTTTGTAGTAAATCCGACTTTTTTATTCCATTTTTTGCAAAGGCGCACCATCTCGAAAATATCCGGATGAAGAAGAGGCTCTCCCCACCCCTGTAAAAACACCAGGTTGGTATGGTTAAGCGAAGGGAGCAGTTTATGAAAAAGCGTAAGCGGAAAATGAAAATTTTGCCAACCCTCTCTTGCCGTAGTATGAGGACAATAGATACAGGCCGCATTACAGAAGGTTGTCACCTCAACCTGGACCCAATCTAAAACAGGGCTTATGATCCGTTCTTTTTGTTTTCTAAGCCAAGTATACATCGGAAATCAGAATTTCCCTCCATACCCATTGGTGGTTACTTTAATTGTCAATTACAATAACCTGCATTCCCAATAGATAAAACAAGAAAGCCATAGTAAAGGCCGGGAAAAAGTGTGCAAGAAAAAGGGAACAATTTTATTTCAAAGGCCTTTTTTTTTAAGATAATTCGAACCGAAAAAAAATTGCCGACAAAGGCCGGCAGGGACAAAGTAGAATAAGAAACCAACCCGTTCTCAAAATCTTTAATGGCGTCATCTCCCATTCCACGTTGAGCTTGCCATCAGGCTGTGAAACCATTATTAGGTATACTGCAGAGTCAGAGAATCCATATTGACACGAAATAATAATTGTGCGCCTATAAATATGATCCAATGACCTTTTTCAGTTATTCAAATCAAGTCGTTCGCGGTGTTATCCTGACAAGTCTGATTCTTCTTTTCGGCACGCTCGGCTATTATCTGATAGAGGGGTGGGACCTGCTCGACTCATTGTATATGTCAATAATTACCCTGACAACCGTCGGATTTAGTGAAACACATGCGCTCAGTTATCAGGGGAAGATCTTTACTATCTTTCTTCTTTTGATAGGGGTAGGCTTCATATTGTACATGTTTACTGTTTTGAGCGAAGTTATCGTCAGTGGTCGTATCGAATCATTTCTGGGAAAACGAAAAATGGAAAAACAAATTGCCGACTTACACGGACATTATATCCTTGCCGGCTTCGGCCGTATTGGAACGATTATATCCCAGATCCTCGGTAAAAATTTTTCCATGGTCATTCTGGAAAAAGACAGAAACATGAAGCATGAACTTGAAGAAACTGGTCAACCTTTCATTCTGGGAGACGCAAGTCACAGTCAGGCTTTAAAAAGGGCGGGAGTTGAACGGGCCAGGGCGCTTATCACGGCACTGCCAACTGATGCGGACAATGTCTACATCACTCTGACTGCCAAGGAACTGAACCCTGATATCATGATTATCGCCCGCGCCGATCATCCTGATGCACAAAGACGATTAAAAAGAGCGGGTGCAGACCATGTGGTAAGTCCATATGAAATCGGCGCAAGACGAATGGCCCTGATTCTGGCCAAGCCCACAGTCATTGACTTTCTGTCCGAATCTGTAAGAACGGGCAGTATAGACCGCCTGCTTGAGCTGGAAGAGATTATGGTTGAAAAGGCATCTCCTCTGGCCCACCAAAATTTGATTGAAGCCAATCTAAGCGAACGATGTAATATCATACTGCTTTCAATTAAGAAAAAAACCGGAGAGCAAATCTTTAATCCCAGGTACATGGAAGAGATCGACCCAGGTGACACTCTCCTGGTTTTGGGAGAATCGGACGCATTGACGTGCCTGCGGAATATTGCCTCTCCAGGGAGTCTTTCCTGATGGACTGTCCAGCGCGCTTATCCCATTGCGTTATTGTCCTGCTGTTTCTTGTACTGTTTCCTCACCTGGCCCATGGAGTGCAGATTCACAGTGCTCCGGAGGGTCTGTACGTCCATCAGATGGCGCATGTATTTTTTGCCGGGGCCATGATTTTTCTCTTTGTCTACCTGAAAAAATATCCTTTGGGACATGATGTTGCCTGGCGTTATATCAGCCTCTCTCTCTTTTTCTTTTTCCTATGGAATATCAATGCGCTGATTGTTCACACCCTTGAAGTTTACCTGCCGGCTGGTGCCATTATCGAAGGAACGGGTTTCTGGGACCACCGCCTCGCTCCACCGTTTACTTTGAACAAATGGATTTATTTTGTCACCAAACACGATCACATCTGGTGCGTACCGGCAATTTTTTTTCTCTTCCTCGGCGCACGATCTCTGTATCAGGCCACTAAAAAAAGACTGAAAAATGAAAAGGGGGAGATCTGATGGCAAGTGGGATCCCATTACTTTCAGTGTATTTTGTCGATTTTCTGGGCTCAGGTTTGATGATATTTTTTTCATTAGCGGCCATGCGTTATACCTATGGCCTTAAAAAACTTGCACCGAAAAAAGTGCTCTGGAGTTATCTTTTCTGGCTCTGCATGGCCCTGACGATTTTCGCATTATCCAGGTCTATCGGCCATATCCTTAAATACGTTTTTGTCTTTTTTGATCATCAGGATACCTGGAAAAAAGTTGCGCCTTATTCCGGAGGCCTTAACACCATTACCTTTGTCATCGTTGGTATTCTTACTTTTTATTATGCCTACATACATGAGATAATAGACCTGTTTCGCAATGATGCCAGAGATCTGGCCAGTACAAATATCCGCCTGAAAGAAGCTCACATGGCCGTGCGCCAGCTCAATCTGAGCCTGGAACAAAAAGTTGATGAACAGATCAACAGCATCAGGGCAGAGGAAAAAAAATATAGAGACCTCTTCCAACAGTCAAAAGATTTTATTTTTTTCTGTGACGAACAGGGCAGGATAAATGACGTCAATCAAAGTTTTATCGATCTGTTCAATGAACAAAAAAAAGACCTCATTGACAGACCTTTGTCACATTTTTTTTTCGAAGAAACGCGGTGGCAGACTTTTCAAAATGAACTTTTTACCCGGGGCTTTCTCAAGGACTTCAGAGCAAAATTCAGCGCTGCCGACGATACGCCCCATGAACTGCTGATTACGGCCAGCTCGATGAAGGACGAACAGGGAACAATCAGGGGATTTAACGGAATCGGTAAAGAGGTCCAGGAATCCGCTCAAGAAGCGCCCAATGAACCGGCCACCTGTGAAGGCAGAATTACATTAAGTGAATTTTCGGCTGAAATCGCCAATGAACTTGAAGGCCCTCTGGTACTCATCACCGGTTACACAGAGCTTCTTGAAAAAGATGTTCAAGACCGGGAAATCGTAAAAAATACGTTAAAAGCTGTCCGCAAACAGATAAAGAGCTTCCGGCAGATCGAGGAAGAACTTCATGAAACCGCCTTTCACTTCCTTGAAATGAAGCCCCTGGATGTGAACAGTTGCCTTGAAGAAATTATAGACATGCTTGAACCGGTTCTCAACCTGGATAGAATTTTTGTGAAACGTAGTTTATTCCAGGAGCTTCCTCTGATTTTGGCAAACAAAAGACGACTAAGCAAAATATTTTTCAACTTGATCAACAGCTCAAGACTGGCAGTAGGCCCGGGTGGAGAGGTGGGGATATGGACACGCCATCACAACGACTTAAAGGAGATTGAAATCATTATCGGTGATAACGGGCCGTCAGTTCCACAGGAACTCATTGAGGTGATGTTTGATCCTTTTCCACCCACGAAAAAACACTGGAAAAGGGGCGGACTCTGGTTGTATGCTTCACAGGGGATGATCAGGGCGCATGACGGCCGCATGACAGTGGACTCGCCACCGGAAGATCCGGAACTGATCGCCGCGGGCATCAATGTTGCCTTTCATATTTTCATACCGGGAATCAAAAACGCTTGAAATGAATGAAGCATTTTGTTCTTTACCTTATCACATCCTCTCAAACAACTCGCAGACTTTTCCCTTAAATAAAACCACTTCCAAGCGCAATCGCAAGGATCAGAAGCATGCTGCCCACTATGAGTTGAATTGTTCGCATGGTGATTTTTTTAAGCAGACGTGAACCGACAAAGGCCCCGCCAAAGGCGCACAAACTACCGGCTATGACCAGTCCGATCCCGCCCTGGCTTTGCAAAAGATCAAAATCCCTGGAAAAGAAGGTGATACCATAAATGAGAAGACGGGAAATATCCACTATCACGGCAGAAACAACCATGGTGCCGATAAAAACCTCCTTGGGCAGGCCCGCTTTGATCAAAAAAGCGGTGCGCAATGCCCCCTGAAAACCGGATATCCCTCCGAAAAATCCTGACAGCGCCCCGCCAAGAGGAATATATTTTGCGTCAAAAGAAATTTTCTTAACGGCCGGGATTAATTCCATAACTGCAAAGACAAATATCAGGGAGGCAATCACAAGCTTTACTGCCGTAATAGTGCATGTTCTCCCGGCAAAAACGTACTGGACCAGGGGTTCAATAATCGTAAAATAATTGAGCAACAGAGCCCCAAACATGGCAAACACGGCGGCAGGCAGGGCAAATTTGAGAACGGTCGCGGAATCAGCTTTCCTGCCGACCAGGATCACCTTGAAAATATTGTTGGCAAGATGGACCATGGCCGTTGCTACCACCGCCACTTCGACCGGAAAAAAAAGCGCAAAGGTCGGCATCAACAGGGTGCCCAGGCCGAAGCCCGAAAACAGGGTCAGCCCGGATATTGCAAAAGCCACGGTGCAGATAACTATGTAACTCAAGATGTCACCTCCTCATATAACTCCCTGATCTTGTCCTTTGTCGCATCCAGCAATTGCTGCCCGACAGGTGTTATTCGATAATATTTTCGTTGTTTATGAGCTACTATTCTGTTCTTACAGTGTAACAAACCCCGATCTTTCATCTTCGCCAGAACGGGATACAGGGTGCCGGGCCCGAGCGTATAGCCATGTCTCCCTAACTCCTTGATAAGCCCAAGTCCGTACACTTCGCCTTCGGCGGCATGATGAAGAATATGAATTTTTATAAATGCAAGGTCAATTTCTCTATTCATAACATCCTTATTATCCATAATCGATATCGTATAATAATATTGATATTCGATAATATCAAGCGTCTCTGTTTCTTCTTTTCAGTAACGGGACCGTACAAATGAGAAAAGATACGACCTAAATCCTGCAGTCGTCATACGGTCAAGCCGCATCACTATCCGGCATTCGAAGGTCGATACAGGCATATCTACTGTGTCGGCTTCACGAATTTCGTGCTCGATGTACCAACAGTACACCTGTGCCGAAATTCGCTCGGAGTCTCGCAGGCTCGCTTACCTGCCTCCTTGTATCTGCACCTGTCTCAACGTTCTCGGTGCACGAACAATTGCAGGATTTAGGTACGAAAAAAATGGTGATTGTATTTGAAATGACTACTTCACGCGTGTCGGGCGGCCAGCATTTTCCTGCCTGCTTTGAGAAGAGTCCAGGCCACATTAAATTCATGCTCGCGGGTGACAAAGGCATCGACAATGGCCGGATCAAAATGCTGCCCCGCTCCCTGGATAACAACATGCACGGCCTGTTGATGAGATAATTTTCGGGTGAACTCCTGTGATGAGGTCATTCCCTCATAGGCATCCGCAAGAGCCACTATTCTTGCGGCAAGTGGTATCTCATCTCCCACCAGCCCGAATGGATAGCCGCTGCCGTCCCATCTTTCGTGATGGAAGTAGGCAATATTCTTTGCGTACTTAAGAAATCCTCCAGGAGAACCGGCCGAGGTTTCCATGGCCTTTATCACATCACCTCCAAGAAGCGTATGCTGCCTTGTAATGTCCCTCTCTTTTTTATTCAACGGCCCGGATTTAAAAAGAATGTCATCCGGGACGCCAACCTTGCCGATATCATGAAGCACGGACGCCATCGCAAGATCCGACACGTCGCTACTACCACCTAACTGGTTGCGATATTCCGGACGCAGCGCCAACTCCTCAGCCAGCAGGCGGCTATACTCGCGTATTCGTTCCAAATGATTATTCGGCGTAATATCGCGATGCTCCGACAGTCTTGCCAGGGCCATGATGGCAGCATTTTCCGTCTGCTTTCTCATGAGCAGCCCCCGATGCAGTTCCTGTTCCATGCGCCTTCGTACGGAAATATCCCGGATGATCAACTGCAGACCGATCAGCCTTCCCCGCCGTTCCAGCTTATTGCCGTTAATCTCGACATCAAAACTCCTGCCTTCAATCGTCTGCAGTTTAGCCTGATACCCGCTGATGTTCTCTCCCCGGGCAATCCGGGCCAGCAGCTGACTCAATTTTTTCTTTCCTTCAGCCTTCATGAGATGAAACACGTTAATATCAGTTCCCCTGACAAGCTGCAGATGTTCAAAAAAAGACGCATTGCCAAAAAGAAGTTCTCCCGTCTCCCTGACAAGAACAACAGCATCAACGATATGATCAAAAAGCCGATGAAAACGATTTTCAGTCCGCCGATGCTCCCTGCTTCTTCCAGCGACCTCCTTTTCCAGCAGAGCGGCCTGTTTCTCAAGATATTCTGCCCTCTCTTTCTCCTCTATCCTCAGTAAAAACGATTCCTTTCTGGATTTAGTTTCATACCAGCTCTGCACCGTAACCAGCAGGACAAAACAGGACATGAAAAAAATATTATTGATAAAAAGACACATCTTGCCTGAAGGTATCGAGCAATAAAAAAGTATGGAAAACAGATAAAGAGCAACATTGAATACACCACTGATCAGAGTTTGTACCACGGTCAGTGGAACGATGGCCGTGAAGATAACAAGGGCAATAATAAAACCGCTGTAATAGGAGGACTCAACCCCGCCCAGACGAATAACCATCAAGTCCACAACAAAAAGGGAAAAAAGATAGGCGGCAAAAGGCAGGATAAAAGTATACTTCAGGTCGATATCTTTATAATTTACATAAAAGAGAAAAAGGCAGACAATACTTGCCACCAACCGGTATTGCAGAAACTCCGAAAACAGGCCCGGAACCATAAAATAGTCCAGCAGGGAAAAAAAGAGGAACAGGATCACGGCCATCAGGAGCAGGTAAAATATTCGATGATGGCGAAGTCGGCACAGATCCTGCCGGTACAATGTCTGCAATGACGTTGTTAATTGCCGGGACATTTCATTGCCTATTGGAGAAGTATTTCCATTCGAATTCGCTTAATATTCTGCTCTTGTTTAAGAAATGCCGCTATGACCTGTGGGTCAAAATGACTTCCCTCATTTTCAAGGATAATCTTTCTGGCCTGTTCATGGCTAAAAGCCTCTTTATAGCAACGCTTGGAGGTCAAGGCATCATAGACGTCCGCCAGGGCAACGATACGGGCGGAAAGAGGAATGTCCAGACCGGCCAGCCCCGTGGGATATCCGGTTCCGTCCCATTTTTCATGATGGCAATGGGCAATCTCCTGCCCCATGCTGAGGAAGGAAACATTACCGGCATCCCGCTGGGCTTCGGCAAGTGCGTCCCGGCCATAGACACAATGCATTTTCATCACCTCAAATTCTTTTTCGTTTAATTTCCCGGGCTTGAGTAGAATATCGTCGGGGATACCGACCTTCCCGATATCATGAAGGACGGAGGACAGGGTTATATCTTCAAGAAAGGATGGCGTAATCAGATGCTGCAGGCCGGGTTTACCGGCAAGCTCCCGGGTCAGCACCCTGGTATACTCACGGATACGCTCAAGATGGGCGCCGGTATCCTGATCACGATATTCAGCCAGTTTTGCCAGTCCAAGGATGGCAGTTCGTCTTGATGAATCAACCAGCCTGGTCGATTCCAGCATCTGCAGCTCCATCTCTTTTCGATGGGTAATATTGCGCAGTACCAGCTGACAGCAGGGTGTAGAAGTATCAAAATCAATCCAGTTCCCACTCATTTCCACCGTCCACACCTTACCCTCGGCAGCGCACATCCGAACCTCAATTCCATGAATAGGCCGGTGATGTGAAAACTGAACGAGCAGTTGGTCGGTTATCTCCTTTCGTTGTTCCGGTGTAAAAAAATCAAAAAGGTTGAACTGTTCCGGTGAATTTTCCGGCAGGGAAAATACCGTGGAAAAACGTTTATTAAACAGTAAAATATCTCCTTTTTCGCTAACGACAACGACCATATCCTGTATATTTTCATAGAGTTCACTGTAACGAAACTCCAGCTCCTCAATCTGGTCCAGCCGATGCTCAACAAGATCCTCTAAGTCTCCGGTATAGATAGCCAGTTCATCCCGCATCCGTCTTACCTTTTCCCGCCCCGACCAGATGGATCGGCGGATTTTCATATCGTCATAACTTTTGACGGTAGCGGCAATCAAAATAGAGAAATAAACAGCGGTATTGCTCACCGCATAAATGACCTCTCCCACCTCACGGGGGAAACCGACACTTTTCAGGGTAACAAAATAAACAAGATAGATGGCTATGCCAAGACCGATGACCTGGGAGACGGTCAAGGGCAGAACGGAAAAAACAAAAGAAACAACAAGGACAATGCCGATATAATATCCGGAGGTAAATCCGCCTATTCTGGTAATCATCACGCTGATGGTAAAACTTGCGCCAACAAGGGCGATGGTCATCAACAGCAACGCGTGGTGCTGGAATGAACGAAAATGGAGCAAACCGAGACAAAGAAATAAAACACCGGCAAAGGCCAATCGATAGGTTAAGAACAGGGGGAAAAGATCCCTATGGACAAGAAAATCAAGGACACTAAAAAAAAGAAAAAAAACAATCCCTAACCAGAAGACAGGGACGGCCTTTTGTGAAAAAAGCGCATTCAGCTCAGCCGTAAAGCGTTCACTGCCGCTTTCCGAACCAGGCATAAACAATCAGTCCCTGACGGCAAGAGCGAATAAATTTACATGCTCCTCTTCGCTTAACACGGTTGCCGTCGAAAAGGGCGTATCGGCAAACAACTCAAGGAGTTGTTCACTATTGCGATAAATCAGCTCCCAACGCAAAATCCGATCCATGAAAACAGCATCTTTATGCGAGTTAAAATTACCCAGAATCAGGGTGCCTCCCGGTTTAAGGTGATGGTAGCACCGGGTTATCAGGGCCTTGAACAGACGATCATCAAGATAATCACAGAGACCGGCGGAATAGATGATATCTTGCGGCGCAATCTGTTGCCGCACCCGCCCTAATGACCATTTAATGACATTTTCCTTCATCAGCCGGACAGAGGCAAGGTGGGAAAAGGTATTGACGTATTTATTGGTATACTGCAAGGCTTCGGAATCGATATCAACGCAGAGCGCATCAATACGCTCACTGTACTCACACCCCTGCAGGAAATCAAAAAGCTCTCTGTTGGGCCCGCAGGCCAGATTCATAATCGCGATCTGGCCGCCCCGTTCAACAAGGGGTTCGCTCAGGAGCCTGAGCTGCTCAGCCAGCAGACGACGACGCCCCCGGATCGCCTTTGAGGCTGGTCGACCAAGACAGAACTCATCAACCAGCTCGCCAAGCCTTCCGTCCCCCTCGGCAACATTTTTATAGACATGTTCAATCATCAAAAAATCACCGGCATATCCCTTTGGCTTATGATAGCTGCGCGCGGCGTAACGGCTGCGCATAAAATAGGGATACACTTCCTTAAAGATATAGCCCCATAAAATATCTTCATAGCCGCTGCCGGCTATCTTCTTCTCAAAAAGCGGCATATCATCGACCAGACTGGTCAAGACAGCAAAACATCGCTCCCGCGCCGAGGTATCATCGCGTCCCTGTTGGGAATCTTCCTGAAGCGCAAGAGAAATGTCGAAGAGTTCCATGGATACTTTTTCCACCCGCTCATGGACAAGATGCCAGAGTTCCGAGCGGATCAAACTCGGCGGCAGCGGTTTTGCCCCGGAATATTTACAGGAACGACGACTGGCAATAGAATCTGCATATGCGGCAATTGGTGAAATTTCGCCGGCAATACGCCGAAATTTTCTACATATCTTTCGGGTCAGGTAAAGCAGAAAATCAATATAGAGATCCGGCTGATTCTTTCTGATCGTATCCATGACCTCCTGATCAAAAAGAGCAATGTCCACATCTCCGGAGGCGGTTATTGTCCGCACCCTGGAGCCCTGATCAAAAAAACCAACCTCGCCGAAAAACTCCCCAGGGCCTATCAGGGCAACGGTTATCTTCGTTCCCCCGGCGCCTGCATAGCTGACTTCAATGGCGCCTTCACGGACATAGTAAAAGGCATCTATTTTCGTCTCCGGTGAAAGCACACAATCCCCGGCGGAAAAACCGACTTCTTTTGCAAAAAAAAGCGCCCGGGCAGTGAGTTCCTGTCCGTTTGCCCAGGGTTTCAATTCTGTTGAAGTCCGCATATCCGATGCCTCCGGGAATGAGATAAAGTAGCAAGGACAAACACATACCAAAAAGAAAAAATGAATACTTCTATTATGCGGCACAGCCTGGAACAATTCAAGAAATTTTATAGTGATGAAAGGAGAATAAAAATCAAAAAGAGAACGATTATTTCGCCGTTATGTATCCTGCATGAGGCAGGAGATGGTGGGCCTGGGGAAAAAATAAAACCTAAATCCTGCAGTCATCCGGCATTCGAACGTCGATACAGGCACATCTACTGTGTCGGCTTCACGAATTTCGTGCTCGATGTACCAACAGTACACCTG
>JANTGH010000110.1 GCA_024763055.1 Desulfobulbaceae bacterium
GGAATAGTCTCTGGGCACGTAGTAGCCGCGTGCGGCAAGGCGTCGAATAAGATCCAGCGAAATTCTTTATTAGCGCTCTACTCTACAGTTCATCAATATTGTCGGTTTCGTAAAAAGATACGAAACCGACGGCGGAACGATTGTAACCTGTTGTTGTTCCGTACCATGCAAAATGCGTTTTGGGCTTTTTACAAGTTCATCAATATTGGTTTATATTGAAATGCCGGGCGGGTAAATGTCAACTATTTCTCCTTTTCAATGAGAGATAAATATGCTCTACTCCTTGGGTTAGTTTCTTGTTATAATGAATAATTTTTTGTTACTTCCCGTTACGTGATGCTATTAAGGTTCTGTTCATGCTCATACCAGAGGAAAAACCGTATTTAACCGGTCTCAATAGTTATTATTTACATATTGATAAATTTGTTGAGCATTTACAAGGTGAAATCGGTTCAGGATGCCTGTATTGCCAATCAGCAGATCGAGAGGTATTGGTTTATTTTGATGAACGGGAAATTATTCGTGCTGTATTGCAGAAGAATGGTGAGCGGGCAAGGGTAGCGCAAGATCTGACACCCGTCTTGCGTGCTTTATCCCAGACGAACTATTTAATAACCGTATATTTTCTTGAAGCCAACGCGATCTTTTTCTGGGGCCAGATGCCACCGTTTAAACGGGCTCAGGCCGGGTTAAGGTCCATGGATATTCGATTGCCGGATTTACTTTTTCGTTTGAATGCGAAAAAATTCTACGGTTTTATCCAGGTAAAACTTATGGGGAAAAACGGCAGGGCATTGCTTTTTCTTCACAAAGGCAAACGTATTGGAGGCTCATATTCGTGGGGCAAGGGAGGCCTGGATCCATCTGACAACAATTATAACAAACTGCTCAAACAGTTACAGTCAACGCCGGCTGTCTTTGCCATTGCCCATTTTCTTCCCGAGAAGCAGGTCGTTCTTGGTCCTCAAAACACAAATCACTCGCCCGATATTATTCCACCAGGTGGTACAGTTCCGACCTCGGAACTTGATCTTGCCCTGGAAGAATTTCTGCATCATTTTACTACACTGGTGAGAAAAAAAACAAAATCAGAGCCTATTGTTTTGCTTAAGCAGGAATTTATCAACAGACTGGACATTTACCCCTTCCTCGACCCGTTCAAAAGTATATTTGATTATGTCGATGGCCGGGTTCATTGCTCGATGGAGGTACCACGTGAGGAAATTGCAGCAGGTGTGATTGATTGCGTCTGGCATGTGGTGCGTGAAAACAAGCTGGAAAAAAAGTTTCGTAAAGTAATCGGGGGCTGGGAGTCCAGGGCTATTCTAAGTGATTGTAATATTGTTGTTGAACGTTAGTCCTCGGCTTCCCCCAAGACATTTTCTTGTTATGTAATAATCTGTTTCTTATCCGCAAGTTGTCCGCAGGCAGCAGATATATCCTCACCTCTGCTTTGCCGGATAAACGCCGTATATCCATTTTCCCTGAGAATTTTTTGAAAGGCAAGTATTCGGTTTCTATCGGGACTCCTGTATTTCGACCCTTTTGTTTGATTCAGTGAAAGCAAATTGATTTTACAAGGAATGTCCCGTAAAAGATCGACAAGCTTAAGAGCGGCCGTATCACTGTTATTGATTCCTTCAAGCAGGGTGTATTCAAACATGATCCGCTGCCTTTTTTTATGGGGGAACCTTTTACATCCCTCTAACAGCTCGGCTATCGGATAGGTCGAATTAACCGGCATGATCTTGTTTCGGGTTTCGTTATCGACGGCATGCAGCGATATGGCAAGATTGACATTTGTCTTTTCACCAAGGGTGATCATTTGTGGAACCAAGCCACAGGTGGAAACCGTAATACGACGATTCGAGAAATCCAATCCCCGCTGTTCGGTAAGAATGGAGATGCTGTCAAGCAGGTTATCAAGATTGGCTAAAGGCTCTCCCATACCCATGAAGACCAGATTGGTAAGTTGTCCCTTGTCGCTTGCCTGCATATAGTCACGAACCGCACAGACCTGGTTGACAATTTCTGCTGTGGTTAAATTGCGTTTAAACCCCATTGCGCCGGTAAGGCAGAATGTGCAGCCCATGGCGCAGCCAACCTGGGAGGACACGCACAGGGTGTTTCGGTCCTCTTCCGGAATAAGTACGGATTCAATCATATTTCCGTCTTGAAGAAAAAAGCCGAATTTAACCGTGCCGTCAATAGAGGTCTCCAGGATCGGGTCGGTAAATCGGCTGATACAGGCATGCTCTGGAAGAAGGGCCCGAAACTCCTTGGCCAGGTCGGTCATCTCGTCAAAATTATGGATACCCGGTCGATAGATCCAGGCCAGGATTTGCCGTCCACGAAAAGCAGGCTGCCCCAGGGACAGGGCAAAGTCTATCAGTTTTTCCTGGGTTAAGTTTTTCAGATCTGTTTTTTGGGCAGCTGTTGACATAAAAATTTCAATTTTGATGGCGTCGTAAAAACTTCGATCTACTGCGTCGTGTGTCCTGTGGCGATTCTCAACATACTACATGTATAGTTAAGACCCGCCACAGAGCACTACTCCTCGGAGTCTCCACTACGCTGCGCTTACCTGTATACCTGTGTTTTTACTTAGCCATCTTTAAGCACTGTCTGTACTTTTAACGAGTTCATCAATTAATGATAAAATAAAAAGAAATCGCTATCCGGTGTTTTATAAGGTCCGTAGATATTCAGGTTTTAAGTGTATTGTCCCAGACAAGGCATGGTCAATAGTAGCAAGGAATTTTTCTTTGTCTCTTGGCAGGCGTCCGTCGATACTGAAATAATTCGAGGCGTGGTTGGCCTGGACCTGGGCCCTGAAACCTTCAAGGCCGGCAATCAGAACGCGCAATTCAGAGAAGAGTTGTTGCCGGTCCGGCAAGGCAAACCGACCCTGACCTGCCATGGCCGCAAGAGGTGTATTGTCAAGGAGCATCAAGGTAAGGATGGCAATTTGTGAGGGCTGCATACGGTTCAGTGCCATGGCTGTGGCCTCGGCATGGGCTATCCCCTTTGCTGCAATTGAGCCAGCCACGCCAAGCAGGCAGCTTGCCGAGAGAAAAATCCCTGCCTTGCGGACGCGCCTGCCGGCTCTTATCATTTCCTCTGCGGTTGCGCCTTTCTTGATCGCGCTGAGAGTTGGATCATGACCGCTTTCAAGGCCCATATAAATGCGACCAAGGCCGAGTTTTTTGAGTTCATTAAGCTGACGCGTGGTGCGGGCAAGAATATCACGGCAATTTCCATACAGACTGACCCTGCGCACCCATGGCAGATTTTTACGAATACATTTAAGGAGCTTCATCATTTGTGTCTGGGGGATGACAAGGGCGTCGCCATCGGCAAGAAACACGGTCTTCTGCCTGCGGCAATACTGTGCGGCAAAGTCGATATCCTGCAGTATTTCGGTATGATTTTTAATACGGAACCGTTTATCGCGATATGCTCCGCAAAAGGCGCAGCGGTTGTGCGAACAGCCCACCGTGACCTGGAAGATGATGGAATGCGCTTCGCTGGGTGGCCGGATGACGGTTCCTTCGTACTG
Organism: Desulfobulbaceae bacterium; assembly: GCA_024763055.1. Taxonomy (GTDB): domain Bacteria; phylum Desulfobacterota; class Desulfobulbia; order Desulfobulbales; family Desulfobulbaceae; genus DRLX01. Next base: position 3,560 of record JANTGH010000110.1, read on the forward strand.
CACCTTGTTAGGAATGTATAAATAAAAAAATATCAGCCGTTCTTTTTGGCAAAATCAGCCATAAAATCGACCAGTTTTACAACACCTTCTTCAGGAAAGGCGTTGTATATAGAGGCACGGCAGCCACCGATTGATCGATGTCCTTTCAGGCCGTCAAAACCGGCCGTTGCGGCTTCACTGATAAATTGTGCCTCAAGTTCCGGGGTGGGGAGGTTAAATGTAATATTCATCAGGGAGCGGGAGTCCTTTTTCGCGTGTCCGCGAAAAAAATCAGTACTGTCAATGGCCTTGTAAAGCATTTCAGCCTTGCGGCGGTTGATTGTTTCCATAGCTGCTATTCCGCCTTGCTTCCTGAGCCAGTTCATCACTCTGCCTACACAGTAAATGGCAAAGCAGGGCGGGGTATTGAACATGGAGCCCTTGTCGGCATGGGTTTTGTAACGCAGCATGGTGGGAACATCTACCGGGGAACGATCCAACAGGTCGTCCCGGATAATGACAACGGTAACCCCGGCAGGACCCATGTTTTTCTGTGCCCCGGCAAAGATGATACCAAACCTGCTCACATCCACAGGCCTTGAGAGGATATCAGAAGACATATCAGAGACCAGCATGGTGTCCGCGTTCGGCATACGGGCAAATTGAGTGCCGTAAATTGTATTATTGCTGACAAAGTAAAGATACTCACTCGCTGAATCAACAGTGTATTCTTCATCATTCGGAACGTGATTAAAGGTGGCGTTCTCGCTGGAGTAAGCCACATCAATATCTCCAAAGAGTTTGGCCTCTTTAATAGCCTTTTTCGACCAGGTACCGGTATTGATATAGGTTCCCTTTTTTCCATTGCCGAGCAGGTTCATGGGAATCATGAAAAACTGGCTGGATGCACCTCCCTGCAGAAAAAGGACCTTATAGTTATCAGGGACTTGCAGTAATTCGCGAATCAATAATTCAGTTTCCTCAGCCACTGCCATAAATTCCTTACTGCGATGACTGAGTTCAATCAGGCCGATTCCTTTATCATGGAAGTTGACAATATCACTGGCAGCCTCCTGCAGGACAGGGTAGGGCAGGGTGGCGGGACCAGGGCTGAAGTTATAAATTCTCTCGGGCATTGTGTTCTCCTTAATTTCCGGAAAATGTTGGTTTCACGTATAGCTTATTAAGCATGCGATTTTTTTGATCGAGGAGCCTTGGCTGCGGCTTTTAACCAGTATCAATCTGTCGCAAGGCCTCATAAAGGATAATCCCTGCGCTCATGGCAAGATTAAGGCTTCGAATATTAGGGTTTTGCATGGGAATGGTATAACAGCGCTCCTTGTACAGCGCAAGAATTTCTTCGGGCAGCCCTTTGGTTTCCTTGCCGAATATTAGAAAACTTCCTGGATGGAAAGAGGCCTCAACATATGAACGAGTTGTCTTGGTCGTGAAAAAAAACAGGTTTTGCTCATCGCATGCTTCGAGAAACTCGTCAAGGTTTTGCCAGTGTCTGATACTGACAAACTGCCAGTAATCAAGCCCGGCTCTTTTTAGATGTTTGTCATCCGTACTGAAACCGAGAGGATGGATCAGGTCGAGTACGGCGTTGGCAGCGCCGCATAATCTGGCAATGGAGCCTGTATTTGGCGGTATTTCAGGTTCAACCAGAACAATATGCAGGTGATGGCCGAAAGAATGTATTAAGGAGGATTGTCTTGTTTTCAAAGGATGATTCCGGGCAGCCATTAAATTGAGTTGCAAAAATAGAAATACGGTTTACATTTTACGATTCAGCTTTAATACATTGATTTTCAATGAAAGACAATTAATGATACGTTAATAAAAAAATCCGAAGCAGCATTAGCCTGCAACGTATACTTAGCATTTATTTATTGGCTTTCCAAAGTCGGTTTCGAGGATTTTACTGCACCGACAAACAGGGTCGGCTTATTTTTCATGGGGAAGATCCGGTCCTTGTTCAGATAGCATTTGAAGCATAGCGTAAAGATTAGATTGGGCGAGGGAAGCGAGGCACGAGACTCCGAAATACAATTTTTCAATATAGCCTGTTTGGGGCGATAGAATTATTTGGTATAAGATATGGCGCTTATTGTGCAAAAATTTGGTGGAACATCAGTGGGTTCCACAGAAAAAATTAAAGCGGTTGCCCGGAGGGTTCTTGGCTATCAACAGCAGGGAAACCAAATGGTGATTGTCCTTTCAGCCATGTCGGGCGAAACAGATCGCTTAACCGATTTTGCCCAGGATATTCAAAAAATACCTAATCGACGGGAAATGGATATGCTCCTTTCCACAGGCGAACAGGTAACAATTGCCCTCTTTGCCATGGCCGTTAAGGAAGCCGGATCCGATGCGGTTTCTCTTCTCGGTGATCAGGTTGCAATCCGTACCGACGATATGCACACCAAAGCCAGAATAAAAAGCATTGATACCGCGGAAATCAAAAAGAATCTTGATGCTGGTAAAATTGTGACTATTGCCGGCTTTCAGGGTGTAACCGAAAAAGGTGACATTACCACTCTTGGGCGTGGCGGCTCGGACACTACCGCTGTTGCCCTGGCAGCAGCGTTGAAGGCTGATGCCTGCGAAATCTTTACCGACGTGGAAGGTGTGTACACCACCGATCCGAATATCTGCGTAAAAGCACGTAAGATAGATTGTATCAGCTATGATGAGATGCTTGAACTGGCAAGTCTCGGCGCCAAGGTTCTGGATATCAGGTCAGTGGGTCTGGCAAAACGGTATAGAGTGCCACTGCATGTTCGATCAACATTTACTGAAAACGAGGGAACCTGGGTTATTGAGGAGGATAAGATAATGGAATCCATGCTGGTCTCCGGTGTGACATATAATAAAAACGAGGCGAGAATAACCATAAAACATGTTCCTGATCAACCCGGGATTGCCGCAAAGATTTTTCTTCCCATTTCCGATGCCGGAATACTTGTCGACATGATCATTCAAAATACCAGTGACAGTCACCTGACGGACATGACGTTTACCGTAATGCGTAGCGATTATGCCCGGGCTATGGAAATACTCAAGAATGTTGCCCGGGAAATAGGTGCGAAATCAGTCCATGGTGATCAGGATATTGCCAAGATTTCCATTGTTGGCGTGGGCATGCGCAACCATTCAGGTATTGCATCAACAATGTTTCAAATCCTTGCAAATGAAGGCATAAATATGGAGATGGTTTCAACCTCTGAGATCAAAGTTTCCTGTGTTGTCGCTGAAAAATATACCGAACTTGCCGTACGAGCCCTGCATGATGCCTTTGTCCTGGACAAAGAGAACATGCCAATAGAAGAAGAGTTTTGATATGACACAACCCATCGAGATCTACGACACAACCCTTCGCGACGGCACCCAGTCTGAAAATTTCAATCTTTCCGTTGATGATAAAATCAGGGTCACCAGGCAGTTGGACAAGCTGGGAATAGACTTTGTCGAGGGCGGCTGGCCCGGATCAAATCCCATGGCGGTTGAATATTTCAAAGCAATGCGGGACGTGGAACTTCAACATGCCAGATTGACTGCATTCGGTTCAACCCGCCATTTTCAAAACAGCCCGGACAAGGATCCTAACCTGCAGGCACTGCTTGCCGCCGGGACACCGGCCATCACAATTTTTGGAAAAAGCTGGGACATTCATGTTCATGATGCTCTAAGGATAGAGCTTGAAGATAATTTGCAGATTATTGAGGATTCGCTGGCGCATCTCAGGCCTAAAGTGCAGAACTTGATTTATGATGCCGAACATTTTTTTGACGGATTTAAAAATAACCGTGAGTACTGTCTGGCGACGCTTGGAAAAGCTGTTTCCGGCGGGGCTGAAACTCTTGTTCTCTGCGATACTAATGGCGGGACGCTGCCCCATGAGATCCCGCCGATTATTGAGCGAGTCAAGCAGTACCTGCAGGAGATTAAGAGTACTGTCCGGATCGGCATCCATCCGCATAATGATTCTGAAACCGCTGTTGCCAACGCCTTGATGGGAATTTCGCTTGGAGCGACCCAGGTGCAGGGCACTATTAACGGCTATGGCGAGCGGTGTGGTAATGGCAACCTGACTTCAATAATACCGGCCCTGATTTTTAAAATGGGACTTGAATGTGAAGTTGGTAAAAATATCGACCAACTGTATTCAGCATCCCGGCTGGTTGACGAACTTGCAAATTTGCCGCACAATCGATATCAGCCCTATGTCGGGGAGTCCGCCTTTGCCCACAAAGGCGGTATTCACGTCAGTGCAGTCCAGCGCAATCCTTTGACGTATGAACATATTGAGCCGGAAAAAGTCGGTAACATCCGAAGGATCCTGATCTCTGACCAGGCGGGACGGTCCAATGTTCTTCATAAGGCAAAAAAGTATGGATTACATCTCAATCCCGATGATCCTTTAATGTCTTCAATCATAAAGGAACTTAAAGATCTGGAAAACAAAGGCTATCAGTATGAAGCTGCTGAGGCGAGCTTTGAATTGCTCATGCGTAGAGCCCTTGGTCTGCAACGGAAATTTTTCCAGATTGAAGGCTTCCGGGTCATGAATCATAAATATCAAATGGATAAACCGCCCATGACCGAGGCAACCATTCGTCTTTATGTGGGGGGCAGCGAGGTGCATACCGCATCCATGGGAGATGGGCCGGTCAATGCCCTTGACAATGCTTTGCGCAAGGCACTGACCCGTTTTTATCCAAGCCTTGAGGATATGGAACTGATCGACTATAAGGTCCGGGTCCTTTCCGGTGAATATGGTACAGGCGCCCAGGTCCGGGTGCTGGTTGAAAGCAAAGACAGGCATAATCGCTGGGGCACAGTGGGCGTGTCCGTAAACATTATAGAAGCAAGTTGGCAGGCACTGATCGACTCGATTAACTATAAACTTATGCATGACGAAAAAAATTCTTAAAACAAATGAGTAACGGAATTCCGAAACAGAAAAAGGACAGGCGTATGCTTGTCCTTTTTCTATTCGGGCTTCTTGTGTTCGTACCTGATCTTTTTTCTTGTATCAGCAATCAATCCGCTCAAGTGGAGAACAGTTGCTTTTTTTGTGAGAATGACAGGGTAGGGGAAGACGGGCCTATAAAACAAGTAAAAAAACTCGGGGCCAGACTTGCCTTTTTCTTGAACAAACCCATACCGATTAACCAGGCATCCCGCCAGGATCTCACCTTGTTGCCTGGAATCGGCGAGCAACTGGCAGGGCGAATTATCGCTTTTCGGATACGTAATCATGGAATACATAATGGGGGCGAATTGGAACAGGTCTCTGGAATAGGAAAAAAGATACAGCAAAGAATTTGTCCGTTAGTCACCTTTGAACAGCCATGATCAATAACCGGCCATTGCAGATAAAAACACCGGTAATTGTCTTGGTCGGCCCGACCGCCGTAGGAAAGACTGCGCTTTCATTGGAGATAGTTCGTAAGTTTGACTGTGAAATTATTTCCATGGATTCCATGCAGGTGTATCGCTACATGGACATCGGTACTGCCAAACCATCTGTACCTGAACTGCAGCATGTTCGTCATCACCTGATCGATATTGTAAATCCGGATGAACAGTATAGCGTTGCTCGATTTATTAAAGATTGCCTGCAGGCAATACAAGAAATAACCGCCCAAAAAAAAATCCCACTGATAACCGGAGGAACAGGTCTTTATTTTTCGTCATTAATTAATGGGTTATTTGATAATATTCATATTGAAGATGAAGTTAGAGGAATGCTTAACAAAGAGTTAATCGCAAAAGGTTTGCCTTGTCTGTATACTAAGCTTTGCCAAATTGATCCTGTCTCTGCTGCTCGCATCCATCAAAACGACAGGCAGCGAATTATTCGTGGTCTTGAGATTTTTGCGGCCACAGGTGTTCCCTGGTCAACACACATAGAGCGGCAAAAATTGAAAAAAAAACCTGTTCAATTTACAGCAATGATTGAGATGGGATTGAGGTGTGAACGCGAGTTGTTGTATAAGCGTATTAAACAACGCTCGGTTGCCATGTTGGAACAGGGACTTGTTGCAGAGACGGAAAAGTTACGGTCCATGGGATATGAGGCATCATTGCCCTCCATGCAGGCCCTTGGATATCGCCATGCAAACCAGCTTCTTGACGGCAAATGGACAGAGAGCGAGATGAGAGAATATTTAGTCCGCGACACCAGGAGATACGCAAAACGACAGATGACCTGGTTTCGCAGGCAAGAAACATTGCACTGGTTTGAGCGAACCGCTGTTTGTAAAATTATTCAAAATATTAAAGACCATATATTTACATAATAACAATTAGTTGTATATTTTTATTCATGTTAATTGTTAACTATGCAGGTAGACGTAAAAAACTTGCATTTACTTCGGGATGTAACTGTCCAGGAATGCCACATATTTGCTTACTTAGGTCTTTGATGCATACTTGTGCTATTCGAGAAGGCCGAAATGAGTGAAGATGGGGTGCTCCTTAACAGTTACGTTAATTATATGTAATGGTTAGAAGATGAAGGATTCGTCGCAGGTAATATATCGGTTACGCCCATATCCGGAAACCGTTACTATGGAAGGCTGCCGGAATTTAGCTCGAAGCCTAAACATACCGCAATTTGCAGCTGAACTTCTCTGTCAGAGGGGGATAGCTTCACTTGAAACGGCCAAGTCATATTTATCTCCAAAATTGAAAAATCTACCCTCTCCATTTTTATTTAAAGACATGGAGAAGGCGATTAAACTCATCGTTGATGCCATGAAAAATCAGTGGCCAGTGGTTATTTATGGCGATTACGACGTTGATGGAATCTGCGCGACAGCGCTTTTAGTTGATTTTTTAATCTTGCTTGAACTTGATGTTCACTGGCATGTGCCCAATCGATTGACTGACGGATACGGGATGACAAGTGAAGCATTAGAGTCAATCCAGACACAGGTCAATACCCCGGCCCTGCTTATTACGGTAGATAATGGTGTCTCTGCGGTCAATGAGGTTCTTGAAGCGCGCAGGGCCGGGTTCCATGTTATAATAACGGATCATCATGAACCACCACCGGAATTACCGGAAGCTGATGCCCTGGTAAATCCAAAGCAAAAAAATTGCAGGTTCCCATTCTCAGAACTCTCAGGCACAGGGGTTGTATTTTTTTTTGTTATTGCTATTCGTTATACTCTTATTACGAGTGGATACTGGAAAAAAAATACATCACCCAATTTAAAAAAATATCTTGACCTGGTTGCCCTTGGCACGGTGGCTGACGTTATGCCCCTTAACAGTGTCAACAGAATCCTGGTCCGAGCCGGAACAGAGGTATTGACTGAAAGAATACGGCCGGGAATATGGGCGCTTTGCGAACTGATTGGCTTGAGAGAAGGGGACGTAACAACGGAAGACATTTCTTTTCGCCTTGCCCCGAGAATTAATGCTGCGGGGCGAATGGGGTCTCCGAAAACAGCGGCAAAACTGTTGATGAGCAGGGATGTTCAATCTTCATTACAGGCCGCGACGGTCCTGGAAGAGAAGAACAAAAAAAGACGAAAAATCGAAAAGAGTATTCTGCCGGAAGCCGTAGCCCAGTGTGAGGTGCAGGACCAGGAAAAGTGTTCAGCTCTGGTAACCTATAAAGAGGGCTGGCACCCCGGAGTGCTTGGAATAGTTGCCTCCAGGTTATGCGACCGTTTTCATCTCCCCGTCATAGCGTTGACTGATGATCCTAACCAACCTGGTATTATTAAAGGGTCAGGAAGAAGCGCAGGTGGGATCAATCTTTTCAAGGCAGTCGATCAATGCAGAGCAATTCTTAAAAATTTTGGCGGTCATCAACAGGCCGTGGGTTTATCTTTAAATAAAGACACATTATCTGAATTTATAATTGCATTTAACCGTCACGTTGGCGAGCAGGTAAAAACCATATCAATGTACAATAAGGTAGTGCTTATAGATAAAGAGTTGCAGGGGAATGAGACTGATTGGCATTTTTTTTCTATTTTGCGACAATTTGAACCATTTGGCGAAGGTAATCCTGAGCCGGTATTTTTGGTGAAAAATAAAAAATTGTTTCGTGTCTCCCTGGTCAAGGGTGATCATTTACGGTTTTGTTTACGTTTAAACGGGCAGACGTTTAAAGGAATTGGTTTTGGTATGGGTAATCGCTTGACAATTGCTCAAGAAAGAGTGGACATGGCATTTACATTTAAACATACGATGTACCGGGGGAAGAAGAGGATTGAGATTATGGCCATCGAGCTCTCTTTAGCTACCTGATTTTAATGATATAAAATAATTATACATAATATATATTATGCGACATAGCGTCCATCGAATCAGAATCATGGAAAAGCGATGGTATCCCTTGTTTCTAA
>JANTGH010000111.1 GCA_024763055.1 Desulfobulbaceae bacterium
ACATATACAACCAATAATTTATATGGTAAGCTCCTTTCAGCTTACAAGATCAGCCAGGCTTGGCCTGGCGCACCGTAAAAAGTCCAGACAGTGCTTAAAGATGGCTAAGTAAAAACACAGGTATACAGGTAAGCACAGCGTAGCGGAGGCTCCGAGGTGTAGTGTCCTGTGGCGGGTCTTAATTAGACATGTAGTATGCCTACGAATCGCCCTGGGATACACGACGCAGTGGATCGAAGTTTTTATGACGCATCATCATTAAGAGTTAATATTGGTTCGTTTTAAACCTTTCCACGTTGAGAACATCAACGTCATGAATTTAATTGACAAAAACTAACCTCATATTTAACCTCTATGAGGGTTGGAATATATAATTTGGTATTTCTTTCTTGTGTGACGAAAAGGATCTGATTGGTAACGGAACACGGCAGGGAATGTACAACTGAGCCACCGATGTGAATAATGGAAACAGCAATGGAAAGCGGCAAACTGCTGACGACCCGGGAAGTAGCACGGTATCTCAAGGTCAACGAAAAAATGGTCTACACCCTGATTGCCGGCAAGGGATTGCCGGCCACCAAGGTGACGGGCAAGTGGACCTTTCCGCTGCATCTGGTGGCCCGCTGGGTGGAGAACCAGACCATTAACTATCCCAAGCCACAGGATACACTCCCCCCGTACCATGGCCTGATTATTCTCTGCGGCAGCAATGATCCCCTTCTTGAACAGACCATCTCCCTGTTTAACCGGCGCAATCCCGACCATGTGGCGGTATTCGGCAACATGGGCAGTATGGGCGGCCTGCGGGCCCTGGGGCACAACCATTGCCATATCGCGGCCAGTCACCTGCTGCAGGAGGATGACGGCGAATATAACTTTTCATTTGCCCGACAGGAATTAAAAGAACTTCCGGCGGTGGTCAATTTCTGCCGTCGGGAACAGGGAATTCTCGTTGCCGGGGGTAATCCCAAAAATATTCGATCCATCCGGGACCTTGGACGGCCCGGCATCAGGATCGTCAACCGACCGGTGGGCACCGGCACCCGGCTGCTCCTGGACAGGGAACTGATTGCCGCAGGCATTGAGACTGAAACTATCCAGGGCTACGACAAAGAATTTTCCAGCCATCTTGACGCAGGCCTGGAGATACTCGCAGGCCGGGCCGACGCCGCCCCCTGCATCCGGGCGGTTGCCGGGTTGCTGGACCTTGATTTTATTCCACTGCGCTGGGAACGTTTTGACCTGCTGATCAGACGAAACCGTTTTTTTGATCCCGGCATCCAGCTTTTCCTGGGCCTTGTCCACGAACCGTCCTTTCAACAATTAGCGGAAAAACTTACCGGCTATGATCTCAGCGCCACCGGTCGCATGGTCTTTCCCGGGCAGTCGCTGCCGCCGGAACCTGGAGAATAAGCATGCAGTCGAAACTCCTTAAAAAAACAGGGCATCACTCTTTCATTCTCCCGGCCATTGCAATAATCACCTGGCTTTTGTCGGGCGCATCGGCGGCCATGGCCAAACCGCATGGTGAGCTGATTATCTTCCATGCCGGTTCTCTTGCAATCCCGTTTGCACAGATCAGCACAGCGTTCACCAGAAAATACCCGCAGGTGCATATCCTGCGGGAGGCCGCCGGTTCCCGCACCTGCGCCCGCAAGATTATTGACCTGGGCAAGCCCTGCGACATCATGGCCTCGGCCGATTACACGGTGATCGACAACCTGCTGATGCCGAATTTTGCCTCCTGGGACATCGCCTTTGCCACCAATGAAATGGCCATCATGTATCGACCTGATTCGAAATATGCAGGGGAAATCAACGAAAAAAACTGGCCGGAAATTCTATTGCGAAAAGGCGTCCGGTACGGACACTCCGCCCCCAATACGGATCCCTGCGGCTATCGCTCCCAACTCGTCTGGCAGTTGGCGGAAAACTATTATGGCAGACCGGGTCTGTACGAAAAGCTGAAGAAATCATGCCCATTACAAAACATCCGGCCTAAAGAGACCGATCTGATGGCGCTGCTGGAAAGCGGCGAGCTTGACTATCTCTTTATCTACCGCTCAATCTGCGAGCAGCACCACATGCCCTTTATCGCGCTGCCCGATGCAATCAACCTGAAATCGGCTGCCATGGCAGAATATTACGCCCGGGCATCCATTAAAATATCGGGCAAAAAACCAGGGGAATATATCCTGAAAAAAGGCAAACCCATGGTCTACGGTATTACGGTCTGCACACACGCTCCCAATCCCCAGGCGGCAACCGCCTTTGTTCAATTCCTGATCGGGCCGGAAGGCCAAGCGATTATGAACAAAAACGGCCAGCCTCCCCTGTGGCCGGTGCGGGTGAGCGGCAATGCGAAACTCCTGCCCGATGTGCTGAAAAGCGCCTTACAGACAACCCATTGATCATGACCCCCGACAAACCGACAACGGCAGCGTTGGCATGAAGATGTTTCGCATCGGCATGGCCGCAATCGGCATCACCCTGCTGCTGCTTCTGACCCTGCCGCTGATCAATATGATTGCCGGCTCTGATCCCGCTGTTCTCCGCACAACTCTTGCGGACAGGGAGGTTTACACGTCCATCCTTCTCACCCTGCGCTGCGCCCTGTGGGCAACTCTGGCCGGTCTTGTGTTAGGGATACCGCTGGCCTATCTGCTGGCCCGGTGGTCTTTCCCCGGGAAAAGTATCCTCCAGGGGCTGGTCGACCTGCCGATCATGATTCCGCACACGGCCATGGGTATCGCCCTGTTGATGATCTACGGCAGGAAATTTCTCCTTGGCGGATTTTTTGCAAAGCTGGGACTTTCCTTTGTCTCCACCGAAGCGGGCATCAGCCTGGCCATGGCCTATGTCTCCATGCCCTTTCTCGTCAATGCGGCCAGAGACGGCTTTCTGGCCGTGGATCCCAAGCTGGAAAAGGTTGCCCGCACCCTGGGGGCCTCGCCCCGGCAGGCGTTTTTCCGTGTCTCCCTGCCGCTCTGCCGGCAGGCCATTGTTTCCGGAGCCATCATGATGTGGGCCAGGGGCATATCTGAATTCGGGGCGGTGATTATCCTGGCCTATCATCCCATGGTGGCGCCTGTCCTTATCTGGGAACGCTTTGAATCCTACGGCCTCAAATATGCCCGGCCGGTGGCCGTGCTGCTTATTCTCATCTGCCTTGTTGTCTTTGCGGGATTGCGATGGCTGGCGGCACGCAGGCAGGAGGCCTGAACATGCTGCGTTTGCATGACATCAGCCTGCAGATCGGCGGATTTTCACTTAAAAAAATCAATCTCCATATCCGGCGGGGAGAATACCGTGTCATCCTTGGTCCCACGGGGGCCGGAAAAACCGTTCTCCTTGAAACCATTGCCGGACTGAACAGACCGAAACAGGGAACAATATTTCTTGCGGATCAAGATATCACGACCACGGGACCGGAACAACGGCATCTCGGCGTGGTCTACCAGGACTATGCCCTCTTTCCCCACCTTTCCATTTTCCACAACATCGCTTTCAGTCTGCAGATACAGAAAGTAAATAAAAAAATAATCATACGGAAAGTCGGTCAAATGGCGGAATTTTTCCGCATCAGCCATTTGCTGCACCGGCTGCCGGGCAACCTTTCCGGAGGAGAACGTCAACGGACCGCCCTGGCCAGGGCACTGGTGATGAATCCTGCAATGCTGCTGCTGGACGAACCCTTGAGCGCCATGGACCGCCTGACAAGGGACCGTCTGCAGGATGAATTACAGTGCATTCACAGGGAACTGGGCATGACCATCTTCCATATAACCCACGATTTAAACGAGGCATTTTTTCTTGCCGATCAAATGGCGGTGATGCGGGACGGAAAAATTCTTCAGCAGGGAACGCCAGAAAAGGTTTGCAGGCGTCCTGCGACCCGATTTGTGGCAAAACTCATGGGGATGAAAAATTTTATCCCCACCCGGATAAAGGCAGACGGTTCTCTTGAGGTTCAGGGAATGGGAACACTTGATCGGAATGTACTGCAGACAGTACCGGAACAGGCGGGCGACTTTCTTCTCACCTTTCCCAACCAGGCCGTGGAATTGGCTCCCATGCAGGACGGTGATGCCTACTGGTGGCAAGGCCGGACCCGCATTGTCGGCATGAACCAGGGCGGCGATCAGGTGGCAATAAAACTCGCCCTTGCCGGTGACACCATCCTCCACACCTCCTTTTCACAACGGGAGATAAATCGTTTGCCCTTCACACCTCATCCCGGCATGGAGGTTGAGACAACCATTGATAAAAAAGGCCTGCATCTGCTGACGGCGGAATAAAGAGCAAAAGACAGTCACCGCAGAACGCGGGAACAAGGAGTCCTCATCATCCACGCAAGCTGTCGACTTCGTCAACCCCGTCATCCCGCAGGCTCCCCACTACGTCATTCCCGTGATCTGTTGGGCGGGAATCCATTCTTCCGTCATCCCGTACTCTCCCCACATGCCGTCATTCCCCAGGCTGCCCACTCCGTCATCCCCGCAGTCTGTCACCCTGTCATTCCCGCAGTCTGTTGGGCGGGAATCCAGAATTTCCCGGCAGCGACTCTTTTGTCCGATTACCTCTCCTGAACATGCGGACGTAATGGAGACTTGAGAAATCAGGCCCCACTGGATCCCCGATAACAGCAATCGGGAATGACGCACTACCTCGGGAAAGACTACCTGAATTGATAAGCGAATATCGACAATAGAGAACAATGGGAATGTAAAGGCGCGGAGCGCCACCCATTACGTTACACCGCAGAGCAGTGTAACGAGTAAAAAGATAGCTCACCGCAGAACGCGGGAACAAGGACTCCTCATCATCTATGCAGGCTGCCCCCCGTCATTCCCGCAGTCTGTTGGGCGGGAATCCATTATTCGGTCATCACGCAGCCTGCCCACTCCGTCATTCCCGCGATCTGTTTGCGGGAATCCAGAATTTCCCGGCAGCGACTCTTTTGTCCGATTACCTCTCCTGAACATGCGGACGTAATGGATGCTTGAGCAGTCAGGCCCCACTGGATCCCCGATAACAGCAATCGGGAATGACGCACTACCTCGGGGAAGACTACAGGGATTGATAAGCGAATATCGACAATAGAGAACAATGGGAATGTAAAGGCGCGGAGCGCCAGCCATTGCGTTACACCGCAGAGTAGTGTAACGAGTAAACTCGGACCGCTTGCCCTATGCATTCAGCACATAGCGAAACATCAGCATAAAGTGGCAGACGCTGCCGGCCAGAACAAAAAGATGCCAGATTTCATGGAATCCGAATTTTCCCGGCCAGGGATTCGGTTTTTTTACGGCATAAATGACAGCGCCGATGGTGTAAAACAGGCCGCCGGAGACCAGCCAGAATAATCCCTCGGTCGTCAACAGGGTGACAATGGGATAGATGGCCACAATACAGACCCAGCCCATGAGCAGATAAATGGCGGTGGAAAGCCACCTCGGAGCTGCAAGCCAAAAGAGAGATAAGAAAATCCCGGCAAAGGCCAGTCCCCAGACCACGCCGAAGATGGACCATCCCCAACCGCCGCGCAAAGGAACAAGACAAAGCGGTGTATAGGTCCCGGCGATGAGCATATAGATCATGGTATGATCCAGGGTCCTGAATATCTCTTCCCCCCGTTCCGACAGGGGAAGCAAATGATACAGGGAGCTTGCCGTATACAGCAGCACCAGGCTGGCCCCATAAACGGCAAAAGACACTACCTGCCATGGGGTCCCTCTTTGGGCGGCAAGGGTAACCAATACCGAAAGACCGGCAATGGCCAGGAATGTTCCGAACAGATGCGATAACCCGCTGAACGGATCTTTGAGCTTTCCAAAAACATCCATAATAAACTCCATTTTTTCAACCCTTCACCCAGGAGTCGGCATCGGGAAATATCCGGAACTATTTATTCTACGACAGTGCGCCCAGGCACAAGGCAAGGTGGCCGGTAATATGGAGACTTCCCCTGGTTAGCTCGTCAAAGACAGAGAGAAAGGCAACCAGCTACATGACAGGATTTAATAAATCCGGCACCTCTTTCCAACCGTGTTTTTCACTCTTTGTTACCTGCGCTCTTTTTCTAGAGTAATGCCCAATTGTCAAACCTGACCCCTCTTGCGCAGTTTGACATTACAATTCTTTTTCCTATGTACTCAATATTGTGAATTGCTGGTAGGTCTATTCCGCAGCAGGGGCGGACATCGCGCCTTGTGGCTGGTCCTGGTCTACTGGAATCATTATCGGCATTCAGAGAATGTATCAATCCCGAAATGAGCTGAAAAAAAAGTAGGAGACACAAAATGGCAAATTGGTTCGAAAGTATGCTGGCACCTTTCAGAAGAAAAAAAAACCAGGAAAAGCCCGATCTTATCATCTGGAATGAAACGTATGAAATAGGGCATGATCTGATAGATCAGCAACATCGCAACTTGGTCAATATCATTAATGAACTGGATCGAGTGGTAACCATGGAGGACGGAACGTACCAGGAACAGGAGGGTAAAATTTTACAAAAGCTTATTAATTACACTGTCTTCCATTTTGGCACAGAGGAGAAACTGTTTAAGAATTCTGCATATCCCAACAGCAAGCAACATGTGCAAATCCATGAAACCATGGTCTGCGAGATCACCAATTTTCAGCAAAAATACGCTAATCGGCAGGAAACTATCTCCGACGAACTTTTGAACTTTCTCACCAATTGGCTGATTAACCATATTCGAGGGGCAGACCGGGAATATAAAAATTATATATAACCAGCATGGCTGGATAGGTATGAAAAAGCTGTGAGGTACGAAATAAAGAAGGCCGACAGGAAATGGGCTATTCAGGGGACAGTATATTTAATTATATTTTAGCTCCAATATTTAAGTATACTGTCCTCTGAACTTCCCCAGAAATGTCCCGAACAGATGCGATAACCCGCTGAATTTCGATACCGGTGAGAACTAATTTCCGTACCCGACAATCGACCTGGTACCCGAATGGCATTGACTGCACTCTAACCCGAACTGTTCTGCGATGTGCTGATGGTAACCATGCTCCTCTCCCAAGGGAACAAACTTGCGGTATTTTTTGACATCGGCGGTGCCTTGATGACAGGCATAACAGGTTTCCATGGCCCCCTTCCAGGTGGTCAAGGCAAGTTCCTTATCACCAGACTTCAATGCCGATCTTAGATCCTTGAAAACTATCCTGTTTCTCTTTTTTGCAACAGCCAGCATCTCCACGGGCACACTGGATCCCATTCCCATGGCAAGTATGACAGGCTTTCCACAGCTTCTCACAGCTTGTGGGTCATCTAAATCGAAAAGAGCAGCATCAAAATCTCCTTTCATGATGAGGGCCCCGAGCTTGACAAAACTGAAAAAGCCCCTGTAGGCACCCGACTTAAAAAAAAGTCTTCTGTTGGCAAGATAAAATCCCGCTTTGCTGTCCGAGACAAACAAGGTGTCTCTGCCGTTTGCCAGCCCATCCTCAACAACCTGAATGAAAGAACCCTTCCCCGTAAGTCGGCTGCGGATCTTCCTGTAATACGCATTTTTCTTGCCCAGGAGGATGATATTATGGCGGTGTATATCCTCTTCTTTCAGAGAGGTATCTATGCTGATCGGCGCAAGCCTGTCCCGGGACCGGATGGCTTTTACCGAAGTTCCCGGGTCATGGGTCCACTGGCCAAGCATATAGGCAATACCTGCCGCCTCAATAAATAGGTTCGGGGATTCGGCCTTCCCCATAACAACTAGGGCGTTTGGAATTAGTGCATTCACGGCCAGGGGAGTGCCCAAGAATGTAGAAGCAGTCTTAACGAATTGAAATGTCCGGTCGGAGGTTGATTCTGGCAGAATCTTGACGGCCCCGGCCCAAAGTGGAAAAGTAAAAAACAATACCGAAACAAAAGCAATAATCGCGGCAATCCTTTTCATGAACGCCCCCCAGTCATTGTTATTATTTTACAACCCGGACAACAGAAACGAGGCTCTTTTGTACACCCACAATTTGAGCCTAATGGTGGTCATGTGATAGGTGATAAGTAATTGCTTTCCAGTCGGAGATGCCGCAAGGAGGAATCAGGCTATTCGCCAAGGATTCAGTGGAAAAACAGAGGGTCCTGGGTCACCTCCGGCTCCTCATTTTTTCGAAAAATCTCCGTAGAATATATCTGCCGTTCAGGCGGCCTCCGCAACATCTCGAAGACAACTGAAATAAGACTACAAAACGGGTTGATAATCTGCAAGTTTTTTTCTGTAATGCATCTAACTACGATAAACTCGTAAAAACCTAAAACTGGGCTATTCGGGGGACAGTATATTTAATTATATTTTAGCTCCAATAATTAAGTATACTGTCCCCTGAACTTCCGTCGAAGGCGGGGAGAAAGGCAACCGGCTACATGACGGAATTTAATAAACCTAACCCCTTTTCCGCGCCAGGCTCCTAGCCAGTGTAAAGCGCAGCGAAACAACGGTCTGGTGGACTGACAGGTTGGCGGACAAAATATTAGGGCGGATTAATAATGATAACGACATTGCACAAAATCGATTCTTTCATGTCCCACTACATAAACCAATCGGTGCTCTTGCGTGATTCGACGAGACCAAACACCGGAACCAAGAAATTTCAAAGGCTCTGGTTTGCCAATACCTTGAAAAGGATTTCGCATCACAGCTTCAATCAATTTCAAGATTCGAAGCGCAGTCCTACGATCCGTTTCAACCCAGTAGCTTAAATCCTCTCTGAACTCAGGTTGAAATACTGCTTCTCGCCGTTTCCTGTCTCGAGGCAGCCTACCCAAGCCCAACCTCTTGGCGAAGCTCATCAATGGATTGTGGCGTTACTGTTTGTTTCCGGACGCGTTCAAGAACAGTATTCAGTCGATCTGCATTGGCCGGAGATCTAAGTAAGTGAGCAGACTCAAGAATACCCGCCAATTCGTCAGCTGCTATCATGGCAACATCCTCACTGCCACGTCGCTGAATAATGACCACTTCCCGATTTTTCACGACCTCATCAATTAAAGCTGCAAAATGAGCTCGGGCATTTGTATACGTTGTCTGAATTGCCATATGCGCCTCCATTTTTATGTACAGAAATACTGTACATGTCATGGAGTGAAATGTCAATAGTCCCGCTACATAATCTTAAGGGGACCGCCAACAAAGAGCGGAGACAATGTCTCCATTCCTCGGGGCTTTCCTTTTTTATAACCAGCACATTGTAACATCCGGCTTTTGTTGTAATATATCTGGTAGCGGCAATGCAGATGCATTTGCCGTGCTATTCCTGCTATTCGGGAGACAGCAGTATATTTAATTATATTTTAGCTCCAACAATTAAGTATAGTGTCCCCGGAACTTGCGGAGCTTTGAGTAACTTTTGAATTTGACAGTAAGACTGAACTTCGGAAAACCGCGCTGCCCGGCGGGCCCTTGCAGCGCTTTGTTATATTTTTACAAACCAATTTTCAGGATTAAAATTCTTTCTATTTATGTTGTTGGCAATATTACTAAACTTAGAAATAAAGCTTTTGTAGACGTTAAATATTTTGGCTAACTCTTCTTCTGATAATTTTTCAATTACAAAACCGGTTCTGTAAGGATCGTTTGTATTGTTTTCCTTATACTTCAACGAAATGAGTTCGCCATTTTCATCATGAATTGGGTCGGCATAATGCCAGTGTTGTTTTACATGAACTAATTGATTCCTAAACTCAAATATTTTGAAAATTTCTTTTATTTTCTCATTTTTTGTATTCAGTCTGTATTTAAAATTTGACACAATAATAGGCATTTGCTCAAATCTGTCACGAATTCTCATGAAGAGATACGGCCTTACAAAAGTTTTATATTCTTTTCCAAGCCTTTTATGTAAGCAATCGATAAATGCAGTATTTATTTTTCCTTCAATTCCTGCACAAACAACAGTGATATAGGCAGGTATTAGAAAATCATATTTCTTGCGCTCACTGACTATTTGCTTAAACAAGTACTCAGAGGAATGCCGTGAGTAAACAACACCAATATTAGACTGTACAGGTATTTCATTGGTCGAGTTCATTTGTAAATTTCATTGATATAACGATCGGTATGCACCTGACCCAAGCAGATTGACCGACAAACTTTTGAGAGGTGGCAACAGTTTGATTTATCAAGGTATTCGCCAAAACCGCACCGTGCTTGGGGTCAGGTGCATACCATTGTTAGCTGACTTTTATCACAACATTTTGTAGTACATTTCTTGCAATTTATCATTAATGTAAAAATATATAGCGCATATTCCTTTACTTGAATTTGGAAAAATATATTTTGTCCCTATAGGTTATTTAACAAGTTGACGTCTTGCAGTACAGAAATATGGGTCTTTGTCATAGTTGCGGAAAATAGAGAGGGAATGACTGGCTGAAAGATGTACCATATCAGGTAATTGCTTAGATTATCTAATATGGAGTATTTCAATCATGTCCAGTCACCCCTCATTACGTCATTTATACGATTTTTCAGGCTGGGTCATCCAGGAAGTTCAGGTGACCCCAAAAATAGCCGTTGTTAAACTTCATCGGGACAGGCGACACGCCATTTATTGTCCTCACTGCATAAGGAAAGCCGCCTTGAACAAAAAGGTTGTGCAAAGTGCATTTGATCTGCCCATTGGCCCCGTCAGCCTGGTGCAGATCCTCTACGAAGCCCTGCAGGGGTACTGCAGTGGCTGCAAGAGTCATTTTACCCTGCATCCTCCGGGGATTGACAGTTATGCCCATGCAACCAGGCGTCTCATGCACTATGTGTGCAGATTATGTCGGTTTATGCCTGCAGACAAGATACCTGTTTTTCTGCCCATCTCCGCAAGCACAGCCAGGAGATGGGACAAACGGATACTGGCCCAATACCTGCCGGATCCAGACTTGGACAACCTGCGTGTAATTTTGATCGATGAAAAATCCATCGGAGCTGGCCACCAGTACATGACCGTGGTCATCAACGGTGAAACCGGCGAGGTCCTTCATCTGGCCGAGGGAAAGAAAAAGACATCTTTGGAATCATTTTTCCAGAAACTTTCCCCTAAACAAATCAAGCAGATCAGAGCTATTGGTATTGACCGGGCCGGTGCTTATAAAGCAGTCATCCGGCAGTACGCTCCCAAGGCACAAATCGTCTTTGATAAATTCCATATTGTCGGCAACCTCAATACTGCAATTGACGAGGTGCGCCGCTCTGAATGGCGCAATGCAACCAAGGAAGACAAACAGTTTATCAAGGGGCAGCGTTATAACCTTCTTCGCAATGCACATAATTTGAAAGATGATCAATGTGATAAGCTGGCCCAACTTTTTGAGGCCAATGAAACCTTGTTTCAAGCTTACCTTCTCAAAGATGCATTCAGCACCCTATGGACCTATGTTCGGCCTAAATGGGCCTCCAAGTTCCTGGACAACTGGATCGAATGGGCCAAGGAAACTGGATTAAAACCATTGATCAGGTTTGCCAAAGGCGTAGACCGGGATAGAAATGAAATCCTGGCCTGGATTAAACATCGGGTTACCTCTGCCAAACTCGAAGCATTCAATGCTACAATCAGCAGGATCGTAAAACGAGCTTGCGGATACCGGGATCTTGAATATCTCTACCTGAAAATCAGGCAGGAAGCGGCACCTCCCGTTCCGCAACTATGACAAAGACCC
>JANTGH010000112.1 GCA_024763055.1 Desulfobulbaceae bacterium
AATTGTCGAGCTTGATGCTTTGTTGGAAGAAATAGTAAGTAAGGGCAGGAAGAAACGTTAAAAAAACAAAACGTTCAAACGCTAAAACGTTCAAACGTTCAAACGCTCAAACGCTTAAACGCTCAAACGCTTAAACGCTTGATCGCTTAAACGTTTGAACATTTCCACGCTTCACCCGGGGAATATCAGTTGACCCAAAATATAATCTCAAAAAATACCCTTGCCATGGTCATCGGCGGTCTGTCCGGCGGCTCCGGCAAATCCGTGGCCACCGTCGGCCTGATTGCGGCCCTGAAGGAACGGGGCCTGGTCATCCCATTTAAAAAAGGGCCGGACTATATTGATGCCGGCTGGATGGGTAAGGCTGCCGGTCGTCCCTGCTACAACCTTGATCCCTACCTGATGACGCCCGACTCGCTGAAAAACTCTTTTTTTTCCCATGCTGCAGGCGCTGATTTTGCCGTTATTGAAGGGAATCGCGGGCTTTTTGACGGTGTTGACCCGGACGGCAGCTATTCCACGGCCGAACTGGCGCTTGCCCTTGATCTGCCGGTCCTGCTGGTGGTGAACTGTTCCAAAACGACCCGAACCGTGGCCGCCATGGTTCTTGGCTGTCGCGGCCTGGAACCGCGCCTGCGTCTGGCCGGGGTAATCCTCAACCAAATCGCCACGCCCCGTCACGAAACCGTTATCCGTCAGGCAGTGGAAAAGTATACCGGCGTGCCGGTGTTAGGCATCGTGCCCCGCCTGAAAACTGATATCTTCCCCATGCGTCATCTCGGTGTGACCCCGCACCAGGAATCAACAACAGCCGATGCAGCGGTGGCAAAATTAGCTGAACTTGCCCGGGAAAATTTCGACCTGGAAAAGATCATTGGTTGCATGCAGCAGCTTCCCCAAAACCTGCAACCCGGAAACCGAAACCCGGAACCCAAAATCCGCATCGGTGTCCTGCGTGACGCAGCCTTTCAGTTCTATTACCAGGAAAACCTGGAAGCCCTGGAAGCCCAAGGCGCAGAGCTTGTCATGATTGACGCCCTGCAGGCCAGGCAACTGCCGGATGTTGATGCCCTGTACATCGGCGGCGGCTTTCCGGAAACCAGCGCCCGCCAGTTAGCTGCAAACCGCACCTTTCGGGCATCGATCCGGCAGGCGGCGGAAAACGGCCTGCCCATCTATGCCGAATGCGGCGGCCTGATCTTCCTTGGCAGGTCTCTTATCCTCGAGGGCGAAGAATTCCCCATGGCCGATGTTTTTCCCATTACTTTCGGCCTGGCAAAAAAGCCGCAGGCCCATGGATATTCCATCTTTCTTGTGGAGCTTCAAAATGCATTTTATCCAATCGGCGCCAGGGTCAAAGGGCATGAGTTCCGCTATTCCACCGTGGATCACTGGGATGGTCAGCCCGAACAGCTTGCCCTGAAGGTGGAGCGGGGAACAGGGTTTGTCAGCCGCCGGGACGGTCTGGTGAAAAACAATGTCCTCGCCCTGTATACCCATGTGCTTGCTCCGGGGACCCCGGATTGGGTAGCGGGCCTTGTCCGGGCCGCCACCAGATATGCTGCCCTGAGAAAAGGTGAATAATGAGCCGACAGGATCCTCTTCATACCCTCGAGCAGGTCTTTGGCTTTGAGGCCTTTCTCCCCGGTCAGCAACAGGTCATTGATACGGTGTTAGCCGGGCGCTCCGCGCTTGCTGTTTTTCCCACCGGCCAGGGAAAAAGTCTCTGCTACCAGCTGCCTGCCCTCCATCTTTCCGGCCTGACCCTGGTTATCTCGCCGCTCATGGCCCTGATGAAGGACCAGGTGGATTTCCTCCGTTCAAAAGAAATCGCTGCAGCACGCCTTGATTCATCGCTCAAATTCAACGAGATAAATAAAATATATAATCAACTGGATCAAGGCGCGCTGAAACTGCTTTATGTTGCGCCCGAACGTTTTGCCAACGAGCGTTTTGTCGGCCTTGTCTCCAGGTTGGATATTTCCCTGATGGTGATTGACGAGGCCCATTGTATTTCCGAATGGGGCCATAATTTTCGTCCCGATTACCTGAAACTGGCGGAACTTGCCGGCGTCTTGAAAGTTCCTGCGGTGCTGGCCCTGACCGCCACGGCAACGCCCAAAGTTTCCGCCGATATATGCGCCGCCTTTGCCATCAGGCAGCAGGATTCCGTCCAGACCGGGTTTTACCGGCCCAACCTGACCCTGCGTTTTGAACCTTCGGCGGATCCGGATCAATTGCTCCTTGAACATATCGGCAACAGTGGCCCAGGCCCGACCATTGTCTATGTTACCCTGCAGAAGACGGCGGAACGGGTTGCCCGCCTGCTCGCTGAAGCGGGCCATCAGGCCAGGGCCTATCATGCCGGGCTTAAAGATGAACTGCGGCAGAATGTGCAGGACTGGTTCATGAACTCGGAAACGGCTATTGTCGTGGCCACCATTGCCTTCGGCATGGGAATCGACAAGGCGGATATCCGTTACGTCTACCACTATAATCTGCCCAAGAGTCTGGAAAATTACGCCCAGGAAATCGGCCGGGCAGGGCGGGACGGACAACCTTCCACCTGTATCATGCTTGGCAACGGTAGCGACCTTGTCATACTGGAAAATTTTGTCTATGGCGACACCCCGGATGAGGACATGGTGCGGGGTTGTATCGATTATCTTCTTGACCAGGAGCACTTTTTTTCCTGCTCGGTCTATGAGCTCGGCAATTTGTTCGATATCCGGCCCCTGGTGGTGAAAACCCTGCTGACCTATCTTGAACTTGAGGGTGTGATCAAGTCCACCGGCCCTTTTTATGCCGAGTATAAATTCAAGCCGCTCAAAAGTTCGGCCGAAATCCTGGCCCGTTTTGATGCCGAGCGGCAAACCTTTCTGCGCACGCTTTTTTCCTGCGCCGTCAAAAAGCAGGTCTGGTTTACCATTGATCTTGACCAGGCAGTTCAAAAAACCGGCAGTCCGAGAAAGCGAATTATCACGGCTTTGGATTACCTTGAACAGAGTGGTGACCTGATCCTGCAGGTGACAGGCGCCCGTCTTGGCTTCAGGTGTCTTGACGCGGGTGATATGGATATCCCCGCCCTCAAGGAGAAACTGGTCCATCGTTTTATCCGGCGGGAAGAAAACGACCTCCACCGGTTGCAGCTGGTGGTGGATATGGTCAATCATTCGGGATGCAGGACCGGCTTTCTGCTCAACTATTTTGGTGAAGACCTGGAGAAAGACTGCGGCCATTGTTCCTTCTGCCTGGATGGGGAAAATACAGCCCTTGTGCGTGAGGAATCGGTTGCCGCAACCCTTGATTCGCAACGTATCGAACAACTGAATAATCTTCGGAAAAAATTTCCCGAGGCATTGCAGAGCCCGCGCCAGGCGGCTCGTTTTCTCTGCGGTATTTCTTCTCCCCGCTTGATCAGGACAAAGTTGACACGAGATGCTCTTTTTGGTTCCTGTCAGGAATTGTCCTTTGCCGGGATCATGGACTGGATACGGGAAAATGTATGATCCGGACGAACTGGAACAGGTCCTTGCCCGCCTTGCCGATCCTGAAATTGCCCTCCATTCAGCACGCTTTTTTAAAACGGGCAGGGGCGAGTATGGCGAAGGCGACAAATTCCTTGGAATCAGGGTCCCGCAACTGCGCAAGCTCGTTCCCCGGTGCAGACGGCTTTCGCTGAAAGACGTTCAAAACCTTTTATGCGCATCATGGCATGAGAAAAGACTTCTTGCCGCGTTGATACTGGTCGATCGTTTCCGCAGGGGAACAAAAGCCGAGCAGAGAAAAATTTTCATTCTGTATGTGCAACATCTCGGTATTGGTATCAATAATTGGGATATTATTGATACCACCTGCCCCCATATCGTCGGGGCATGGCTGTATACAGGGGATAGGTCTGTTCTCTATGAACTTGCCGGATCGGAAAATCTCTGGCAGCGCCGGGCCGCCATGCTGGCCTGTTTTCATTTTATCCGAAAAAATGACTTTAAGGATGTTTTGAACATTGCCTCTCTTCTTCTTGAAGACAGGGAGGATCTTATCCATAAGGCTTCCGGTTGGATGCTCAGGGAGATCGGCAAAAAAAATCAGCAGATTGAAGAGGATTTTTTGCGCAAATATTGCCGGATAATGCCCCGCACCATGCTTCGTTATGCCGTTGAGCGATTTGCGCCGGAGCTGCGAAAACAGTATATGGATGCAAAAAAACAACAGAGAAGGAAATCATGAAAAGCTATCACAGGGAACTCTGGTACGAGGTGCCCACGCGCCGGGCCTTTATCAATATCACTTCCGATGTGGAACAGTGCCTGCGCGAGTCCGGTATTGAGGAGGGCTTATGTCTGGTCAATGCCATGCATATTACGGCCTCCGTCTTTATCAACGACGATGAATCAGGCCTTCATCACGACTATGAGGTCTGGCTGGAAAAACTGGCCCCGCATGCGCCCATTGACCAATACCGTCATAACGGCTATGAAGATAATGCCGACGCCCACATGAAGCGGCAGGTCATGGGCCGGGAGGTGGTGGTTGCCGTCACCGGTGGGAAACTGCATTTCGGCACCTGGGAGCAGATCTTTTACGGCGAATTTGACGGTCGCCGCAAAAAGCGGGTGTTGGTCAAAATTATCGGAGAATAGCAAATATCTGGTTCAGGAAAAATTGACAAAGATTTGGATTCAGGTACAATCCCGCCTACTGATCAACAGCAGTGGATACCATTGCTGTCCACTGCTGTGAAAAAACTTGCGATAATTGGTTTTTCCCAGGATTGCCAGGGAGGTTTGACCTGGAAAAGAAGTGATACCCTTAATTTCATCCAGGCTGAGCTTTAGTGGATAGCAGAAAAAAATTGTACAAACAAACTTTTTTATATCAGAAATGGAGGTTTCATGAAAAAAATTATTCTTTCAATTTGTCTGCTGCTTTTTTCAGCTTCTCTGGCCCTGGCTGGAGATCCGGTCAAAATCGGCATGATAACCACCCTGTCCACCAAGGCCGGCTATCTTGGCGAAGATATCCGCGATGGCTTCAAACTTGCCATTGCCATGGAAAATGGAAAACTTGGCGGTGTTCCGGTGGAGTTGTTGGTGGATGATGATGGGCGCAAACCGGAAAAAGGGCGCCAGATTGCCGAACGATTCATTAAAAAGGAGAAGGCAAAAATCCTCACCGGGATTGTTTTTTCCAACGTGGCCATGGCCGTGGTCCCCAAGGTGGTGCGCCAGGGTTTTTTTTATGTCAGCCCTAATGCCGGGCCTTCCCGGCTGGCCGGCAAAGGGTGTGATCCCAACTATTTCAACGTTGCCTGGCAGAACGACAACCTGTCGGAAGTTGTCGGCCGGTATGTACGGAATAAAGGTTTTAAAAATGTTTATCTGCTGGCGCCCAATTACCCAGCCGGCAAGGATGCCCTGGCCGGATTCAAGCGTTTTTACCAGGGCAAGGTAGCAGGTGAGGTGTATACAACCCTTGGCCAGTCCGATTACGCGGCTGAACTTGCCACCCTGCGGGCAGCAAAGCCGGATGCGGTTTTCTTTTTTCTGCCCGGCGGTATGGGCATCAATTTTCTCAAACAGTATGCCCAGGCAGGTCTGAAAGATTCCATTCCCGTATTTGGCCCCGCATTTTCCTTTGACGAGCGGATCTTAAAAGCGGTCGGCGACGCCGCCGTCGGCGTGGTCAATGGTTCCCAGTGGTCGGTTGACCTGGATATTCCGGCCAATAAAAAATTTGTTGAGGCCTTTACCAAGACCTATAACCGTACACCGACCCTGTATGCCAGCCAGGGTTATGACGATGCTCTACTGATCGCTTCCGCCTTGAAAGCCGTAAGCGGCGATATGTCCAAAACCGATGAATTCAGGGCCGCCCTTGCCAAGGCTGATTTTGCATCGGTGCGCGGCAAGTTTCGCTTTGGCGCCAACCATCATCCGATCCAGGACATCTATGTCCGCAAGGTGATCAAGGACGAGCAGGGCAAGGTGACCAACCGTATCCTGGAAAAGGTTTTTACCGACCATCATGATGCCTATTCATCCGAATGTACGATGAAATAACCATTGAAGCAGGCAGGGCTGCGTTGTTGTGAGCACGCGGCCCTGACTGTAAATAAACAGATCATGATGAAGAAAACAATTGTTTGCATCCTTGCCATAGTGTTGAACGCTGTTTTGACCCACGCTGGAGAACCAGTCAAAATCGGCATGATCACCACCCTGTCCACCAAGGCCGGCTATCTTGGCGAAGAGATCCGGGACGGTTTTAAACTGGCCGTTACACAGGAGAACGGAAGGCTGGGTGGAATCCCTGTTCAGCTGCTCATCGGTGATGATGGTCGCTGTCCGGAAAAGGGGCGTCAGCTTGCCGAACGGTTTATCAAAAAGGAGAAGGCAAAAATCCTCACCGGCATTGTTTTTTCCAACGTGGCCATGGCCGTGGTCCCTAAGGTCGTACGCCAGGGGATCTTTTTTATCAGCCCCAATGCCGGTCCTTCTCAGCTTGCCGGAAAGGGCTGCCATAAAAATTATTTCAATGTTTCCTGGCAGACGGACAACCTTTCCGAGGTGATTGGCCAATATGCAATGGAACAGGGGTATAAAAATGTGTATATCATTGCTCCTAACTACCTGGCGGGCAAGGACAATGTGGCCGGATTCAAGCGCTTTTACAAGGGCAAGATTACCGGTGAGGTCTACACGACCCTGGGCCAGGCCGATTACGCGGCGGAAATTGCAGCCCTGCGCTCGGCGGCGCCGGATGCGGTCTATTTTTTCCTCCCCGGCGGCATGGGCATTAATTTTCTCAAACAGTATGCCCGGGCAGGTTTGACAAAAAAAATTCCCCTGCTTGGCCCTGCGGCTACGGATGAGCGGCTCCTGCAGGCAGTGGGAGAGGCGGCTGTCGGGGTTATCAACAGTTCCCAATGGTGCGCTGATTTTCAAACCCCGGCAAACGCAGCATTTGTTGATGCCTTTGAAAAGACCTACGGTCGCATCCCAACGTTGTTTGCCTCTCAGGGCTATGATACGGCCCGACTCATCGGATCGGCCCTTGCGGCAGTGGGCGGTGATGTTTCCAGAATGGATGAATTTCGGGCAGCCCTGGAAAAGGCGGATTTCACCTCTGTGCGCGGGGCCTTTCGTTTTGGGCCCAATCATTTTCCCATCCAGGATTTTTATGTGCGCCAGGTGGTGAAAAAGCAGAGCGGTGGCTACGCCAACAAACTGCTGAAAAAGGTGTTCAACGACCATCAGGATGCCTATGTGGGCCAGTGTGTACACAGGTAAAACTTTAACCAGAGCTTGAATATGCAATACCATGCACCTAAGAGTACATGTAATTTATGCGGAAAGGAATATACACAACGTGGTCTGACAAAACACGTAAAGTCATGCCTGACAAAAAGATTGTACAATCAGCATGGCATTCCCTATTTATACATAGTTGTGCGGTCGTCATTCAACCATGATTATTTTTTTCATCTCCTGCTCTCCCCCACGACAACCCTCAAAGACCTTGATGCATTTCTGCGCAATTACTGGCTGGAGTGTTGCGGACATGTAAGCGCGTTTGCCTTTGAGCGATGGGGCGAAGAAATACCAATGTCACGGAAGGTAAACAAGGTCCTTTCTCCCGGAAAAACGCTTGAGTACCAATATGATTTCGGCAGTACCACGGAATTGCAAATAAAATGCATTGCCGACATTACCGCGGTTGCCAAGGGCAAGAAAAAGATTCAGGTACTCTCACGCAACACGCAGCCAATCATCCCCTGTGATGCATGCGGAAAGTTTCCCGCCACCAGGATATGCACAGCCTGTCAATGGGACGGTGCGGGATGGCTCTGTGAGAAATGTGCTCCAGGGCACGATTGCGGAGAGGAAATGTATTTTCTGCCGGTGGTCAATTCACCCCGAACAGGAGTCTGCGCCTATGATGGGGAATAAAGCGGAATCCGCAGATTCTTGGCCAAGACCAAAGAGTCACGAAAAACCTATTTAAGATGCTCGTCCTTGAACAAATCCTTAACGGTCTCCAGCTTGGCGTCATGCTTTTCCTCATGTCCGCGGGCCTGACACTGGTGTTTGGCATCATGCGGGTGATCAACCTGGCCCACGGCAGCTTTTACATGATCGGGGCCTATGTGGCGGCAACGGTAGCCATGAAGTCAGGCTCCTTCATGTTAGGGCTGCTGGCAGCGTTGCCTGCGGCTGCTCTGGTTGGAATGGCAGTGGAATTGCTCATTCTGCGCCGGTTGTATCATCGGGACCATCTGGACCAGGTGCTGGCCACCTTTGGCCTGATTTTTTTCTTTAACGAACTCATCCGCATGATCTGGGGCCGGCAGCCTCTGTTCATGGATGTGCCGCCCTGGCTGGCCGGGTCGGTGCAGCTCCTGCCCGGTATCCATTATCCGGTCTATCGGCTGGCCATTATCCTTGTCGGTATTCTGGTTGCCCTGTTTCTGTATCTGCTTTTTTCCCGCACCCGTCTGGGCATGCGGATTCGGGCCGGTGCCACCAATCGGGAAATGGTTGGCGCTCTGGGCGTGAATATTCGACTACTCTATACCTTGATTTTTGGCCTCGGCACCTTGCTGGCAGGGCTTGCCGGAGTCATGGCCGGTCCTATCCTGGCTGTGGAAGCGGGCATGGGCGAATCCATACTGATCCTGACCTTTGTGGTCATTGTCATTGGCGGCATCGGTTCTGTGCGAGGTGCTCTGGTCGGGGCAATTCTGGTGGGCCTGGTTGATACCCTGGCCCGCTCCTTTCTGCCTGATCTTTTCCGGCTTGTCCTCGAGTCGTCCTCGGCTGCCGACCGGATGGGTGCCGCTCTTGCCTCCATGTCCGTTTATATTTTCATGGCCCTGATTCTCAGTTTTAAACCAGCAGGCCTGTTCCCGGTCAATCAGTAAGCCTTGCATTACTTTCCCTAATTTGAGCGTTTCACTCATTTACCAAAAACAAAGTGTTGCAAATGAGATATCAGGAGAACAAAGTAACTTTTGAACAGGAAATTTACACCTTTCATATTGATTTTGCCGGGCATGTCTCCAACATCGTCTATGTGCAATGGATGGAGATCGGCAGGTTGAAACTGCTTGCGGCAGCAGGCCTGCCGGTTGAGAAGATTATTCACGATTTCGGCCTGCTGCCTACGCTCATTGAAACGAAAATCCGCTATAAACAGCAGCTTTTTCTTGGCGATCAGGTGCGCGTTGAGGTCTGGCTTTCCCGTCTGAAAAATGTATCGGCCATTATGGAGTTTCGTTTTTTTAATCAAAGGCGTGAACTCACGGTAAATCAGTTCTAACCTGTTATTCGTTGATATTTTATAAAATATGACAGCATACGCTTTGCAACCTGTTGATTTTATATCTTGTTTCTTCGCTTATGGCTTGCAAAGGGATATGTATCAAAGCCCGCCCATGACATTATGACATTGCGTAATTATTGGCATAGAACAAAAACATCCTGCCCCAACACCACCCCTTGGCAAACACGACTTGCAAAACAGGGCCGGGGACTGCGTTGACTGTATTTGCCTGCTTGGAGTTGGATGGCAGAGCTGATTATTTTGCTTACCCCACTGCCTTTCTTTAACGTGATTTCCTTGCTCTGGAAAGTTTGGATTTTCATGGGTTCTTTTGCTTACGAAACATCAGCAAAGATGAAATTACACCAACTCAACGTGATTGAACGATTACCCATGATAGCAATACCCAAATTTTCAAAGATCTAAGAACCAAAAATTTTCAGCTTTACGAAAAATTCACTTGTTGTATGAAGGGTACCAAGCAAAGGATAACTACGAGATATTGAGTGCTTGTAATTTTGCTTCCTGACCCCGCCTTTACTGAGAAATAAACCCACATTCTTGCACAATGCATCAACCCATTTAACGCCGAGGTAAGCGGCGGCTGGTGTGCAGCGGCGTTTGCGCAATCATGGCGAAGCCATGCGCAAAAAGCCGCGGAGCACCAGACGTCCGAGTGAGCCGCAGGCGAACGACTTGACCGCATTGTTATGCATTTACCGCCACCCTACCTGTTTCGCCCACCGAGTGCCTGCTTCCCGGTAGGACTCGAAATCCACCGGCGCTTTTCCACCCTCGGCTTCTACCTCTTCGCGATGCTCAGTCAGTGACTCTGCAAATGGAGGCAACCCTACAGACGCGCGTAATTCATCGACATGCTCGGGATCCTCTACCTCGCAGCCCAGCTCGCCGCTTTCATTCCAATCGAGCACTGTTCCGAAAACTTGCGGTTTGCCCTCATTAAAGCGGATTCGATCGGATAAGAAAGCCGCCAACTTCGCCGGTGCCTCACCGACACTAGATGCCTTTTCCAACTCTTGAAGGAACCGCCTTTGAAGGACAGGCGTGCAAATTGCGTGCTGCGCCACGAGCCACGCCATCCGGCAACCCTCCATACCCACCAACGATATGCCAGGCCAGCCATGAACGGAGACGATACGATCTAGTGCTTCTGCGTTTGCAACGTGAACACGCTGCATCTCTTCTTCGTAGGAACCGTAAAGCCTCTCCTTCTTCAGCAGCTTTTCTCTTGTTTCAACGTCACGCTGATTCAGGCCAATCAGCTCTGCGATCAGTGCTTCGTTCATTGGGCCCTCCTTTTCATGCATAACGTCCATTATCAGCTGCCCGCCGTGCAGCTACCGATTAACTCCCCCGACGGATATCATCCTGAATCTACGGCAAAATTCGCCAACGAGTTGCGGGTCAAGTGAAGCGCCTTGTGTGTGCCGGGCACGGCACATGTTCTTAGAAGTGAGTCAAGTGTAATGTAGTATCAGTTACTTGGCAAGTCTTAAACCCAACCGGATGGAGGTGAAGGGTATAGCGGTAGGCAAGGGAGTATTGGTGACAATGCTTCGGGAGGAAGCCGCCTGAGGAAAAAGAATCAGGTACCGCGAAGGTGCGGGATGACGAACAGGAATCGGGTATAAGGCGCATACGTCGGGACGAGTCTGCACAACAAGATAAAGTCCTCTATCCATTATAAGGCGTATCCGTAAACCCGGCATTCACGCACTGAAAGACATGTGTTTACCCCGGGAGGTCTCCTGAGTGCCGCTTGAGAAGTCGCGTGCGACGGAATTTCGGCTGAGAGGCGGGCAACCGCCTCTGATCGCTCAAGGAGAAGTCAGCAGAGGGCATAGTAGGCCGGTAAACGAGCTCGGTGAATAGAAAACCGGAAGGTGGCAGACTGGATGAAGGCCTGAACGGTGGCCCCAGCCGAATGGTGGGGATAAATGAAAAGAGAGATGGAGGTACGTCTTATGATCATAGCGCA
>JANTGH010000113.1 GCA_024763055.1 Desulfobulbaceae bacterium
TCCCGCCAATTCTGCACCCAACCGGCCAGAACAACCCGGCTGCCGATATTTTCATGGCGCAGTTCACCGCAGGTATGTGATCTGCCGGAAACTTTAAGACCAATATGATTCATTGAAATCTTTTCTCCTTTTTAAAATTGGCACATTCCACCACCTGACAACCAGGACACAAGTGAAATAATTGCAAGATGATGACTCCTGAGGCTACAAACCTGAACACGTTGGAACCAGCATCTTCGTACTATTTAATCTCTGGTAATTATTGATGACTACGGGAATTTATCCAGGTTTTGCGATATTATCCTAATTGCAGGTCATAAAGACTTCGGAACATACACAAACTAGCAATCCTGAGTCAAGATTTTTCTATGTTTTCAACTAAAATAGCCGAATTCATATCTCAACTCCCGATGCTGAACGTAGAAGGTCATTTACCCGTTGGCAGGCAAACAGCCGACAGCTTGAGGCGCATGTTCCAGCTCTTGATTTATAGGTTGAATTCCAAGCTGGGTTAATGGTAATTATGCGATATGTAGTAAAGTTTAGATACGGATATTTTCACTACCTCATTCGAGTGCGGCTATCCAGGTAATGGTAAATTCTTCCAAATTCCTGCGGATCTCAAAATAATGAAGGAAAAAATAATTATTGTTGATGATGAAAAGGGGATGCTGAATTTTCTCAGCAAGCTCTTGACATCCCAAGGTTATACCGTAAAGACCTGCATGACCGGAAAGTCATTCATAAAAACCCTGCATGGTGAAAATCAAAATTTTGCCCTGGCCATCATCGACTATCGTCTTCCTGACACCAATGGAACTCTGCTGCTTCAAAAAATATCCACTTTGCGAGCAGATATCAAATCAATCATAATCACGGCCTACGGAGACGTACACCTGGCGGTGGAAGCCATGAAACTGGGAGCCACTGATTTTCTTGCCAAACCGTTTGCCGGCAGCGAAATCATTCAGGCTGTCGAGCGGAGTCTGGAGCCTGCACGTTTAAGGGAGGAAAATAAAAAATTGCGCTGGCAATTGGCAGCCCACGAGGAAAAAAGCTGCCTGGTTTATGCAAGCCGCGCCTTTACCAGGGTCATTCATATGGCCAAGACCGTAGCCCCCTCCTCGGCGACGGTTTTACTCACCGGCGAATCCGGAACCGGCAAAGAGATTGTCGCCAGGCATATCCATGAACACAGCGGCGACCGCTCCCAAAAACCGTTTATAACTATCAACTGCGGTGCCTTAGCCGACAATTTACTTGAAAGTCAGCTGTTTGGTTCCCTTCGAGGGGCCTATACCGGCGCTTACAGTGATTCACCGGGATACTTCCTGTCCGCCAACGGTGGAACTCTTTTACTGGATGAAATCGCCGACACCTCGCCGGCCTTACAACTTAAACTTTTACGGGTCCTGGAAACAAAAGAAATCACTCCGGTGGGCGGTACAAAACCGATCAAGGTTGATGTTCGAATTATTGCGGCAACCAACAAAGACCTGGAACAGGAAGCCAAGGATGGTCGTTTTCGCCATGATCTTTTTTATCGACTTCAGGTTTTTAGTATTGACCTCCCTCCTCTGCGCCAGCGGGTCGATGACATAATGCCGCTGGTTGAATATTTTCTCACCTATTATGCCTCCAGGGAAGGACTTCACAAGATCCATGTACCCCCTCAAGTCATCGATATTCTTCAAGCCTACCACTGGCCGGGAAATGTAAGGGAATTAAGGAACCTTGCCCATCGGGTTGTTATTCTGGCCCAAAATGAATGTTTCGAGGTCGACTTGTTACCATTCAATACCATCACACACAATTTCAGCAAGATTGAGCAAGAGCATGAATCAGAAGGAGAAAATGTCTTTTATCGTTCCCTGGCAGAAATTGAATTGCACTATATCGCTGAAGTCTGGAATCATGTAAGCAAAGATCGAGTAAAGGCCTCAAAAATTCTCGGAATTTCGGAAAAAACTTTGGGGCGTAAACTCAAAAAGATCGCTGATCATGTCTGAAAAAAAATTCTTCTCCATTCAATGGAAACTTGTTACAGCTAATCTTTTTCTGCCGCTCCTGGCCATGACTATGGCTACCGCCTTTACAATTCATGCGATTGACAGTTTTATTTTTCACCAGGCTCAGAATAAAATCATCAATGACCTGAATTCAGCCCATGAAATCTATTATTCCAATCTAAAATGTCTTAATAAGGTAATAAGCCAGGGTGCTGTCAGCTACCCATTAGTTCAAGCCTTTCTTAACCGGGACCAGGCAGCACTGAAGCGGGAAATACAATCATTGCGCCAATGCGAGGGATTATCTTTTCTGTCTCTAACGGATAGTAATGGCAGGGTTTTGATGAGGGCCAACAACCCAAGCTTAAAAGCCGATTTTCCCTCCTTGAAGATATTATCCAAAGCCCTGATTGGAAGTCCTTCAACCAGCACCGAAGTCCTGCCGGCAAAGGAAATTATTAAAGAAAACAAAGACCTAGAACATCTTGTTGAAATCAAGGTCATTGCCACCCCGAAAGCCAGGAAACGAGAAATAAAAAAACTCTCCAGCGGCATGTTTATTATGGCTGCCTGTCCGATCCATGACCCACAGGGAAACATTATCGGCTCTATCTACGGAGGCAAGCTGCTCAATCATAATAATTTTTTAGTCGATAAAATCAAAAAAGTAATTTTTTCAGATGCCGTCTTTTCCGGCCAGGACATTGGTACGGCAACCATTTTTCAGGATGATGTGAGAATCACAACCAACGTTCTTGATTCATCGGGTCATCGTGCCATCGGCACACGGGTCTCCAAAGAAGTTTATGAGCGGGTCATTCTCCATCATCAGAAGTGGACAGACCGGGCTTTTGTGGTAAACAATTGGTATATAAGTGCCTATGAACCGATCTATAACTCCAGGAATAAAGCAATAGGTATTTTGTATGTCGGGATGTTGGAGAAGCCGTTTATTGATTTCCGTAACCACGTGATTGTGGTGCTGGTCATAATTCTCGCACTGGGCTGCCTTTTGACCTTCCTGGTGGTCTTCTTTTACGCCCGCAATTTTTCCAGACGTATCAGGGGCATGGAAGACGGATTGCAGCAAGTGGCGGAAGGTCGTCTGGAAACAGTGGTTCCGGTAACCGGTAATGATGAAATCGGCCAGTTGGAGAATTATTTAAACCAGATGATCAGAGCCCTGCGTGATCGTGATGCCTCCATTGATCAACTTCATAAAGAGCTGGAAGATAAGGTTACCCAGCGAACTTCCGAGCTTGAAAAACGCAACCGGGAATTAATCGAAATGAAGCATCATCTGCTGGAAATGATGGAAGATAAAAAGTCCATAAATTTCCGGCTGGAGGAATCCCTTACCCATCTGCAGCAAGCGCAACAGCAGTTGGTCCGTTCAGGTAAGCTCGCGGCACTGGGCAGCCTGGTTGCCGGCGTCGCCCATGAAATCAACAATCCCATCAATATTATTTCCGGTAATCTTGAGTTGCTGGAGATGGATCCGGAAACCCGGAAGCGATTTTCCACCGAGATTGAAATTGTCACCCATCAGGCGAACAGGATTAAAAAGATTATTGGAAACATGCTGGGTTTTTCCCGGGTCAGACAAACCCCACTCCAGGAACTCGATATCAATGACATAATCGAAAAAGTCATCACCCCCCTGCGAGCACAGCTTGAAAACCTGAAGATTAAGGTCATAATCAATCCAAGCACTCCCGCTCATGTTATGAGTGATGAAGATAGCCTGATACAGATACTCAACAACCTGATCATCAACAGCATTCAAGCCATGCCTGACGGCGGCAAGCTGGAAATCAACACGGTTGTTACTGAGGATCGCCGTGAAATAATTATCAGCGATACCGGCTGCGGGATGACTTCCGAACAAGTTGAAAATATGTTTAATCCTTTCTACAGCACCAAGCCGGATGGTACCGGCCTCGGTCTTTCCATCAGTTATGAATTAATACGGACTTTGGGCGGTGATATTGATGTCAATAGTACTATGAACGAAGGAACAACCATTGCCATCATCTTACCCGGAAACCCCCTTTTTTCCATGGGAGACAAATAGTCCCCTGAAAGGACAAACTTTCCCTCCCTGAAAACCATAAAAAAGCCGGAATGGACAATTTGTCCATTCCGGCTTTTTTCACGCCGTCAGCGGATTGGTGAAAACAATTACACCATATCGAAACATCAGCTAACTTATTGAAATAATGTATTTTTTAAAAAATGACCGCAAAACGGTAAAAAGTCAAGCATTTGGCATGGATAATGCTGTCCTGTAGTGTTTAAGATAAACGGCAATGGTTATTTTCTGGAAAACTTTTCCATGGAAAGGAGAGAAAAGAAATGCATATCAGCAGAAGGTCATTCCTGAAGATATCGGGAACTGCGGCTATGGCAAGCGGGTTGGGGTTGAGCCTGAAACCCGTCAGAGCCCATGCCGCAACATTTAAGATCAAATATGCCCGGGAGACAACTACCATATGTCCTTACTGTGCAGTGGGCTGCGGCATCATCGTAGCCGCTCGCAACGGCAAGGTTGTTAACACCGAAGGAGATCCCGACCATCCGATCAATAATGGCTCCCTGTGCAGCAAAGGAGGATCCATCTCGCAGTTGTCAGTTAATAAAAACCGACTTGACAGACCACTTTACCGGGCGCCTTTTGCCAAACAATGGAAAACCGTTTCCTGGGACTGGGCACTTGATAAGATTGCTCAGAACATCAAGAAAAGTCGGGATAAGGATTTTACCTTCAAAAATGGTAGGGGAGAGGTGGTCAACCGGACAACCTCGATCGCTTCCGTCGGCAGTGCCGCACTGGATAACGAAGAGTGTTTTATCTATCAAAAGTTTTTGCGCAGCCTGGGGTTAGTCTATATCGAACACCAGGCCCGTATCTGACACTCGGCAACCGTAGCGGCTCTGGCAGAGTCGTTTGGGCGCGGAGCAATGACTAATCACTGGAATGACATTCAAAACAGTGACTGCATTCTCATCATGGGAAGCAACGCGGCTTCCAACCATCCGATTTCGTTTAAATATGTAACCAGGGCACAAGAGCGCGGGGCAAAATTGATCAGTGTCGACCCGCGTTTCACCCGGACTTCTTCGAAAGCGGATATCTACGCACCGCTCAGATCGGGTACCGACATTGCTTTTCTCGGGGGGATGATAAAATATATCCTGGACAACCAGCTTATCCAGAAAAAATATGTCCGGCATTACACCAACGCAACCTTCCTGGTAAACCCATCATTCAAACTGCCCGGGGAGAATAATGGCGTTTTTTCCGGACTGGTTGGTCATAAATATGATAAATCATCCTGGTCTTTCCAGACCGATGCCGAGGGGATCATCAAAAAAGATATGACCATGCAGGACCCTCACTGCGTCTACCGGTTATTGAAGAAACAATACGCACGCTACACCCCGCAGATGGTCTCCAAAATAACCGGCACCCCTGAAGATAAACTTCTGGCGATTTACAAAGAATACGCCGGGACGGGGAAAACCGGCAAGGCCGGCACAATCATGTATGCCATGGGTTGGACCCAGCACACCGTCGGTACACAAAACATCAGAACCATGGCCATGATCCAGCTTTTACTGGGCAATATGGGCGTAGCCGGCGGCGGCGTCAATGCGCTGAGGGGTGAATCCAACGTCCAGGGCTCAACCGACCATTGCCTGCTTTTCCATATCCTGCCGGGCTATCTGAAGACGCCCAAGGCATCGCAGCCAACCCTGGAAGCGTATAACCAGAAATACACCCCCAAAACCAAGGAACCTCACAGCCTCAACTGGTGGAAAAACTACCCCAAGTATTCCGCCAGCCTGCTGCGCTCCCATTATGGTATGAATGCCTCCCTGGAAGAAGCTTACCATTACCTGCCCAAGCTGGATGACGGCAAGAATTATTCCTGGCTCAGCCTGTTTGAACGCATGTACAAAGGCGGATTCAGCGGTTTCTTTGCCTGGGGTCAGAACCCGGCATGCAGCGGTGCCAGTTCCAATGAGGTCAGGGAAGCTCTTAACAAACTGGACTGGATGGTCAACGTCAATATTTTTGACAATGAAACCGGATCGTTCTGGAAGGCTCCGGGCGTCAACTCAGAAAAAATAAAGACCGAAGTCTTCATGCTTCCCTGCGCCGCTTCCATGGAGAAGGAAGGCAGCATCACCAACAGCGGCCGCTGGATGCAATGGCGTTACAAGGCAGTCGATTCCCCGGGTGAAGCCAAACCTGACAGTGAGATTATAACCGAACTTTTCTATCGACTCAAAAAACTTTATAAAAAAGAGGGCGGTCCCCTGGCGGAAGCGATTACCAGGTTGACCTGGAACTATGGACCTTTAGGAGCGGATGGTCGGATCAGGCATCTGGACACCCATATGATCGCCAAGGAAATAAACGGCTATTTTCTCCAGGACACAACCGTAAAAGGTAAAAAATTCAAAAAGGGCACGTTGGTCCCCAGCTTTGCTTACCTGCAGGATGACGGATCAACCTCTTCCGGCAACTGGCTCTACTGCAATTCATATACGGAAAAAGGCAACATGGCCGCCCGCCGGAACTATAAAGACAAGTCAGGTATCGGCCTGTATTCGGAGTGGTCATGGTGCTGGCCGGTCAATCGGCGGATCATCTATAACGGTGCGTCGGTTGATCCTGACACCGGTATACCCTGGGATAAAAAAGACCCGGTTATCATGTGGAATGGCAGCAAGTGGATCGGCGATGTTCCCGATGGCGTCGCCCCTCCGGGAGCCGGTCGCCTGCCTTTCATCATGAAACCTCACGGGGTCGGCAGTATCTTCGGCCCCGGCCGGGCTGACGGGCCTTTCCCGGAACACTACGAACCACTGGAATGTCCGGTGGAGAAAAATTATCTTTCACCCCAGATGATCAACCCGGTGATTAAACGCTGGGACAAGGAAGGCACCGGAACCCCAGTCGATGCCCGGGCAACCTGCGACCCCCGCTTTCCGTTTGTCTGCTCCACCTACCGGGTCAGTGAACATTGGCAAACCGGCGTCATGACCAGATGGTGTCCATGGCTGGCTGAGATGCAACCTGATTTATTTGTTGAAATCAGTCACGAACTGGCTAAATTAAAGGGCATCAAAAACGGTGAAATCATAACAGTCAGCTCTATTCGCGGCAAAGTTAACGCGGTGGCCATGGTGACTCACAGGTTCAAACCTTTCAACATCGCCGGCAACACGGTTCACGAGGTCGGGCTTCCCTGGCATTATGGTTGGATCACGACAAAAATGCGGGAATATGTCCATGGTGACAAGAAACCGGAAATCTTTACACGTGGTGATTCGGCAAACATGCTTACCCCATTCATTGGAGATGCCAACACCATGATACCCGAAAGCAAGGCCTTCATGGTCAATATCGAAAAGAAGGGGGTGTAAGAGATGGCTGAAAAAATAAAACTCTATGATGCTACCAAATGTACCGGTTGCCGGGGTTGCCAACTGGCCTGCAAGCAGTGGAACGATCTGCCGGCCCACCAGACAAGAAACACCGGCAGCTACCAGAACCCGGCTGACCTGCAGTCAAATACCTGGCTGCTGATGCGTTTTCAGGAAATGGCAACTGACACCGGGGGGGTCGAATGGCTATTTCGTCATAATGCCTGTATGCACTGCACCGACTCTGCCTGCGTCAGGGTCTGTCCCAGTGAGGCTCTTTTTCACACCAGCTACGGAACCGTTGCTTTGGATCAGAGCAAGTGCATCGGCTGTAAAGAATGTATGGTTGTCTGCCCCTTTGATGTTCCCCGTTTCGACCCCAAAACCAACAAGGTGAGCAAATGCGACATGTGCTTTGCGCGGGTGGAAAGAGACATGGAACCGGCCTGTGTCAAAGCCTGTCCGACCGGGGCATTGCAATTCGGCGATAAGGATAAAATGCTGGCAGTAATCAGGGAACGGACTGCTGCTTTGGGCGGCAAAGGGTATCTTTATGGCGACAAGTTTGTCGGTGGTACTCACATGCTCTATATTTTACCCGAAAAACCAGCCAAGTATGCCGAATTGCCGGAAAATCCCCGAATCCCCATCTCTCTGGTGGCTTGGAAAGACTGGCTTAAACCCCTCAGTCTGCTTGCTCCGGGGGTTGCCCTGGCCGGTGCTCTTCTCCATTATCTGACCAAAGGCCCCAAAGATACAATTAATAAACAGGAAGGAGGTGTTTAACATGATACCCCAGAAAGGCATGATTAAGGTTTCGACCGCTTTTGAGAGAGTGATTCACTGCTATCTGGCGATAACGTGCCTCCTCTTGATTATAACAGGGCTGGGAATGATGTTTCATTCTTTGAATTTTCTGGCCCAGCCGTTTGGGGGGTTGAAAAGCATGAAGACAGCCCATACCTATCTCGGGGTTATTTTTATCCCGGCTCTTTTCATCAGCGCTTTATTGTGGTGGAAGGATGCGGGCATCTTTGATTTTCCCTCTGATATTGAATGGCTCAAGAAGGGGGGCGGATATCTATGGCATGTTGACAATGTTCCGGAAACCGGAAAATATAATCCCGGCCAAAAACTTTTCTTTTTAACGGTTGTTATATTTGGTCTTCTGATGATTATCAGCGGTTTTATAATGTGGTTTCCCGAAGGGTACAACAAGGAAACGGTCAATTGGATGTACGCCCTGCATGCACTCGGCCTTCTAGCAATCCTGTCATTTGTCATTGTCCACATTTACCTTGGAACCATCGGCGTACCAGGTTCTGCCGGCGCGATCCTGACCGGTTATGTACCTAAAAGCTGGTGTCTGAAACAATGCCCAAAATGGTTGCGCCAGCAGGAAAAAGAAGATAAACTGGAATACTTTGAAGGTCATTGACCTGCAGAGTTGTCGTTCCCGGCAGAAATCACCAAGGCTCGCCAGGAAATAAAAAATGGCATTTTATCACCTCAAGCCAAAGAAGACCTTACCGGGTATTCTTTGGCTTGAAATAGTTATTTCAAGGACCCGTAAATGACAAAAGGACTGCAGATTATCAACGCTTATATAGAAGAATATCCCCTCTATCACGAATTTATTAAGATCCTGAAAGACGTTTTTATTTTGCGCCAGGAAAGTGCCTCTAAACATAAAGAAAATATATTTCCATTAGATGAAAAGACCGCAGAGCAGAAATTATCAGCTGGAAATTCATTGGTGAATATGAACCAAGATGCATTCAGTCCCTTTTTACCACAGCAGTATTTTCTTGAGCTGCTTACAATGAGAAATCCTGGTTCGGCTGAGGACATAAAGCGTAAGCTGTTAGCAGGAGAGCTTGATTATGAAGAATTAATCAGAAAATCTTTTACCATTCCCAAAGCAGCCTGCATAGCCGTAGAGGAAGATGATGAAGCCTTTGACCTTCTGGATTTCCTGCTGAAGGAAAGCATGCATCCTTTTTTCGCCTTGCTGACACAGGAGTATAAAGCATTGATCGCTGGCTCCAAATGGTCAAAGGGCAGGTGTCCAGTCTGCGGCCAGGAGGCGTCATTGAGTTTTCTAAAAACCGAAGAAGAAGGAAAACGTTATCTCTTCTGCGCCCAATGTGCTTTGGAGTGGGCTGTTAATCGGATTCAATGCCCATTCTGCGACAATGAAAAGCAGCAAAAACTGGGGTTTTTTACCATTGGTAATGACGAGAAATATCGGGTTTACATCTGCCACCAATGCAAAAAATATATCAAAACCATCGATACCAGAAAGGTCCCGGGACAAATGGATCTCGAGGTGGAAAACCTGATTACCCTGCATTTGGATATCCTGGCGCGCAAAGAAGGATATTTTTAGAAATATTTCCTGATGAATGCAAATCCAGAGCAGCCATGCAAAAGAATAGAATTATGTGGAACGATACTTTGTTACAAAAATTATTTACCTTAATTTTCCTGGCAATCCTGCTATTGTCATATTCCCCTCCATCAATTGCTTCCGAAAACAAGCCGCCGTCAGTGGGCAGTCTATTGCCGGCCATGAACCTTATAACTCCGAAAAATGTTTCCCTGCAGAAATATCTTGGTTTGAAACCGGGGCCCCGGTTTGTGCTAAGTGATATCAAAGCTGACATCATCCTTATTGAAATCTTCAGCATGTATTGCCCCCACTGCCAGAAAGATGCAAGCGGCATCAACCATTTTTATGGACTGATAAACAATGACGAATCATTAAAAAATACCATAAAAATGGTTGGAATCGGGGCAGGAAATTCAGCTTTTGAAGTTGACGTCTTCAGGAAAAGATACAAAGTCCCCTTTCCTCTTTTTTCCGACGGCGACTTTATTATCCACAAGCTTATCGGAGAGGTTCGCACCCCCTATTTCATTGGCATTTATAATTCCGGCAACAATGCCGGCAGGGTATTTTTTTCCCAGCTCGGCGGTTTTAGAAATGCTGAAGATTTCCTCAAGAAAATACTTGAGGCATCTTCCGACAAATAGGATTACACAAATGAAAAGCATCAGGAAGTCATTTATTTACCTCATGGTATTAATGTGCACAGGATATTTTTTTAACGGGCTCGTGGCATACGGACTCTCGGAAAATTTTCGGGACAGCATCTATAATCCAGGCCCCCTTAAACCGATAGACAGTTCCCTAAAAGTAAAAGTAGGGGAAAAAGCACCAGACTTTCTCCTCCCTTCAGTTTCAGGTAGGATGATTGGGTTGAAGCAGTTTCTGGGGAAAAAGAATGTTGTCCTCTCTTTCGTACCGGCGGCCTGGACTCCGGTTTGTTCCGATCAATGGCCGGGATATAATATCGTTGAAGATCTATTTACTCAATATAATGCTATCCTGCTGGGTATCAGCGCTGATAATATTCCCACACTCTATTCCTGGACCAAACAGATGGGGAAATTATGGTTCCCGGTACTCTCTGATTTCTGGCCCCATGGCGCGGCAGCTCAAAGGTACGGCCTGCTGCGTTCTGACGGAACCAGCGAAAGGGCGCTGGTCGTCATTGATAAAGAAGGAGTAATACGTTACCTTGACGTTAGCAATATCAACATAAGGCCTCCTTTGGAAAAATTAATTAATGAACTGAAAAAAGTTGGGAAATAGCTCTTGACAGTAGTGCAGGGTTCTAAGAAGTGCACATTTATTCTTGACTTTCAGGGAATAATATCATAAGAAATGCCGCACTCGGGATGTGGCTCAGTCCGGTAGAGCACTGCGTTCGGGACGCAGGGGTCG
>JANTGH010000114.1 GCA_024763055.1 Desulfobulbaceae bacterium
GGCTGCCGGCGTGACACCTGAAATACGCAGGGCCTG
This sequence comes from Desulfobulbaceae bacterium, assembly GCA_024763055.1. GTDB lineage: Bacteria > Desulfobacterota > Desulfobulbia > Desulfobulbales > Desulfobulbaceae > DRLX01. The sequence goes on from JANTGH010000114.1 coordinate 37, forward strand.
GCCGAGGGAACGGGGTTGAATAGATTTGAGCTTTTCCACCACTTCGGTGGACAGGCCGGGCAGTTTCTCATAGGCTATATCAGGGGGGAGTTCAACGGATTCGAGTTTTTTAAAGCGGTCAACCTGTTCCTGCTGCCGCTTGATATAGCCCTCGTACTTTACCTGCAGTTCAACTTCATCACCAAATTCAAATAGAGTGGAATTCATTACCGGGGCGGGAGCGCTTCGCCCGGCAAGTTCCTTCAGCCGGGGCAGGGTGATTTCCGGGCGCCGGAGTAGATCGGCCATGGACATTGCCTCGCTGATCGGACTGCTCTTGATGGTGCGTAAAGCATCATTGACCGGTTTACCCGGGAAAATGCGTTCGTTATGTAAAAATCGGATAGCTTTGTCAATGCTTGCTTTTTTGCGAGTAAAGGACTGCCAGGATGCGGAATCAACAAGACCGATTCGGTGGCCGATGGCACGCAGGCGCAGGTCGGCGTTGTCTTCCCGGAGCAGCAGCCGATATTCCGCCCGTGAGGTAAATAATCGGTACGGTTCTCTGGTTCCCAGGGTCACCAGGTCGTCAATGAGTACACCGATATAGGCCTGGGAACGGTCGAGGATAAGCGGTTCTTTTTTTCGGACCTTCATTACCGCGTTGATACCGGCCATCAGGCCCTGACCGGCAGCCTCTTCATAGCCGGAGGTGCCGTTGATTTGACCGGCTAAGAACAATCCCTTGATTTTTTTTGTTTCCAGCGAAGGGAGCAGGCTGCGAGGGTCAATATAATCATATTCAATGGCGTAACCGGGTCGGATGATCTTTGCCTCCTCAAGCCCGGCAATGGAGTGAACCATATCCATTTGTGCCTGCAGAGGCAGGCTGGTGGGAATACCATTGGGATAGACCTCTACGGTATCAAGTCCTTCCGGCTCTAAAAATATCTGATGGCGGTTTTTTTCCGGAAAGCGCATGACCTTGTCTTCGATGGAAGGGCAGTATCGGGCGCCGATACCTTCAATAATACCGGCATACATGGGTGACTGGTCTATGGCGTCCCGGATAATTTGATGCGTCGTTTCGTTGGTATAGGTGATGTAGCAGGGGCGTTGTTCAAGTGGAGGGGGGCCACTGCTTGCAAATGAAAAAAGATGAGGCGGATCATCTGAGTATTGGGTGGTAAGCCTGGAATAATCAATGGTGGTACCGTCCAGCCGGGGAACAGTACCGGTTTTCATGCGACCTACGGAAAATTCCCTGGAGGCAAACCACTGTGCCAGACTGGTGGATGGAACATCACCCATTCGTCCGGCCGGGAAGTTTTTCAAGCCCACGTGAATAAGCCCGTTGAGAAAGGTGCCGGTGGCAACGACAACGGCGGATACACTGATTACCTCGTCAAGGGAGGTGCGAATGCCGATGACCGCGTCGTTTTTTGTCAGAATTTCATCGACCACGGTCTGGCGAATTTCAAGATTTTCCTGGTTTTCCAGAATATTCTTCATCCGCAGGCGGTACAGCAATCGATCGGCCTGGGCCCTTGACGAGCGAACCGCCGGACCCTTGCTGGTATTGAGCCTGCGAAACTGAATGCCGGTGGCGTCGATATTTTTCGCCATTTCTCCACCCAGGGCATCAATCTCCTTGACCAGGTGCCCCTTGGCCAGGCCACCGATGGCCGGATTACAGGACATGGCGCCGATAGTATCGGCGTTTATGATGCAGACCAGCGTTCTACATCCCATGCGGGCTGCGGCAAGAGCTGCTTCACAACCGGCATGACCGGCCCCTATAACGGCAATATCAAAGGTATTCATGAAAGAAAAAGATTATTCATTGATAGATTTTTTTGTTTTTTTATTCCAGCGCAGCATGGGTTTTCTGGTCATTCTCCAGTAACCCGGAGTGAAGAGGATCGCGACGGTATATAGCTCAAGTCTACCGGCGAGCATGCAGAAGACGAGCACCAGCTTTGCCAGAGCAGGCAGGTGGCCGAAATTTTGAGTCGGACCAACCAGGTGCAGGCCGGGACCGATATTGTTTAAAGTGGCAATGACTGCCGTCGGCCCGGTAATAATATCCACGCCAAGAGCCGTCACAATCAGGCTGGCAACGAGAAAGACGGCAAGATAGATGGCAAAGAAACTTAAGATCGCGATCATGACATCCTGCGGCACCTTGGTCTTGCCAAGCTTGATGGTCTCGACCTGGCGGGGATGGACAAGTTTATGCAGTTGCAGACGGGCGTATTTAAAAAAGAGCAGAAAACGGACGACTTTGATGCCGCCGCCGGTGGATCCGGCGCAGCCGCCGACAAACATAAGCGCAACAAGCAGAACACGGCAAAAGGGTGGCCAGGTGTCAAAATCAGCAGTGCCGAATCCCGTGGTGGTCATGATGGAGACCACCTGAAAGAGGACATCACGCAAATTGCGGCCGGTATCCGTGTAAATCCCGGCCACTGCATTGGCTATGACAATGGCGAGGGTTGCAAAAAGGACAATGGCTCCGTAGAAACGAAATTCTTCATTTTTCCAGTAAGCGGAAATGCTGCCGCGCAGGGCCATGAAATGAAGAGAAAAATTTGCTCCGGCAAGGAACATGAACAGAATAACCACTGATTGCAGGTACGTGGACTGGTAATGCCCTAATGAACTGTTAAAGTTTGAAAATCCTCCTGTTGCAAGCGTTGCAAATGAGTGGGTGATGGCGTTAAAGAAATCTACCCCACCCGCCATCAGCAGGCCTGTTTCCATAAGGGTCATCAGCAGATAAACACTCCAGAGAATGCGGGCCGTGTCCTGGATTCTTGGCGCAAGCCTGTCCTTGGTCGGCCCGGGGACCTCGGCCTGGAAAAGCTGCATGCCGCCGATGCCTAACAGCGGCAAGATGGCAAGTGTCAGCACGATGATTCCCATTCCGCCAAGCCAGTGGGTCATGGCTCGCCAGAAGAGCAGACTCTTGGGCAGGATTTCTATGTCGGAAAGTATGGTCGAACCGGTGGTGGTAAAACCGGACATGGATTCAAAAAAAGCGTCAACAAAAGAGGGTATTGCGCCGGAAAGGAGATACGGCAGGGCGCCGAGCAGAGCCAGCCCTATCCAGCTGGAGGTAACAATGGCAAAGCCATCTTTGTATCCCAGGTCCTGGTCAGGGAGAAAGATGAACAGGAGCAGACCACCGGCAAAGAGTCCTAAAAGAGAACAGAGGAGAAAGGTGCCCGTCATGCCGTCCTGAAAATAGAGAGAAAACGGAATGGGCGAGAGCAGCATCAAGGAGAGAATGATGAGCAGTTTGCCAAGCAGGTTGAGGACGCCACCGATACGCATGATTATTTGGGGTCGTTATTTTTGGTGGCGTCGTAAAAACTTCGATCTACTGCGTTGGGTGTGCCGGGATGACCCAAGACATACTACTTGTCTAATCGTGACCTATCCCAACACACTTACCTGTATATCTGTGTTTTGTACTTAGCCATATTTAAGAATTGTTCGGACTTTTTACGAGTCCATCATTTTTCGAGAAAAATTTAACAGGTTTTTAGATAAAGACGCACCAATTATTCATCGGGAGAAAAGAAATCGTCAATCTCTTTGGCAGCGTCTTTGGTGAAAAATATCACTAAGTTATCGCCGGGAGCAATAACGGATTCCCCAGAGGGGATGAAAACCTCGTCGCCTCTGACGATGGCTCCGACCACAGAGCCGCGGGGGCATTTGTAATCTTTTAACGGATGATTGGAAAAGGTTTTGCTGTCGGGTACCGTTACTTCCATGACTTCGGCGTCACTGTCAAGGATGGTTGCCACCGAGATAATGGAACCACGCCGTACATAACGAAGAATCATGTCGGCCGCGACCCGTCGCGGGCTGAGTGCCACATCAATACCGAGCTTGCCTAACATGGGAATAAAATCGTGTCGGGTGATTTTGGTGATGCATCGTTTTGTCCCGTGATGCTTGGCCAGCAGACTGGAGAGAATATTTGTCGTGTCCGAGCCCGTGACCGCAATGATGAGATCGGCAAAGTCTATACCCTCCTCAAGCAGGTCATGGGCCTCAAGGCCGTCGAAATTGAGCACCAGGGAGTGGGCCAGGTTTTCCGAAAGAAATTTACAGCGTTCCTCGTTTTCTTCGACAATTTTTATCTCAATATTCAATTCTTCCAACTGACGTGCAACAAGGTAACCGATATCACCGCCGCCGATTATAAAGACCTTGCTGGGCAGACGGCTGGCAAAGTTGAATAGTTGTTCGACCTTGGCAATTTCATGCTTCAGGACCATCAGGTAGATCTTATCGCCGTCCTTGATAATATCATTCCCCCGGGGAATAATGGTTTCCCCGTCTCTGATGATCGCGGTCATGACATACTGATGGGTCCCGTGCTGGCGGCCAAGATCAAAGAGTGATTTGCCTACATGAGGATTGTTTTCCGAAACGACATAACCCAGCAGCATGACCTTTCCTTTGGCAAATTCCACGGTATCAAAGGCCTCTGAGACGTGGATGAGCTTGAGTATTTCATCGGCCATTGCCCAGTCGGGGCTGATCAACAGATCAACGCCAAGCGCCTCTTCATTGAGCGACATGCCCGGAGTCAGAAAGTCTTCACTGCGTACGCGCGCTATGCGGGTTTGCACGTCGTATCTTTTCGACATGATACAGGCAACAAGGTTTACCTCATCGCTGTCGGTAACCGCAATGAACAGGTCGGTTTTTGCAATGCCGGCTTCCGCCAGGATACGTGCGGATGCGCCGCTTCCGTGGACAGTCAGGATGTTGAGATCTTTTTCTATCCGGTCAAGTTTTTCTTTGTTCCGGTCAATCAGGATAACCTCTTGTCCTTCGGAAGAAAATTTTGAGCAGAGATATTGGCCGACAAGTCCGGCCCCGACAATCATTATTCGCACAGTGTATTACTCCTCGGGGTCACCCCTTCGGGGCGCTTACCTGTATATCTGTGTTTTATACTTAGCCATCTTTGGGTAAGCTGTGACTTTTTACGATTCCATCTTAAAAAAAGATTCTGACTTTTTACGAGTTTATCTTGGTTAATTATATAAAAAACCAACTGATTATGGGTTCCAGCTTATAAAAGCCCATATAGGCGCTCGACTGCGATGCAGGGTGATGCTGCCATCCTCGTTCATGGTGGTAACGGACTGGACATAATTTTTCAACAGCTTTTTTTCCCGATCGTCGAGGCCACGGAACATCCACCGGTAGCTCTCCATGGCCTCGCCAGCATCTGGATAGTACAGTTCTTTTTCAAGTTCAATGTAGTCAACACTGGGCAGATATCCCATCTGATAGAGCAGGTTAAGGGTGTAGATATAGTCGGGCCCGGTGGTAAGTGGACGACCTATGGCGGCAAAGGCGTCCGGATCAAAGGGTCCATGCTTCACTCTATCGGTGATGACAATTTTTTTCCGGGCGTGGGTGCAGAGTTTTACAAGAGCAGCCTTGAGATCGGGTACCGCTAACGAGCGTGAGGCAATGGCCACGTCATGAGGTACGATATTCAATGCCTGCCAGTCATCTTCCCATGAACCGTGGCAAATTGTAATATTTCTTAAACTCTTTTCATCGGCTTTTTGTTTAAGAATTGCGAGCATCTTCCTTGAAAAATCAAGTCCGGTCACCCGGCGGACCCGGGAGGCCAGTGGCAGGGCCAAGGTGCCGGGACCGCAACCGGCATCAAGGATAGACCATTCTTGACGGGGTTTGAGCAACTTCAGAAATCGATCGATATATATTGAGGTGGAGGTACGTTTGGCAAAGGAGACAGCCTTCTTGTCCCAGTCGGCGGCGTTTTTTGATTTCCATGTTTTTTTGTTCTTTTCCTGTTGCCATAACAGGTTCCAGTCAAGATTTTTGATATCTACAGTTTCCATATGGTGTCCCTTTTACTCGACCAGCAGGGATAATTCCTCAATTTCGGGTTAAATAATTTGACAGAGTGGGGTCGCTATGATTAAAATACTAATTTTTTGTTATGTAAATGGCAAATACGGCCAGCGGTGTCTTTTCTCCAGTACGACCAAAGGTCCCTGCATTCGTGTTGTCTTCAGCGCAGGCGACAGGTAAAAAGAGGTATTTACCGACAAAATCGGGGAAAATAACAGGCATCGCGATAATTTCAATTTCAATTGAATGAAAGGAATAGAGCATGAGTAAGAGAACATTTCAGCCCAGCAATATTAAACGGAAACGTACCCATGGCTTCCGCGTACGTATGAGCACCCGTGCCGGCCGGGCCATTATCAAGCGTCGCCGGGCAAGAGGAAGAAGACAGTTGTCCGCTTAATGGCGACAGAACGATTTAGACTTCCCAAGGTCTGCCTGTTGAGGAAAAACGTGGAGTTTAATCAAGTGTACAGCTTGGGGAACCGATTGCACGGAAAAGGGTTTTCTCTGATTTTCACGCCCAACACCTTGGAGTTTAACCGATTGGGTATCAGTGTGACGAAAAAAACCGGTAAAGCGGTTGATCGAAACAGGATTAAACGTATTATCCGTGAGGCATTCCGTTTGTATCGGGACAGCTTCCCTGCAAAAAGTGATATTATCGTAACGGTGCGTCCCGGTTTTTCTCTTCGTTCACCTTTCGAGGTTTTAGCTGCCGTGGGCGGTCTTCTGCGGGAAACCAGGCAGGCGGGGTGATGTGTCTTTCCTGTCGGAAAATGGTCTGGCCATCTGTCGACAAGAGCAGAGGGATAAGTGCGTTTTTTACTCATCTGTTTATTTTTTGTGTTCGTGGCTATCAGTGTTGTATCTCTCCATTTTTTCCGCCTACCTGTCGCTATATCCCCACCTGTTCCCAGTATGCTGTTGAGGCTGTAATCCGCTATGGTCCTTTTCGGGGAATTGCCATGGCCCTGTGGCGAATATTGCGCTGCCATCCTTTTGCCCGCGGTGGCTATGACCCCGTGAAGTAACCGTGACGATATGCCGCGAGCAACAACTTATTTTTCAGGAATATCCAGGGCTCTATCATTTTGCATATTCCGGCTTTTTTTTAATTTGAGGAAATAGAACTAATGGATATCCGGAGAGTTTTTCTGTCAATAGTCCTGTCATTTATTATCTTGTTCGGCTATCAGTATTTTTTTGTCAAACCTGTTGCCCAGAAAAATCAGCAACCCCAGGCACAGCAACAGCAGAGAAGTGTGAGTCCGGCCGGACAGAAGGAGCAGGCCGGTAAACAGTTTCAGCCGCAAAAGTCTCTGAAGTCCGCTCCTGCTCCTGCTCCCGCTCCAGTTCCAGAGCCGCAGCCTACCGTGCCGACCATTGCTGTTGATCCGGATGCTCGCAATATTGCCATTGAGACTCCTCTGTATACCGCCGTTATTGCCGAACAGGGAGGAGGGTTTAAACATTTTATTCTGAAAAAATATAGTACGGAGTTAGATCGTGCTTCCGGGAATATGGAATTGGTTCCTGATACGGGGTTAAATGAGCTGCCCATCATGTTCTCTTTGCAAAACAGTATAGGGAACGATCTTCCTGTTTTTCAGGCGGACAAGGAAAAAATCAACATGGGTGGAGGAGCGGACGCGCAAACGCTGACCATGAAGGCAGTTTTTCCGTCAGGTCTCATATTGACAAGAACGCTTACCTTTCACGCCGACAGTTATATTGTTGACTTGAACTATCAGGTGAGCAATACCGGAACCGAACCTGTTCAGATTTCTCCGACCTTGAGTCTGAACAGCACTCCCTTTGCTCATGGCAGTGGCACCAGCCGGTATCTCTTTCGCGGACCGGCAGCCTACGTTAACGAGAAGCTCATCGAAATAAAGCCAAAAAAACTTACCGATGGGCCCCAAGTTCTCCAGGGTAATATCAGCTGGACCGGCTATGAGGATAATTATTTTATTAATGCCGTTATTCCTTTGACGAAAGGTTCCCATATGGTCACCATCGGCGGCTCGGAAAGCAGAGTACGGACCGTTGTTTCCGAAGGAATTGTGAGCGTTCAACCGAAAAGTGCGGCCACCTATGCGTATAAAATGTATTTTGGTCCGAAAAAGCTTTCCATCCTTAAAACCGTCGATCACAATCTGGCCAAAGCCATTAATTTTGGCTGGTTTGATGTTCTGGCCAAACCAATGCTCTGGCTTTTAAATTTTTTGAATAGTTATATCGGCAATTATGGTATAGCCATTATCATTGTGACCATCCTCATCAAGCTTGCCTTTTGGCCAATCACCCAGAAGGGGATGAAATCAATGAAAAATATGCAGAAACTCCAGCCCAAGGTCGCCAAGCTTAAAGAGAAGTACAAGGATGATCCAGCCAAAATGAACCAGGAAATGATGGCCCTGTATAAAACCTACAAGGTCAATCCGGTTGGTGGTTGTCTACCGATGGTGATCCAGATTCCGTTCTTTTTTGCCTTGTACAGAGTGCTCATGGCTGCGATTGAGCTCAGGCACGCTCCGTTCATGTTATGGATAAACGATTTGTCTGCACCCGACAGATTGATGGTCGGTTTTGATATCCCCTATATTCACGGTATCCCGGTTTTGACCCTGTTGATGGGTGCTTCCATGTATCTGCAGCAAAAAATGACACCGACTACAGCTGATCCGACTCAGGCAAAGGTCATGCAGTTTTTGCCGGTGGTGTTCACCTTTATGTTTATTAATTTTGCCTCCGGACTGGTTCTTTACTGGTTCGTCAATAACCTGCTTTCCATTCTCCAGCAACAGCTTATCAATAGGCAGGTTAAGGCATAAGCCTTATCAGGTAACAGGACTATTTTTTTATGGCAAAAGGAAAGGATTTTTACGGACAGGAAGTAACGACGATTATTGAGGAGGCCTGCAGGGAGTTCGGGGTTTCTCAGGAAGAACTGGATATTGAGGTCCTGGAGACGGGTTCTGCTGGAATTTTTGGTCTCTGCAAGAAAAAAGCGCATATCAGGGCACAAAAGAAACAACAGGGATCCGGAGCCGAAAGGAAAAAAGAAACGGCGCGGTCCCAACCGTCAGCACCGATAGAAAAACCTGTTGGGAAGGAGAAAAAACAGCAGGCGCAGGTATTGGAACAGGAAAAACAGACTTCGCCTGTTGACAAAAAAAAGGGAAAGGGGAGAAAAACTGTACAGACCAGGCAGCCGGAAAGGGAACAGAAACGAAAAAGCGGTCCGGCTGAACCCGTTGAACCGCCCTCTGAAGAGGTTCTTGCGCAGATCAAGGAGGATATTTGCCGAATGCTTGATCTTATGGGCTATCCATTTGAAGTCACTCTGACGATTGAGAATGAAACGCTCCAGTGTCATTTGAGTGGTGAACATGAGAAGGCGCTTGTTGGAAGTGACGGCAGGACACTCGACAGTATGCAGTATTTATTGCGTAAAATGGTGAGCAGGTGTTTACCTGACCGGATGATGCTTGCTCTTGATGCTGGAAATTTTCGCCATCGGCGGGCTGAAGAATTAAAGGAGCGAGCGCTGCAACTCGCTGCAGAGGTCAAGGAAACCGGCAAGACCCAGGCCATTCCCGCTTTGAATCCTGCCGAACGACGGGTCGTTCATATGATCCTGCAGGAGGATAAGACCATCCGCAGTCGTTCCGTGGGCGACGGTCTGTTTAAAAAAATTCTCATATACAAGCCGGGAAAGGGCAACAAGTCATCTTCCCGTAAGCGTCGAGGCCGTCAAGGTGGCCGGTCCTCAGAAAACTGATACCATTGCCGCTGTTGCCACACCACCCGGTATCGGCAGCATAGGTATTATTCGCGTCTCCGGCTCCGAATCCCTTTCTATTCTGCGTCGTCTTTTTCGTCCCCATGGCGGCTGTATAAAGGAAAAATTTCAAAGTCATAAACTGTATTATGGAACCGTTGTAGACAGGTCCGGCCAAATCCTTGATGAAATTCTCGCCGTCTATATGCGGGCACCGGCAACCTATACACGGGAGGATGTTGTCGAGTTGCACAGCCATGGTTCCTGGCTGGTGTTGCAATCTGTTTTGACGGAAGTACTTGCTGCTGGTGCCAGGCCGGCGGAACCAGGTGAATTTACAAAACGTGCTTTTCTTTCCGGCCGTATTGATCTCACAAAAGCCGAGGCGGTTATTGATCTTCTGCAGGCAAGAACCGTCGGGGGGGTACGGTTGGCGGTTGAGCAGCTGCAGGGTAAATTACTGGACAAGATAGACGCCGTCCGCTCCGCTTTGGTTCATATCCTCGCTGTAGTGGAAGTGGCCATAGATTTTCCCGATGATGATGTTGAGATTCTTGACGGAGGACGCCTGCTTGAGCAATTACAGCAACAGGTTATAACGCCGATACAGCGATTGCTCAGGCTTGCCGATCAGGGCAAGGTTGTTCGGGAAGGAGTTCATGTCGTTATCGCCGGTCGCCCCAATGTGGGAAAATCCAGTCTTCTGAACGGACTTCTGCAGGAAGAGCGGGCCCTGGTAACGAGTATTCCCGGTACAACACGTGACACTATAGAAGAGATGATCTCCATCCATGGTGTACCTGTTCACCTGATTGACACAGCAGGTATCCGGACCCATGATAACCCGGTCGAAGAGTTGGGGATTGAGCGGGCGCGGATGAAACTGATCGAGGCTGATCTGGTATTATTTCTTGTTGATGCTTCTACGGGGATGACTGACCAGGATCGGGAACTTTACAAATTGGTACGGAATCACGATCATATAGTTGTGCTCAATAAGATCGATCTCATCGAAGACGATCAGTTGTCACCATTGGAACAGGATTTTTCTTTTCCGAAGCCTGTCCGGATATCGGCCCGTGGACGTGTTGGGCTTGATGGTTTGCAGGAGGCAATATACGCAAAAGTCGTCACTGGCGAGGAGGTACGGGAACAGCTTTCCTGTGCCCCAAATGTCAGGCACAGGGCTATTTTAGCCGCAACTCTTGAGGCCAGTGAGCGTCTTCGTCAGGCATTGATCATGCAGGCACCTGCGGATCTTCTCGCCGTTGAATTGCAGTCGGCTCTCGATGGTTTAAGTGATATTGTCGGCTTGACAACCCCGGAAGATGTACTGGAGACGATTTTTTCCGAGTTTTGTATAGGGAAGTGACTTTTCTGTGAGGATTCAAACAATTAAAAAATAAATAAACCTAAATCCTGCAGTTATTCGTGCACCGAGAACGTTGAGACGGGTGCAGATACAAGGAGGCAAGGGAATTTCGGCACAGGTGTACTGTTGGTAC
>JANTGH010000115.1 GCA_024763055.1 Desulfobulbaceae bacterium
AGACATGCCGGAATGACGAGCGAGTTTTATTGGTGATGTTATATGACTTCAAATACTTATCTCAAGTCAGAAAGTTGAGACTCATGGTAATTCATAGGCAGACAGAGGATAATTACTTATACCCACCGAAGTTATGGGCATTTCCCTGCTGATAATTATTTCCACCCGGCGATTTTCAGCCCGATGTTCCGGGGTATCATTAGCCGCCAGAGGACGACTTGAGCCATACCCCTGAACAACAAAACGATTTTCCGGCAACCTGCTGTCAGCAATAAGAAATCGGGCGACAGTAGCGGCCCGCAACAGGGAAAGCTCCCAGTTGGAGGGAAACCTGCCGGTATGGATGGGCCGATTATCCGTGTGACCGGCAACATGGATGATATAGGGAGTTTCCCGCAGCAGGGGAATCATTTTATCCAGGGACCGCCGGGCCGCAGGTTTTATTGCAGTCTGGCCGGAAGCAAAAAGAAGATCACCGGTCAGGATAATTTTAACAGTCCGATCCGGGGACAGCTCAACAGAAGCAAAATCATGGAGTTCTTGCTGATCCAGGGTTTGTCTGCTGAGATCATAAAACCTGGCTACATTCCCCACCTCAATACTGCCGCCGCCATGACCCATTACCCCGGTTCCGGTTTCAAGGCCGACCTCGCTGCCCATGGGGCCGGCACCTGGGACAAATTCTTTATCTGCCTGATGAGCGATAAAGAGAACCATAAAAAAAATAAACATGGTCATCATCAAATCCGACCAGGCCACTGACCAGTTCGGAGCTCTGGGCATACGCATCCGGTCAAAGATGTCATCACAGTAAAGCCGCGGACTGCCTGGATAGGCCGCCTGGGTATCTGTCGGCAAAGATTTGTTGTACTCGAATGTATTTTTACTCATCTCAAGCAAGCTTATCGGAAAATTATTAAATTTGTCAAATATTTTTCGTTATCCGGCAGTCTGAAATAACTAATCCACTAAAGTGAAAGTGGACTTAGAATTTTTTATGACTCTTTTCAGTACCTCCCTTGAGTGATACAAGTGCCTTCGCAGTTATATAGCTACCTTATTTCAAAATTTATTTTTTATTTTCTTATTTTTTATAACAACTTTTCAGAAGTAAAGAACAGCTAAACCGGCATGGCTGGAACAAATTTTTTCCAGCCACCCCCGTACATGACAATGTGAATTGTGCTTCCCGGTACTGCCAGGGTATTTTCACGTTAAAATAAGTACTGGCGAAGTATAAAATTAGGTAGCATGTCAAGTTTTGATACTGTAATGTGTTATGGCATGTCCAACAATTTGATTTTTTACAAAATATCAAGGCGGTACGAGGAATTGAACCATGCAGACATATGAAGAATGGTTTTCGCAACTAACCGGATTTATGCCGCATCAGTGGCAAAAAAATCTCGGAAATCATGAAAATTGCCTAAATCGGCTTATACGTGTTCCCACTGGAATGGGCAAAACCCTCGGGATATTGTCCGCCTGGGGATATCATCGAATTGAAAAAAACAGTGATACCTGGCCCCTCCGCCTTGTCTGGTGCCTGCCCATGCGGGTACTTGTGGAGCAGACCTATGAAGAGGCGCATGCTATATTAAAAAGGCTGAACCTTTTATGGAACTCTGGTAGTGAAGACCATACCGACAGAATCGGCCTTCATCTGCTCATGGGCGGCAGCGATGATGAACGCTGGCGTTATTATCCGGAATATCCCGCGATATTCATCGGCACCCAGGATATGCTCCTCTCCCGCGCGCTGAACCGTGGATATGCCAGTCCGCGTGGCCGCTGGCCCATGGAATATGCCCTGCTCAATACGGATGCCCTGTGGGTAATGGACGAGGTGCAGCTTATGGATGTGGGCCTGGCCACAAGTGTTCAGCTTCAGGCCTTTCGTGAGCAGGAACTTGAAAAGGCGCTGCGCCCCTGTATCTCCTGGTGGATGAGCGCAACCCTGCAGAGCAAATGGCTTGACACGGCGGATTTCAGAAAATACCTGCCTGCTCTTGAAAACAGCGCTCTTCAGGTGGCGACCGAAGATCGCCATGGAGGCTTATGGGATGTTAAAAAAACGTGTCGGATTGAACAGGTTCCCCAGACGGATAAAGACAAAAAAATGGATGTATCCCTGGGGGAAATTGTAGCCGACGTACATTCAGGCACAAAAGCAGGGCCACACGGCCACATTACCCTGTCTATTGTAAATACCGTGGATCGAGCCCTTGCCCTTTATGAAGCCCTGAAAAAAATATATGAAAAACATGCAGATCCACCGGAACTTTTTCTCATGCACAGCCGGTTCCGTGGCCTGGAAAGAAGGCAATGGGTGGAGCGATTCCTGCACAAGAGATATTGCACCCCTGAATGCGACAGGATAATCATCAGCACCCAGGTTATCGAAGCAGGCGTGGACATATCCGCCACGGGTCTTGTGACGGAACTTGCCCCATGGCCAAGCCTGGTGCAGCGTTTTGGCCGGGCGGCCCGTTATGGAGATACTGCCGCGATAGTAGTAGCTGACAGGAAGTTAAAGGAAAAAAAATGCCTTCCATACAACTACTTCGAACTTCAGGAATCTGCCAGGGCGCTGGAAAAGCTGAATGATGTATCCATATCCTCGCTGGAAAGATTCGAAGAAGGGTGCGGGAAAGATTTTCTGGCCGGTCTCTATCCCTATGAACCGCTGCATCTGCTTACCCGCCGTGAATGCGATGAACTCTTTGACACCGGGGTTGATCTAACCGGTTCGGATCTGGATATCAGCCGTTTCATCCGCACAGGTGAAGAACGTGATCTCCTGGTTTTCTGGGCACAATGGGAGGGCGATGTGCCGCCTGTCGACCTCCGGGCCCGCCGGGACGCCCTCTGCCCCGTGCCGGTAAAATCGGCAAAAGACTGGATGAAAAGACTGAAAGGTCAGGGGTGGACATGGGATTATCTTGATAATAGATGGCGGTCAGTGGAAATCGAACGTCTGCGGCCTGGTTTAATCCTGCTTGTAAGGGCTGAAGCCGGTGGCTATCATCCTGAGCGCGGCTTTACCGGCAAAAAACCAAACAAAAAAGATAAACTGCCTGACTGGAAGGGAGGAATTATGGAAATTTTTTCTCCAGATGAGGCTGACGCCGGGCAGGACCGGGAAGATCAAAGCATTCAGGGCTGGAAAACCATTGCCACTCACGGCATGGAAACAGATGCTGAAGTAAGACGGATCGCAGGTAATATCGGTCTGGATAATTCCTTGTCCCGGATTCTTGGCCGGGCCGCGCGTTTTCATGACTGGGGCAAGGCGCACATCGCTTTTCAGTCAAACATTCAGGAAAGTTCGCACAATGATCTGGCCAAGGCCCCGGATGCAGCGTGGAAACACTGGAATGCACTTTACAGACATGAAACCTGCGGAACAAGAAGAGGCTTCCGGCATGAACTTGTAAGCGCCTGCGCCCTGCTGGAACTCCTGGCCCTGAATGACCATTTTCATGCCGCCCTGTTAGGTCCTTTCCGGGAATTCATAGATGCCGGTATCCTGCCTGATCCCGAAGAATCTCATGACAGTGGCGGAGTTCTTGCCGCCGAGCTTGCATCTCTTGACGCCTGTACGTTCAATTTACTGGCCTACATGGTCTGTTCTCATCACGGCAAAATCAGAGCGACATGGCAATCCACGCCTCATGATCAGGATTTCAGAGATTCAGAAAAAATCATGGGCACAGGCCAGCCACTCAGGGGAGTTCGGGAAGCGGACACCCTGCCTCCCTGCCGCATTGCGGCCGATAACGGCACAATATGCGTAACACCACGGATTACTATTCATCTTGATGCCGCTGAAATGGGACTTTCCGGTCGTTATGGACAGAGCTGGAACGAGAGGTGCCTTGACTTGCTTGAAAAATATGGACCCTTTACCCTGGCCTTTCTGGAAACCCTCCTGCGCGTGGCTGACGCCCGGGCCTCGGCAGCTGATACTGATGATCCCCTGCTCCATTCAGAAGGAGGTAATTCATGAGTCTCCATATTCATCGTCTTGACGGCTGTTCTCCTGTTCCCCTTGCCCATTACCTGAAAGCCCTTGGAATCCTGCGCCTGGTAAGCGAGCAGAAAGACCAGTCGGCCCGTGGCTGGTGGCAGGATGAAAAATTCTTTCTTGCCACTAAAATGAACCAAAAGGATTTGATTGATTTCTTTTTATATGATTATGAACCTACTCCCATTATTGCGCCATGGAATGGGGGCAGTGGTTTTTACCCCAAGGACAAAAAGGACGGAATTCAAGCTATTGCCGAAAGCAAGGCAAAACGTTTCTATAACTACAGGGCCGCTATTCAAACAGCCGTTCAACTGGTGGGAGACAGAGAGAAACCTCCCGCAGATAAAAATAAATTCCTGATTCTTTGCCGTAACTCATGGACAGGAGAACTTCTCAAATGGCTGGAAGCGGCATTGGTTATAGGTGTGAACGGCAAAGCATCATATCCGGCCATGTTAGGGACAGGAGGAAATGACGGTCGTCTGGATTTCACGAATAATTTTATGCAGCGCCTGGCTGAACTTTTTTTGTGCGACTCGCCTGAAGCGCATCCCGGCCCTGACTGCGAACGTCTGTGTCTTAATGCCTGCTTCAGCCGGACAATCACCGGCCTTTCCAAAAATGCCATCGGCCAGTTTCTACCCGGCATGGCAGGAGGTGTAAACAGCTCAACCGGCTTTGGAGGTGATGGATACATCAACAAGTGGGATTTTATTTTAATGCTTGAAGGCTGTATTCTTTTTTCAGCTTCTGTAAGCCGACGTGCATCTATTGATCCGCTCCCCCAGGCAGCAGCCCCCTTTGCCTTTCGTTCAACAGCATCCGGTTATGACAGCGCCGCCAAGGCTGATGAAGGGTCGAGAGGTGAACAATGGCTGCCTTTATGGAAATCTCCAAGCACCGGAAGGGCTGTTCAACAAATTATTACTGAAGGTCGTGCCTCCCTTGGTCATCAAAAAATCTCACGCAGTGTGGATTTTGCCCGGTCCATAGCCCGCCTTGGGGTCAACAGGGGCATTGCCGCATTTCAACGTTATGGTTATATCGAACGTAACGGTCAGGCAAACCTTGCCACCCCTCTTGGCCGATGGCAGGTGAGCCGACAACCGCATCAAAATTTAATTGACCGGATCGCTCCCTGGGTAGAAAGACTGCGCCGGGCTTCCAGCGCTAAAAATGCCCCTGCGTCCTTTGAACGGGCGGCCCGGACGTGCGAAGAGGCCATCCTGAGTTGTTGTCGAAATGGTCATCTGCCGCTTTCCTGGCAGGATCTTCTTATTTCTCTCGGTTCCGCGGAACAGACCCTTTTGCGCAGCCCGGCTTTTACAGCCCGGAAATACCTGCGTCCCCTGCCTGGCCTGGAGCCTGCCTGGATCGAAGCCATGCAGGACATGAGCACGGAACTGCGGATGGCAACGGCCTTTGCCGCTCAGCATGGCTGCGATAATCACGGACGGATATTGTGGCATGATCCTGTACGACGACATCTTCTGCCCTTAATGAAAAATAAAAAAGGAAACATCAACACTCCTCACAGATTTCAAACCGCAAAAGAGGGATTACAGCATGATGCCGATGTTGTTTTCAAAGGTCGAAATTTATTAACTGACTGCTGTGCCGTGCTGCAAAGAAGGATCATGTTCCGCCCCGGAACCGGGCTGCCGCTTGCAGGACCATATGCTGTAGAGGCCGGCCTTGCGGATATCGTCCTGTTTCTTAGTGAAAGAGTGGATGTGCGGCGTATGGCCGCCCTTGCCTGGCCGCTGACTGCTGTACAGTGGGGCAAGGAATTGCCGAAAGCCGTCTCTCAACCGCATTGTAAACATCGAGACAACAGCGGTCTGCTTGATCTTTACGGCCTGTTGCGTCTTACTCACCTGCCCGCTGGTTTACTTAAGCTGGATAATACGGATATCACGATCCGCTGTGACCCCGCCATATTGCAGAATCTTGTAACAGGACAGGCCGGAAGGGCTGTTGCCATTGCCTGCCGCCGCCTGCAAAGCAGCGGTCTCAGGCCATATCTGCAGACTGCCGTGGCTGATACCAATCAGGCCATCCGCCTTGCCGCCTCACTCGCCTTTCCTTTGAAACAGACTGATATAGTTGTCCTGGCCAGACGTTTAACCATGCCTGCAGTCAAAAAAGAGCAGGTGTAATCCAAAAAACAGACTCAACTGGAGGAACCCTCATGAGTATTGATCTTGATACCCTTGGTAATGAAAAAAGACTACTGTTCAACGTACCTCTTATACCGGTCCAGGGGCACCGTTTCCAACCAACGGGTTTTCCGGACCTTGGCGCTGCGGTATATCTTGCCGGCGGCAGGGACTGCCTTCTGGTGGAAAGCGCTCAAAGCATGGCAAATCGTCTGGAATTGACAATATGGGATGCGGGCCGTGACCAACTGAAATCTATTGCTGAAGGGTTAAGTTATGTCCGGGTGGAAAGGAATGGTGAATATCTGACAAGTTCCATCACTGAAGCGCACAGGCTGAACAGTCCTTATATTCTCGAGGGAAAAGACAAGACTTTTATTGACAATTTAAAAGAAGAATTAGGAACAATGGGAAACGGCCCTGTAAACAGAAAACTGTTAGCGGAAACATTATTGAAATACGACGCGAACAGCCTTCTCCACGGACTGTTTCTTGCCAAAAAAGAACTGGCAGGCGGTCGCTTGCGTATTGCCCGCGCCCTTTCCGGTTTTATTGAGGCGGAAGGCACTCATGTGGCAGCTTCAGGTGGTGTAAAAAATGATCATGTGGATCCGTCCGGAGATACAAGCAAAGGTTTTGGTAACGTCCCGTTCCATCGCGAAGAATATACCGCTGACAGTATAACCGCCTATTTTAATCTTGATCTGGCCCAGATACGTGGATACGGTCTGGATGATAATGTTGAAAAAATGCTTGTTATCCTGGCCCTGTACAAGATACGTGCCCTGCTTGACGGTGATCTTCGTTTACGTACCGCCTGTGACCTGACTGTTGCAACAGATAAAATTACTGCGGAAGGGCCGTCAGCCTTTGTTCTCCCAAAACTGGAAGAGCTTAAGGACGAACTGCGGCAGACCGTTGCCGAATGTAAAAACCGGATGCAGATTAAGACCGTCACCTTTACAGCATAAGGAGTTATACCATGCCCACCCTGGCATTTCGTTTTCCCGGAGGACGTTACCATGCAACACCCTGGGGGCGTCACGTCAACGAAGGGGCCGTGGAATGGCCGCCCAGTCCCTGGCGGCTGCTTCGCGCCCTGATCAGCGCCGGATACACAAGGCTGCAGTGGCAAAATGACCTGCCTGACCAGGCGGCGCTGCTGATTGAGCAACTTGCCGCTTGTGTGCCTGCTTACCGTCTGCCCCTTACATCCTCTGCGCACACCCGCCATTACATGCCGGTAAGATCAGGTCGTAAAGAAAAAAAGGCCCTGATCTTTGATACTTTTCTATTGATAAACCCTGATGACACGCTCCTTGTCCATTACCCTTGTCGTCTGGATAAAAACCAACGCCTGCTTCTTGAGCAACTGCTTGTCCATCTTGATTATCTCGGCAGGTCTGAAAGCTGGGTTGGGGCCTCGCTTTGTAAAGAGGAAATAGAACCGGATGACACATGGTGCAGGCCCGAGGGTAATCTGCTACCGGGTGGTGATCAGGTATCGCTACTAATTCCAGTATCTGCGAAAGAATACCTTAAATGGCGGGCCGACGCGCTTACGCATGCCGTCAATGAGTCGGAAGAACAGCGCGGGAAAAAACTTACTAAAGCGCAACGGAAGAGAATTGAGGATATATATCCGGCTGACCTTGCAGCCTGTTTGTGTTCGGATACCGCTGATTTGCAGAAAAGGGGGTGGAGTCAACCTCCGGGCAGCAGAAAAATTCTTTACAGCCGCCCATCAGGAGTGCAGGAAAGGCGACCGGTAATTCACCTTGGCGGTTTCAGGCCCGCTGAAAATGTAACCTGCGCCCTGCTGGCTCTAAGCGGAGATAATATTTCCGGTTCAATGAGGCCCCTGTTCAACAGGTGTCTTCCCCAGGCAGAGGCAATCCACATGGCGCTTTTGAGCAGGCTGGATAACAACCAGCCATGCCCCTCACTTAAAGGCCGCGATGCCTCAACCGGCAGACCACTTACGGGTCATGGGCATATTCACCATATACCGCTTGACCTTGATAATGATCACCGTATTGATCATTATCTGCTTTACGCGCCAATGGGATTTGATCAAAATGCCAGACAGGCAATCCAATCGGTACGCCAGACATATTCCAGAAAAATCCCCAGGATTATCGTCAGTTGCTGCGGCATGGGCTCCCTGGATGATGTGCGCAGACAGGTACGGAGCCGAAGCGGAATGTCACTCCAGGTTCTTGGCACATCAAAAATCTGGGAAAGTCTGACGCCGTTTATAGCCCCCCTGCACATGAAAAAGGCAGGACGGAAAAATGATTTGCGGGATCAGATATCCGGCGCCCTGGCCATGCGTAGTCTGCCAGAACCTGCCGGGATAACAGCCTTAAAACGTCCGCCCGGTTTTTTCCGCTTTGTACGAAACCGAAAAGACAGAGACAAACAGCCGCCCGGAACATATCCATGGAAATTGCGTGTCGTTTTCAATGAGCCGGTTACCGGCCCTGTTGTTCTCGGTTATGGAAGTCATTTCGGCCTTGGCCTGTTTATCCCCATTCATGATTAACATCATTACGGGAATACATTTTTTGCAACCCGGCAGATTA
The DNA here is from genome assembly GCA_024763055.1 of Desulfobulbaceae bacterium. Taxonomy (GTDB): domain Bacteria; phylum Desulfobacterota; class Desulfobulbia; order Desulfobulbales; family Desulfobulbaceae; genus DRLX01. The sequence continues at coordinate 8,775 of JANTGH010000115.1, forward strand.
AAATTTACCCGCTTTGACTATTGACGGCTAACAGGTTGTGATAGCGATGAATAAAGCTGAAACACCCCAGAATACCCTGATACCTGTCCGTATGATTAATGAATACGTTTATTGTCCCAGGCTTGCCTATCTTGAATGGGTACAAGCGGAATGGGCGGAATCTTCCGACACGATTGAGGGCGGAAGAGTACATAAAAAGGTTGATCAGCCCGGCGGCAGTCTGCCGGAAGCAGCGGATCTGCATGATGAGCAAAGCATGACCGCCAGGTCTGTTATGATGTCTTCCGAAAAAATAGGCGTTATTGCCAGATTTGATATTATTGAAGCGGATCACGGTACTGTAATTCCTGTTGATTATAAAAAAGGAAAACGGCCGCATACAGCCAAAAAAATTTATGATCCTGAACGGGTACAGTTATGCCTGCAGGGCATGATCCTGGCCGAACAGGGTTACAGATGTCCGGAAGGTATAATATATTTCCATGGCAGTCGGGAACGGGTCAAAATCAATTTTGATGATGAACTTGTAAACCTCGCGCTTTCCGCTGTTGACGAAACCCGAAAAATGGCGGCAAAAGGTGTTATACCCGAACCCCTTGCAGACAGTCCAAAGTGTCCACGCTGTTCCCTGGTTGAAATATGTCTTCCGGACGAAATTCATTTCTTCAAACAGAAAAAATTTCGCCCCAGGGCCATAGCTGTAAAACTTGATGATGTTCTTCCGGTTTATGTACAGTCCTATAGGGCCAAGGTAGCCAAAAAAGGAGAGGAGTTGGATATCACGGTTGATGGGCAACCAACCGCTAAAGCGAGGCTTTCGGAAATATCACAGCTTGTTCTGATGGGTAATGTTTACCTTACCACCCCTGCCATGCATGAACTACTCCGCAGGGGCATTCCTGTATCCTGGTGCAGTTTCGGTGGATGGTTTCTAGGACACTCTACCGGCTCCTGGCATAAAAATATTGAACTGCGCACAGCCCAGTACAAGATCAGTTTTGATAAAGAAGCCTGCCTTAAACTTGCCGGATGTTTCATAAAGGCCAAGATACTGAACTGCCGCACGCTCATGCGCCGCAACTGGAGAGGCGAAGGGAAACCGGAAGGACTGTTGATCTCCATGAAGGAAGATGCGGAAAACGTCGAACGGGCATCCAGCCTGGCGGAATTACTTGGAATTGAAGGAGCGGCGGCGGCCCGGTATTTCAAACATTTTTCATACATGATCAAACAGGACAACACGAAAAACATACCTTTTAATTTTAAAGGACGTAACCGGAGGCCGCCAACTGATCCGGTTAACGCCCTTCTTTCCTTCGGATACGCAATGCTGGTACGAAGCTGGACCGTAACCCTCAATCAGACAGGATTTGATCCGTATCGCGGATTTTATCATCAACCGAGATATGGCCGCCCAGCCCTTGCGCTCGATCTTATGGAGGCATTCCGGCCTGTTATTGTAGATTCATGTGTTATCAGGGCAATAAATAACGGAGAGATCAAAACTGACAATTTTATATGTAGCGGCGGGGCAACCAGCCTTAAAGAACCGGCACGCAAAAAGTTCATAAAAGCGTTTGAGCGAAGGATGAGTGAAGAAATTATTCATCCGGTTTTCGGCTACAAGACCTCATATCGCAGGATTCTGGAACTACAGGCCAGGTTGCTTGGCCGTTTTCTGCTGGGTGAAATTGATCTCTATCCAGACATGACCACAAGATAATTATGCGCAGGAATGAACATTATTACATTATAACTTATGATATCGCCGATCCCAAAAGATGGCGTAAAATTTACAAAATATTACGTGGATATGGGGAATGGGTGCAGTTATCCGTATTTCACTTACGGATGACCGAAAAACGTCAACAGGAACTTATCAGCCGGCTTGACGAAGTTATACATCATGACGATGATCATATTTTATGCATGGATATGGGAATAGCCGACAAACAGAAACCTCGTATCATGAGCATGGGTAAAACATTTACCCCGATAACCAGAATTCCTCTGGTGATATAAGGGCTCACTCAAAAAAATTAGAGATAAGGTAAGCATAATTTGCCGCAAAACAACGAGCGCTACAGTGCTGAAATTTTATCTCTTAGCGCTCGAATCAACTTAGTTCTTTGAATATTAAACAGTTAAGTGTTAAAATTAAAATAAGTAATAATGCTTTATCGCATATAAACCTGTTTATTTTTAAAGCTGTCGCAAACCCATGACCAATTACCTGCTGCAAGCTGCATTGAGAATGATCTATTTTCCCCGGCATTTCAGCCGGGGCCCCATTGAAGCCTGAGTCGATATCAAACCAGCGGCCACTATTGTCTGATTTTCCCCGGCATTTCAGC
>JANTGH010000116.1 GCA_024763055.1 Desulfobulbaceae bacterium
AGAGTATATAAAAAAAAATGCAAAGGAAAAAATGTATTCCGCAAAATTTCAGCTCTCAGGGATTCCCGAAAGAAAAATTCACAGCCTTATCTTCTAATCCATACATGTACCTCTTGATCGATCACAAGAGGTGGTGGAGACTAAATGTCTTTTTGCAGACTTGCAAAAAAGAGTGGAAAAAAACAAAAAAAGCCGTCCGGCTTGAGGGCTTATTAATGCGAAAAAGGATGGGGCAAGCGTGGCTGTGCCGGCACGGCCACGCTGACAGGAAAAAAGTATAGGGAGGTGCTGCTCAGATCTTATTAGGATCAAAATATTTAAACTTCGAGCCCTTTAAAATATTGTCCACGGAACCCATGGTACCTTTCATATAGAACACATTGGGCTTTGTATTATCATCCGGCCGGAGCACCCAGACCTCTTCCTGGATCTGATGAACGAGCTTATAGACGATATTTTCCGGGTCGCTGAGATTACCGAAGGTACGGGCGCCGGTTGGACAGGCGGACGAACAGGCAGTCTGTTTTTCACCTTTTGACAAGCGTTCCTCCCAGCAGAAATCACACTTATCAATGGCATGCCGCTCCTCGTCAAAGTACCTGGCATCATAAGGACAGGCAAGGATACAGGTTTTACAGCCGATACATTTTTTTTTCTCCATGCGGACAATACCCGTCACCGGGTCCTTGTAGGTTGCCTTTGTCGGGCAGCCTCGTACACAGGGAGGATTATCACAGTGGTTACACAGGACCGGTATAAACTCGACCGCCTTGTCAAGCTTGCCGGAATATTTTTTTGTTAAAATCCGTGTTCTGTAACCATACTCCGGAACATCGTTGATCTTGGTGCATGCCTCAACACATCGTTCACAATCAATGCACAGAGATTGACGAATCACCATACTGTAATGCGGGTTATAGAGATCTTTCGCTACTCCTTCAACGCCGGTTGCAGCCCGGGCCGAGCCAATAATTGAGGTCAAGGATAATATTTTACCACCGGCATAAACACCGGCAACAGCAAACCCAAGCTTCAGGAATTTCCTTCTTTCCCCGGCTGTCACCGATCTGGTGCCCTCATTTTCCATTTCATCGAAATTTATTTTAGGAAATTTCATTCTAATCTCCATTGCGCAATTCTATAGATTCAACGTAATTGATCACAGGATTGGTAACCCACTGTTTTCACAACCTCAACCCTGTAAGTTGTCACAGGTGCCACGTATCTGTGCAGGCGCGCCAGTTCGCTATAGCCCCTCTATGCAGGCTGGTGCGACCGTGCAGAGACGGGGTGCCTGTGACGACTTACGATTCAACAGGATAACATGGATGACAGCGCAACCATTATTGACAAAAGACTGTCGGCAGTTTGAACATTTCTCCGGTTCGGATCACCAATCCCCATGCTGACGTTTCATTGCCTCTTCCATGGTCTCGCCCTCTTTCATATAGTGGATGCCGCCACAACCCGGGCAGATATAGGCGCCTTCCGGAACGATCTCATGTTTCTGCAACTGGTGACCGTTGAGCATTTTTTCACCGGCAAGATAAGCCAGAACAATAAAGGCCAGGCCCCAGATTGATGCCATTATCTCATGAAAAGAAGGGATATAGCCCATGATATGAGAGGCCTCTTCCACCCCCAGAGAATGATACACCGGAACCATCTGTCCCGGGATAACGATGTCATATCGCATAAAGAAAATCCCGATCATCATGAGGCCGGTAGTCCACATGATAAGCATGTATCTCCTTCCCTTGGAATGAATAAGCAAAAAAAGCGGTAGAACCATGCCAAGAAAAAGTTCAAAAAACCAAAAATTAACGGCATAATCACCAGATAAGAATGACATAATCACCGGATATTTACCCTCGGAAACCAAACCGGTGATCACCTTCCAGGTCGTGAAAAAAAGTATGGTGGCTATAAAGTAGATGGTCAGCAGAGTCAACGATTTAACGGCACGTTCCATCCTTTGATTCATAATCTCCGGATTAATTTTTGCGGCAAGCGTTGTAAAAAATAAAATAGCGCAACCGCCCGACATGGCAGCTGAGAAAATAAAATAGATCGGCAGGTAGGGCCCATACCAGAAGGGACGGCCATGCAGCATACCAAAGATGCCGCCGAGATTACTATGGGCGGCGATACCGACGGACAGGCCGATAAATCCCACTATCCTGGATATGGTATGATTTTGATTGAGCAGACAGTAGTACTCGATCATCATGAAAACCATATAGGCGCCGTATAATGTTCCCATCCACCACATATTCGACCTGAAATTAGGTGAGATAACATTCCATATAGCCATCCTGAAGGGATTTTCAATATCAAAAAAGATAATGCAAAATCCTCCCAACAGAAAAATAATGGAAAGAAAAACAGCACGTTTTGCGATAGGCATGAGGGCTTCATTGCCAAAGACATGGCCAAAGGAGGAAACAATACAGAGCCCCGTTGAGGTAACAACGCAGAAAATGTATGCCGAGATCAGCATACCCCAGGATATTTCCCTGGTAACATTATACACATGCCGATAGCCGACAAAAAAACCATGCATGCCGACAACAAATCCAGCAAAAGCAAGAAGGGCAAAAAAGCCTAAAAGCATTTTGTACCCGGGGCTTGAATTTTTCAAAGCTGTGACGCCGTGATATCCCCATTTTTCTGAGATGTTAACTATCATTTCGCTCATTGTGTTTCCTCGCAAATATATCTTGGCAAACTCATATCGGCCGAACCGCTACACGCCCTTAGAGCAGCAATTCACGAACAAGCCGAACTCAGTGTCCGTTCTGTTTCCGGGCGCCATTCTTTCCGTCACTGTCTTTCATCTGCCTCAGTCCTTTAACGCCGATATGACAAACGGTACATCTGGTCTGAAAGCCAAAGGCCTGGTCGGAATTATGACAGGTGCCGCAAAGCTTCTCATGCAACTCTTCGAGATGTTTTCTCTTGACGGCCGGATCGTCTGATTGAAAGGTTTCCAAACCGGAGAGCGCTCCACTGCTCATGACAAATACTTCTTTATGGCAGGTTTCACAGAGAAGCCCGGCCTTGCCGACATGGATTTTATGGTCAAAGACAACCGTTTTCACAGGCTTGGTGAAGACAATTCTTTTCGCAGGAGCAAAATGACAGGAATCACACTGGCTCTGGGCATCAAAGGCATCATCGCCATTGTGACAGGCGCCGCAGTATTTGCCCTGTTTAAAGGCTGCCATGGAAAAATCTTTTCGTGCAGATGCCGCACCGATTTTCATGGAAAATATTTTATCATGGCAGTCACTGCATTCCAGGCCCAGATCTTCAACATGGGCGCTATGATTAAACGCCGCCTTATTGGGTTTTTTCCAGATAATTTTTTCCGGCGGCTGCATATTACTGCCGTGACAGGTGACACAGTCTTTTTTATCGGTTACCCCAAAGGCGGTATCACCATCATGACAGCTGCCGCAATATTTTCCCTGTTCAAGAGATTTCATATTGTAATCGCCAGCTGCTTTCGCTGTGCCACGTTTTTTCTTAAAAATATCAGGATGACAGGAATCGCAGTCAAGGCCCTGTTTGATAACATGCGTTTTATGGCTGAATATTTTACCTGCCGGCTCTTCAGCAATCAGTTGGGTGTTGCCCCAGGACCGAAGCACCTGAGCAGGAATCGATGCAGCCTGTTCTCCTTCGTCTGCCAATACCCAGACCGCACCGATCATAGCCATAACTGCAGCAAAGCAACACAATATATGAAATTTCCTGGACAGCCTCATGCCGTTACTCCTCCACTCTCTTGGTCGTTCATATAAAATACATCCGGGCAGGACACCGGTTTCCGGCTTCAGTCTTCAGATAAACCAGCATGGCTGGACCAGGTAAGCGGAATGTAGTGAAGACTCCGGATTGGCCGGCCACAACGAACAATGAAAATCTCATGCTTCGGCATTGTTAACTCCGTGCATGCAAGAGATTTTCGGATAAACGCCTCACCAGAATATGCCATCCAGCACATCTCCCTCTGCCATTTATCAAAATCTATTCCTTCTCCTGACCTTTACAGATATAGAAGCTCTAACTTCTCAATTGTTCAATAGACACGCCCATGACATGAAAGAATATTCATTCAATCATGGGCGCAGCGATCATATAACGCATATAAAACGGAATCGCAAGGTCTCTTATCAAAAACACAGGACGTGTCGTTCAATTTTTCTGAATACAGAAAAAAGAAAGAGACATCCCTGTGGCAAGGCAACCTTGCAACAGGGAGTTACGATGATACGGTAAAAAAGGAGTAACAAAGAGAGTCAGCAAACATGATGGACTCATAGAGAGTCTAAAACGGTAGTGGCTGAAAACGTAAAAACAACAAGTTGATAACCTACCGCTGTTTTTTCAAAAAAAAACGTTGTTATTGCTTCTCCCCTTTGCTGGAACAGGCGTCGCAGCGCTTGCCCTTGACCATACCCGAAATGCGGGGTACATTGTATTACAGTTTACTGAAACCAGAAGGAAAAACGGCCCCAACACGGCTTGCTCGGCATGGATGGCATACGACTATAAATAATGGCCGATTCGTTACTTTCCAAGATAACAAGCTATAGGTCTCTATTTCGATGTTCTCTTTAAAAAGCTGCTTACCCCCTGCGATTTTTCTGTTATCAATGAGCAACACACCTGTCCCACTCCAGAAAAAAAGGCTATCCATCCCCGGTTGTTTTCTGTTTTTCCTTTTCTCTGTTTGCTGCCTGACTGAACCGGCTATGGCGATTGAAGCGCACCAGAAAATTTCGGGACCCTTTTCCACGCTTGCCGAGGTCAACAGGCAGTGCATGAATTGTCATAAAAAACAGGCCGGCGATTTGTATAAAAGCATCCATTGGACCTGGCAGCGACAGAGGATCATCAATGGCGCAACAGTCCTCTCGGACAAATCCAAGGATCTGTCCCGGTTCGGAATCGCTGCGGGCAATAATCCATCAGTTTGCCGAAGATGCCATCTCAGTGCCATACCGGGCACTCCTCCCATGGCTATGAGTGAATCGGCAACAATCAATTGTCTCATCTGCCATGATACCACCGGCACTTATGAACCTGATGTCCAGTTGTCCACGCTGGTCCTGATTGCACAGACCGCGGGCAGGCCGTCGGTACATAACTGCAGGACATGCCACGACCGAGAATGCGGCCTTACCCCGGAAACGGCCCGACCTCCAATCAAGGATATTCACCTGCAACGCTATGGATTTACTTGCCAGAAATGCCATCCCGGCAACGACCATCATGATTTCAAACGCGTGGTGACGGTTTCCATGGACCAGCAAAAAACTCAGCAATGCTCTAATTGCCACGGCAAAAAGCCACACACACTCGCCCGTTTGAATCAGCATGCCATCCTGATCGGCTGCCAAAGCTGTCACATCCCTGAATATGGAAACAACAGCCCTGCTGTTATCAGCTGGAACTGGCTTCTTGACAGCAGCACTGATACTCTCCATCAGCGAAAAAATGCTCTTGTTTACGCCCGGGGATTTACCTTGGCTAAAAATATTACGCCGATTTATTTCTGGGATAACGGTTCGGATGAACTGTACACAAGGGGAACCAGAATAGTACCTGAACATGCAACTCGTCTGCAGGGGCCGGGGCCGCGAACACCCGCATCTAAAATAATGCCCTTTACCATGCACTCCGGGACCCAGCTCTACGATATAAAATATCGGTACCTGCTCTCCCCCAAACTTTACAGACCGCAGGCTCCTTTTTTCAAGGGTGCGGACTTAAATGCGGCCGTTACCGAGGGAATGCGTGAACTCCGCCTGCCCTACAGCGGACAGTACAGCGTTACAGCCACTGTTGCCTTTCGCAGGCTTAACCATGGAGTGGCAAGAGCGAATAAGGCGCTGGGTTGTCTGGATTGTCACGGTAGCGCTGCCCGATTCAACTGGCGCCGGCTTGGTTATGAGCAGGACCCATGGACAGGCGGCCGGAAAAATCTGAAAAACCCTCCACCTGTGCAGAAACTGCCGATCATCGGCCTGCCGCCGGTACAGGAATCAGTACTGCCGGTGACTCCGGGCAGGCCTATGACTCCGTCTCAATGACTTTCTGTTCAACCGTTTCCACTTCCAGGGCGAGATGGGATTTTCTTCCTTCCACAGGCCAAGACGTTCGAGTCTTGCCCTGTTTTCCTCTTCCTTGAGATCTCGGCACAACGGCTGTCTTTTACAGTACTGCGGGTAGACCCAGGCTGCTCCGTCACGGACCAGTTCCCTGTTAACAAGATGTCCATCGCTCCGTATCAGGGCAACAATTCGTCCATACCGATCCACGTCCATGGGCTCCACAAAGACCGTCTTTCTCCAGATTTTCTTTCGGGTCAGTTGACCGGCCTTTTTTCCGAACGACTGTTTGTATTCCGGAGTATCAATCCCGTACAATCGTATCTCATAAACTCTACCTGCCCGTTGCACCCGAATCGAATCCCCGTCAAGAACTTTAACTACATAACCGTGCCAGGCCAATGCCGGACGGGACAAAATAAAAACAACCATTATCGCGAGCAGGATACTATTTCTCATACGGAGTCCTTTTTATAGACGCAAGACAAAAACACCTCATGGAACCAAATTTACTCTTATCACCCGAAAAAATTGTCAAAAAAATGACACCTGCAATGAATGTCCCTTGTTTTCCTCTTTACTTTTATGATAGACTTTTTTTATGGTGAAACAAAGAAAAGAAATACAACAAAAAGAAATCATAAACAATTTGTCATCCTGTCCATAATGAATCCGACAGATTTTCTCTATAAAGAATTAAACGAACATGAAGAGAAAACCCGTGACTTCATGTTGACTCTCGCCCTGTTTGATGCCTTTAAGAGTGAAGACCTTGACATCCTGGCCCGTCACATGAACTACTCGGAAATCATGCGCGGCGAGTACCTGTTCACAGAGGGCGACCAGGGAGATTACATGTGTTTTGTTGTTCGCGGGCTGCTTGAAGTGCTGAAAAAATCCCTTCAGGGTGACTACCGCACTATAGCGAGGCTTGGCAAGGGAAGTACTATCGGTGAAATGTCCATCATCGACAAGGCGCCCCGATCCGCATCTGTTATCGCCCGACAGCCTACCGTTGTCATTATATTGACAAAAAAAGGTTTTGATCTTCTTACCGGTCGCTACCCGGCGGTAGGTGTTACCCTGCTTAAAAAAATCATGCGACTGCTCAGTCTGAACATGCGTCGAACCTCAAGCAGACTTGCCGACAAGATGCCCGCCTGATTTCATGACAAAACGAACAACATTTCAAAATATTATCGGTAACTGCGAAGTCATGCAGCGCCTGTTTGAGCTCATCGGCAAACTGGCGGAAGATGACTTGAGTACCGTGCTCATCCAGGGGGAGTCGGGAACCGGCAAAGAACTTGTTGCCAAGGCCATCCATAGGCACAGCCCCCGAAAGGGAGAAAATTTTGTTCCGATAAACTGCGCGGCAATCCCGGAGGATCTCCTGGAAAGTGAACTGTTTGGTTACACCAAAGGTGCCTTTACCGGGGCGACAAACGCCAAAACAGGAAGGATTAAATATGCCGACGGCGGTTCTCTGTTTCTTGATGAAATAGGTGACATGAAGCCCATCCTTCAGGCCAAGCTGTTACGTGTATTACAGGAACGCGAATTTGAACCGGTCGGTGGTCTGAAACCCATCCCCGTTGATGTCCGAATCATTGCCGCTACCCACCGTAATCTTGAACAAATGGTGGACGAGGGGAAATTTCGTGAGGACCTCTATTACCGGCTCAGCGTTATTCCTGTCAATATTCCTCCCCTGCGCGAACGCTGCGAAGACATCCCCTACCTTATTGATCATTTCATCAAAATCGGCCGCCGCCAGCAAAAAAAAATGCTGACCGGTTTTGATTTGGCTGCCATGCAGGCCCTGCGTGAGTATTCATGGAAGGGCAATGTTCGGGAATTGGAAAATCTTATCCAACACATGACCATTCTCCACGGCGGCAAAGAAATTCACTTTTGTGATTTACCCGACAAATATCGCAACGGACTCCCGCCACCGGCACTTGAAGAATCACCGGAAATCGCCTCTGCTGATGTATCCGTGCCTGAACAACTCCTGCTGTTTTCCAGGGATGAGATGCCGGCCGCCACAATATGGGATGACGATGGTGTTGATTTCAAAGGGCTGGTCAATAAGTTTGAAACCCAGCTCATTATCAAGGCACTACAGGCTACCAAGGGAAATAAAAAAGAGGCGGCCAGACTGTTAAATTTAAAACGGACAACGCTGCTGGAAAAGATTAAGAAAAAAGAGCTGCAGTGGGAAGACCGGTAAGTCGAAAAATTAAGCAAACCCGCAATAGGTAGTTGATTATCCTTCTAAAATGTATTTCAGGCAGCTTTTTTCACTAAATTGGCTTTAAGTTTGTCGCTAATATCCTGGGCAGTAGCCGGAGTCATCAGGATATCGGCTGCGCCATATTTTACCGCCTTTAAAACAGTCGTCCTGGTCCAAGCCGGACCACCTATGATAAGCGGCACATTCAAACCGGAACTGCTCAGTTTTATAGCCATCCCGAATCCCTGTTCGTTGACCTCTCGCATAACCAGAAAAACCAGGGTGACAGCGGAAGACAGATGATCAGCCACCGCATCCCGATAGTGCAGGATACGTGGTGTATATCCCTGGCCGGCAAGCAGGTCGGCAATGGATCCTGCCTCAGTATCGTCATCGGTAAAAAGGAGAATGTTTGCCGCTTCACTGCTGTCTGCTATCGACGCACCTGCGTTGCCGTTCTTTTCTACCTCCTGTTCCGGGGGACCCGGACGAATCGATTGCGGTACGGTCTCACCGGCAGCGACACCGTCTGCCTTTTGGGCAACAGCCTGAACGTCTGTTTCGGGTTCTTCGCCGACTTGTTCCCCGGCAAGTGCAGCAAGCTCAAGCAACGCCGCAGGGACCACCATCTGCAGGCGACCAAGTTCCTGATCGTTATAGCGTAATGTTCCGGAACTCAAATAATAAATGTCTCTTGGCAAGACATCATCGGAATCCGGATCAATCTTGACAGGAATAACAGTTTCAAGACCGGTTTTTACAAATCCCAGGCTCTTGCGGTACTGCTCTTCAAAGACCGCCGTATATACGCCGGCTATGATATTGGCTATTTCGCCATAGGCATCTTCTGCGTCTTCACCAAACTCTTCATTGCGGACAACTTCTTCAAGTTCGGCATCCGGCAGCATTATCAGCGTACCGCCTAAAAAAATTGCATCTTTAAGGGAAACAAAGAGATAGGATTCACCCTGGCTCTCGCCACGGACATCCAGCCTGGCCAGAACCTGCTTACCTCCCGCCTGTTCAAGCAGGTCCTCCTTGCTGAACACTCCATTTTCTTCAGGTTGTACTTTAAGCGTGCCGCCAAGCAGCGCTCCAACCTCTTCACCAATCTTCTCAAGACAGTTGGCAAGCAGCTTATCGATCCTCTCCCTCTGCTTCTCCACATCCTGATCAGACATTTTGCGAGCAGTCGCAGTTGTGGCAGCCTTTCCGGCATCCTCCTCCGGACTCTCCATGGCTCCAGCCTGATCAACAGGTGCTGCTGCCTCACGCTCAATACCATCCGGTTGCTCACCAACCGGTTCTGCAGGCGCAGCCTCATCTACAGTGCCTGTATCTTCAGGGGCTGGCACAGATTCATCCACCTCTGCGTCTTTTGGCTCTTCAACAAGGCCAAAACTTGCTGCCGGCAACAGGAGCTGCAAGTTTCCCATCTCAATGCCTTCCAATGCCATTGCCGAGGTCATCAGATAATATGAACCATTGGGAACCGGTTCATCAGAATCTACCATGACCTTGACCGGAAAAATGACTTCCTGCTCCGTCCTTACCAATCTAAAATTCTTGGGAAACTGTTCTTCAAAGGTTGTTGACAGGGAACCACAGATGATATTTGCAATCTCACCATAGGAATCTTCAAGTTCCTCTGTATACTCTTCTTCGTTGATAACAGTTTCTAATTCCGAATCCGGCAGCATAATCAAGGTGCCGCCGATACGAATGGCATCACGAATTGGGGCAATCAGGCATCCATGCCCCTCAATATCTCCATCGAGTTTCACATGGGCAAGGACGGACTTTCCAGCAGGTTCGGAAAAGAAATCCTCCTTGGTGAGGATCTTTGTCTGAGGATCGGCAAAGGTCAGGGTTTTACCGAGAAGAGCGGAGACTTCTTCCTGCATCCGCTGCCGGCAGGCAGCCATTATTTTATCAAGACGTTCCTTTGCCTTTTTCATAAAGAATTACAAGAAGGAGAAAATATACGGTGATAATTTATCAGAATTATCCGAACTATCTTTTACTTTATCGACACTTACGTCGAAAAACATTAGTCGACAGGGATAAAAGATGGCGATATCTATTCAACGACCCAAGGAAAAAGCAACGCATTTATTCCTGCTTTGTGAAAAAATATTACAGGGATTTCAGGGCACCTCAATGAAGAGCATATTGTAATTCAATGCCGAATGCACCCGCAGAGGTGGTAAATGGGATAATAAACCTGGCAATCCCTGATTGACCCGAGGTCCGCACAGCAGTTCCCAGGATGGTGGTCGGTATCGCCAGTTCGGTATGTATATCGTCTGCAGCCAGTGCCACTTTCAAACCACCGGCAACCATATTGGCAATCTCACCAATAGCATCTTTAACGTCTTCATCAAGTTCTTCAACATCCATGCCAAGCATTGCCCCTGTTATTCCTTTAGCGGTTTCTGCCGGACAGTGTACGGCCAGCACCCCCTTCAGGTCACCGGCAAGTCCTATCATACTGGTCAAGTTTGCGTCAAGAGTATCGTCCTTTCCAATAATTGGCGCGCCAGGAGTGATATCGAGAAATATCATGGTGGCAAAAACTTCGATGGTCGCCTCTGTTATATAGCGTTCAACTGATGGCACGTTATCTTACATTGGTGTATTTGGTTGAACCTAAATCCTGCAGTCGTCCGGCATTCGAACGTCGATACAGGCACATCTACTGTGTCGGCTTCACGAATTTCGTGCTCGATGTACCAACAGTACACCTGTGCCGAAATTCGCTT
>JANTGH010000117.1 GCA_024763055.1 Desulfobulbaceae bacterium
TCGGATCTGGTCTGGGTGGTGGTGGCAACGATTTCGATAGTGCCGTTGTTGTCCAGATCAGCGGCGGCAAGGCCCCTGGTCTCGGGACATTGCCCGGCCGAGCAGGTGGAGGCCGGCCAGCCGTCTTTAATTACCAGGGTATTGTTTTTCCATTCATAGGCAGCAACCACATCCCCGCTTGCCACCACTATTTCATAGATGCCGTCTCCATCCAGGTCGGCGCAGACAGCCGGGGCGTAAATACGCGATGGATGGGGATAACCTGATCCGTGTCGTGCCCGTGCCAGTTGGTTGCCGGCGGCGTCCCAGACAAAAATATCATAAAAGGTGCCGATGATTTTTCGTGTTCCCGTGCCCAGATCGCTGACAATGGGGGAACCGAACCAGGATGTGCCGGTCCATTTAATCTGCTGAACAAAGACCGGGCGTTGGACGGATGCCGCCTGCAGGGGAGAGGTAATGATAAAATGGAACAGGATAACCACCGGAAAGATAAACAATGTTCGCATAATGCCGCCTTTTGTTGTGTATTTGTGCCGTTGCGGTCTCCGGATTGTCTCTGGAGGCTGGAATTCTCTATTTTTCAAGCAAAAAACAGGCCGGTTTATATGCCTGCTTTATATAGAAGGTAAAAAAGAGGGAGAGGAAGAACAATAGTGGAGCGGACGCAGATAGAGGGTCAACGGCAGAACAGAAATCGACCGGGTAGCTTTTTACAGAATTTGGCTTAGAAATAGCTTGGTCCGATCAGACTGGGGGTTGGAAAAAAACGATTCGGGGTCATTTTCTTCAATAATTTCTCCGCTGTCCATAAAAATAACCCTGTCAGCCACGGTCTTGGCAAAGCCCATTTCGTGGGTGACGCAGAGCATGGTCATGCCTTCGTTGGCCAGATCAACCATAACATCAAGGACTTCCTTGATCATTTCAGGATCAAGGGCAGAGGTCGGTTCATCAAAGAGCATGATATTGGGGTTCATGCACAGGCTGCGGGCAATGGCCACCCTTTGCTGCTGCCCTCCGGAGAGCTGGCCCGGATACTTGTCCGCCTGGTCGGGAATCTTGACCCGTTCCAGGTAGCGCATTGCCGCAGCTTCGGCTTGTCTGCGTGGTTGTTTTAATACCCAGATAGGGGCAAGACAGCAGTTTTCCAGGACCGTCAGATGGGGAAAGAGGTTGAACTGCTGGAAGACCATGCCGATATCTTTGCGGATTTTTTCAATATGTTTGAGGTCATCATTGAGTTCAATGCCATCAACCCATATTTCGCCTTTTTGATGAACCTCAAGCCGGTTCAGGCAGCGGATCAGAGTGGATTTTCCACAACCGGACGGGCCGCAGATGATGATCCGTTCACCCCGTTTAATGGTCAGATTAATATCTTTCAGGACATGAAATTCACCATACCATTTATGCATGCCCTTGACTTCAATGGCGAGATCTTCATTGGTAAGCGTTCGCTTGGCGGTTGATTCATTCATATAGGTTCCTAAAAATGGCTATCTTTTATGACCGGTATGCAGCTTCCTTTCCAGGCGCTGGCTGTATTGGGACATGGAAAAACAGAAAATCCAGTACAACAGGCCGGCAAACACGTATCCTTCCACGGAAAACCCCAGCCATTTCGGATCGGCAAAGGCGGACTGGACAATAGAGAGCAGGTCCATCAAGCCTATAATCAGGACCAGGGTTGTATCTTTAAACAGCTCGATGAAGGTGTTGACAATACCTGGAATAACGGTTTTCAGGGCCT
This sequence comes from Desulfobulbaceae bacterium, assembly GCA_024763055.1. Classification (GTDB taxonomy): domain Bacteria; phylum Desulfobacterota; class Desulfobulbia; order Desulfobulbales; family Desulfobulbaceae; genus DRLX01. The sequence continues at coordinate 1,754 of JANTGH010000117.1, forward strand.
GGGGCAGAATAATGAGTGACATGGCCTGCCGGTAACTGAGGCCCAGTGCGTCGGCTGCCTCCATCTGTCCTTTGGGCAGGGCCTGCAGCCCGCCCCGGATTACCTCGGCCATATATGCGGACTGAAACAGTGAGATTCCAATCAGAGCCCGGGCGAGTTTATCGATGCGCAGCTCTTCGGGCATGAACAGCGGCAGCATGACCGAGGACATGAACAGGACGGTAATCAGCGGTACACCGCGCCAGAGTTCAATAAAGACCACCGAAAGCGCCTTGGGAATAGGCATGGAAGAGCGACGGCCAAGCGCTAAGATAATGCCGAACGGCAAGGCGAAAAACATACCGATTGTTGCAAGAATCAGGGTCAGCATCAGGCCACCCCATTTATAGGTCTCGACAACTGGTAACCCCAGGCCACCATAAAAGAGAAAAAAGGCAATGATTGGATAGACAAAAATGGTAAAGGCCGCCACCCAGGATTTTTTTGGTGTCCGTTCAATGAGCAGATAGGCAATGAGCGCGCCGATGAGCCCAAAGGCAAGGATAACCCGCCAGTATTCGCTTGCAGGATAAAAGCCGAACATGAACTGGTGAAAACGGACCTTGATAAAAACCCAGCAGGCGCCGTCGTTTGTACAGGCATCCCGCGTTGAACCGGCCCAGTTGGCATCAAGAAGAGTCCACCGGATCATCGGGGGGACATATTTAAAGATAATATAGAGAGCGCACAGTGTCAGGACGGAGTTCAGCGGTGAGGAAAAGAGGTTTTTACGAATCCAGCCGATGATGCCGACACTCGTGGAAGGCGGGGGCAGGTTGGGATGCGGCGTGTGAACAATCATGCTTACCGTTCCTTCAACAGGCTGCGGGCGTTATACCAGTTCATAAAGTAGGAGATCGTCAGGCTGATGGTGAGATAGACAGCCATGGTCATGGCTATGACTTCAATGGCCTGGCCGGTCTGGTTCAATGTGGTGCCGGCAAAGACGGAAACTAGGTCCGGATAACCTATGGCGGTGGCCAGGGACGAATTTTTCACAAGATTGAGATACTGGCTTGTCATCTGCGGGATAATGACCCGCATGGCCTGGGGAATAATAACGAGGCGCAGGGTTTTTCCAGGCCGCAGGCCAAGGGCATAGGCGGCTTCCGTCTGACCATGACGGACCGAGAGAATACCGGAGCGGACAATCTCCGCGATCAGGCTTGCCGTATAAACGCTCAGGGCTACGAGGAGCGCAGCTAACTCCGGTATGACCGTTATCCCGTTTTTAAAGTTAAATCCCTTGAGTACCGGATATTCCCAATCGATCGGGGTGCCGGAGGCAAAGTACGCCAGGGTGGGCAGGGAGAGAATGAGGGCAAGCGAGGTCCAGAGTACGGGAAACTGCTCGCCGGTCTTCTCCTGGCGTTTCCCGGCCCATCGTTTAATGATGATAATAGCGAGAAGAACAAAAAACAGCGCGCCGACAACCCAGCCGAATCCATGTTCAAAGATAGGCCTGGGTAGGTACAGACCTCGAATATTGAGAAAAAATGAATCCCCGATATGCAGGCTCTGCCGGGGTGAGGGCAGTGCCTGGAGCACGGCAAAGTACCAGAAAAAGATCTGCAGCAACAGGGGAAGGTTTCTGAAGGTTTCGATATAAACGGCTGCCAGTTTGGAGACAAGCCAGTTGGAGGAAAGCCTTGCAACGCCGACGATGAAGCCAAAAATAGTTGCGCATATTATGCCGAGGCCGGAAACCAGTATGGTGTTGAGCAGGCCGACGACAAAGGTCCGACCGTAGGTGTTGTTTTCCGTGTAGGGAATGAGATGCTGAATAATACCAAAACCCGCTTTCTGTTTGAGAAAGGCGAACCCGGTCGTAATGCCGCGTTGGTCCAGGTTATGGACGGTATTGTTTGCTATAAAGACAAAAAATAGGCTGACCGCACAGGCAAGCAGGAGCTGGAAAAGCAGGGCCCGATTATGGGTATTATTCCACCAGGCCGTCTTTTGAGAAGAATCTTCAGTTGGCATCGTACATGATTGTGATCAGATCACATGAACCGCCTGAATTAAGGAGATGTACCGCTTCAGCCACAGCAGGGGGGTCTACCGGGTGAGTAGGTCATTCTCTCTTTTTTCCACAAAGGAGAACAGCATGCCTTTATCCTTGACAGAAAAAGAAAAAACCAGGAGCGATCTTTACAGATCACTCCTGGTTTTTTCCATATGTACAAAGGCTCAGCGGATCGGAGGTGCATACTGAATACCACCCTTGTTCCACAGGGCGTTGATGCCGCGTTTGATTTTTAGCGGTGAGCCGGCGCCCACATTTCGTTCAAAAACTTCGCCATAATTTCCGACCTGTTTTATGATTTGATAAGCCCAGTCGTCGGACAGGTTCATGCCCTTGCCTTTAATCCCTTCTAAACCAAGCAGGCGTCGGACGTTGGGGTTGGTAGATTTTTTCATCTCGTCGACATTTTTTGAGGAAATGCCCATTTCTTCTGCGTTAATCATAGCAAAAAGAGACCACTTGACGATGTTAAACCAGCCATCATCACCCTGACGGACAACCGGCCCAAGGGGTTCTTTGGAAATAATTTCGGGGAGAACTACCGCATCGTCCGGTTTTGCAAGTTTGATGCGCAGTCCATAGAGCTGGGACTGATCGGAGGTCAACACGTCACAGCGGCCGGCCTCAAATCCTTTAACGGTCTGGTCGGAGGTGTCAAAGACGACGGCCTCATATTTCATTTTGTTTTCTTTAAAATAATCTGCAAGATTGAGCTCGGTGGTGGTCCCGGCCTGGATGCAGATAGCGGCGCCGTTGAGTTCCTTGGCGCTTTTGATGCCGAGTTTTTTGGAAACCATGAATCCCTGACCATCGTAGTAATCGGTATGGGTAAAATTTAAACCAAGAGAGGTGTCGCGGGTCAGCGTCCAGGTCGTGTTGCGGGAGAGAATGTCAATTTCACCGGACTGCAGAGCAGTGAAACGCTCTTTTGCGGTCAAGGGGATAAATTTGACCTTGTCGGCATTGTGCAAAACAGCAGCGGCAACCGCCCGACAGGCATCAACATCCAATCCCGTCCAGTTTCCTTTTTCATCCGGATTGGAAAATCCGGGCAGACCGGTGGAAACACCACATTGCACAACATCTCGTTTCTGAACTTCCTCAAGAGTGGACGCTGCGGCAAGAGAGGCGGAGATCAAAAAAAAGACGGCCACCATGATAAAGGATAATTTTTTCATTGCTTCTCCTCACACATATTTATTTTATTTCACTACGTTACCATAAAAAATAATGGTAGTTTCCAATAAGCTGGGTATACTAACAGAAAAGGGAAAAAAGTCTACTCTGTTTTTGCCAAATGGAGAAGATACGTTGTCCCTGCCGGCATTGAAATCCTGACAAAAAGAGACAGGACTGTTACACACAACAGGAATGAAAAAACAAAAAGATATAACTCGAAAACCGGTCGTATTGATTGCCGACGATAACCGGGTTATTATTAAACTCCTTGGTGAGTTACTCACTAAGGAAGGATATCAGGTTGCCGAAGTGCACGACGGAAAGTCTGTCTTTAAATCACTTCCCTCGATACAACCGGATCTCATTTTGTTGGATGTCGATCTTCCTGAAATGTCCGGTTTTGAGGTCTGCCGAAAATTAAAGCACAATTCGGACTCGGCCGATATTCCGGTCCTTTTTGTCACCTCTCGCAATGACAAAAAGGACATCCTCGCCGGATTTGCCGCCGGCGGGCAGGATTATGTAGTCAAACCCTCGACAAGGGCGGAGTTGTTAGCCCGGGTGCGAACCCATCTTGCCCTGCGCCGGACCCAGCAGAAACTGAAGGCCAGTGAAGCGAGATACCGTGAACTGTCCCTGCGTGACGACCTTACCGGGTTCTACAATACCCGTTATCTCTATCAGACCCTGCAGGGCCAGTTGGATATGCACCGGACAAGGCCGTTGTCTGTTGTATTCATGGATATCGATAACTTTAAATATATTGTTGATACCTATGGTCATCTCAATGGTTCCCGTACTCTGGCCGAGCTTGCCGACGTGGTTCGCTCCGTTCTTCCCGAGGGCTGTTATGGGGTCAGTTACGGGGGTGATGAGTTTGTTATCGTTCTTGCTGGCTATGACCACAACCAGGGTATGCAGATTGCAGAGCGAATTCGTGTGGCTGTTGAAAAGGCCAGTTTTCTGACAACCATGGATTTGTCCATACACATCACAGTCAGCTGCGGAGTGGCTACGTTTCCTGAAGATGCCCAGACCTTGACCGATCTCCTTGCCTGTGCTGATCACGCCCTGTTTGCCGTCAAGAAACAGGGAAAAAACGCTGTCGGCAGCTTCCATTGACATGCCACGTTCCGGCCCTTCGACCAGTCGCCTCCTGGCCCTGGATGTGCTTTGCCGTCTGCAGGAGACGCGGATTCCCGTACCATTGATTTTTAACAGGTTCTCCGAGAAGCACCATCTTGAGCCCCGGGATCAGCAGCTTGCAAAGGCTCTTGTTTTCGGAGTGCTGCGCCACAGGCAGTACCTGGATTTTATTGTCGGTCGGTTCTCCCGCCATCCTGTCGGCAAGATGAAGATTCGCACTCTTACCGCCTTGAGGATCGGAGTTTATCAGCTTCTTCTTTTTGATCGCATTCCGCAATCGGCCGCAGTCAATGAAACAATAACGGCCTTTAAGGCCGGTCGGCAGCCCGCGTGGCTGGTCAGGTTTGTGAATGGAGTATTGCGTAACGTGGCCAGGGAAAAAACAACCCTGCCCACAGTTGATGAGGCCACCGTGGACGGTAAGCCGATCCTGAATCATCCCGACTGGCTGGTACAGAGGTGGCAGCAGTATTTTGGCCCAGAGAAGACAAAAAATATCTGTCGAATAAACAACGAGCCGCCGGAACTGACCATTCGGGTCAACAGCGTCCATATCAGCCGTGAGCAATTGTCGGCTTTACTTGAGAAGAGTGGTTACAAGACAGTGCCGGGAAAATTTTCTGATACGGCCTTGTCTTTTCCCCAGTTCCACGGGAGCATTAAAGAGTTGCCAGGATATGAAGAGGGTTATTTTGTCGTTCAGGATGAAGCGGCCCAATTAGCCTCCTGTTTGTTCGATATGAGGAAAGATGGGGTATATCTCGACGGGTGCGCGGGAGTGGGCGGCAAGACAACTCACTTGGCGGCCTTATTGCCGGAGATGGGACAGCTCACCGCGATTGAGCCTGAAAAGAGCCGATATGCGCTTCTTGCGGAAAATCTGAAACGCCTTAAGATTACAGGGGTTTTGACGGAAAATATGAATCTCGCGAAATTTGCGGCGAAAAGCAAACAACTCTATGACGGTATCCTGCTTGATGTGCCCTGTTCAGGAACCGGAGTTATCCGTCGCCGGCCTGATATTCGCTGGAACCGGCTGGCCGATGATTTGCCCACCTACCAACAGCAGCAGTTGCAACTCCTTGATTTCGCCTCCTCACTGCTTAAGGAAGACGGAACCATTGTCTATGCCACCTGTTCTCTTGAGCCGGAGGAAAATGAACAGGTTATTTCCGCTTTCCTGGCCGCACACCCGCATTTTTTTCTTGCTGATGCCGGTGCGTATCTTCCACCAGAGGTATCCTGCCTTATAGACGCACAGGGATGCTTTCATTGTACCCCGGATGCCGGTCTGGATGGTTTTTTTGCCGCCGGATTGTGCAGGACACGATAATATCAGATTTTTTTTTGTCAGCGCTCCTCGATATTGCAGGCGTCTTCATCACAGACAGCCTCACAGGTATGGCAGCCGTGGCAGTCCTCGGGATTGAGCGGCACGGCCTTGCCGTCAATGACTTCATAAACCTCACCGGGACAGGAATCCTCGCATTCGCCGCAACCGGTGCATTTTTCACTGTCTACTGTTACCTGCCACATGGTATCTCCTTTCCGGACCGATTTGATTATCCTTCACGGATCAGGCGGATATCCCAGGCCTCTGATCGGTTATCATTGGCAGGGTTGTCAACGATCCGAAACTCGAAAATGCGGTATCCGTCCTGGAAATACTGGTCATTGTCAAGGGTGGATTTGGAGAGATGGAAAAAAACCGTGTCTGCCTCAATGCCTCCGGCCGTCATTGTATAATAGCGGAAAAAGCCAAATCCCCTGTCGGGATTAAAATTTACAACCGTTCCCCGCTGCCACTGGTCCGAACCATTGTGGCTGCCGGAGATGGGGAGCAGGCCTGGAATAAGAAAACCGGAGAGAAACGAGTCTGCGGCTTCACGCAAATCATGGCTTACGTTATGAAAAGCAATGACCTCCACCCGGCAGCCCATGTTTTGCAGGGCTGTGACGAGGCGGATAAAGTCGCCATCACCGGTCAGCAGGATCACCCTATCCAGGTTTCGGGCCTGCAGAAGGGCGTCAATGGCCAGGTCCATGTCGGCGTTGGCCTTGGTTGTAATGTTGCCGTCCTCATCCTTATAACGGCGTACATACTTTTTTATTATTTTAAAACCACATTGACGCAGAATATTGTGATAGCTGTACACTTTTTGCCGGTACTCGACATCGGCCTTGGTCCGTTCCCGGTCTTCGGCGAGATAACAGTTGGCACGCAGCATGGTTGACTCACCCGCGTCGGCAAGATCGACAAGCACATCATAGCGCATGCCGTAGCCGCCGCTCATTTTGATATTTTCAGCGTCAACGTAAATTCCTGTTTTCAGCATATTTTTTACTGTTTTTTTCTTCGCTTCTTCGATTAAGCCCTATTCCCATTCAATGGTGGCCGGTGGTTTGGAGGAAATGTCATAGACAACCCGGTTGACCCCGCGCACCTCGTTAATAATACGGCTTGAAATCCTGCCCAGCAGGTCATAGGGGAGTTTTGACCAGTCCGCGGTCATGGCATCCCGGCTGTCTACCGACCTGATCGCAATCACATGTTCATAGGTTCTGACATCCCCCATGACCCCCACGGTCTGGATGGGCAGCAGGACGGCAAATGATTGCCATACCTTGCGATACCAGCCGGAATCCTTCATCTCTTCGAGAACGATAACGTCAGCCCGGCGCAGGATATCAAGCCGTTCTTCGGTCACCTCGCCCATGATGCGAATACCGAGACCCGGGCCGGGAAAGGGTTGCCTGAAAATGGCCTCTTCCGGCATACCTAACTCCAGCCCCAGTTCTCTGACCTCATCTTTAAACAGCTCCCGCAGGGGTTCTATCAGTTCAAGCTGCATGCGTTCGGGCAGGCCGCCGACATTATGATGGGATTTGATCGGCGCCTTACCGCGAAAGACAACGGATTCAATGACATCGGGATAGAGCGTGCCCTGGGCCAGATATTTTACCGAGCCTATTTTACCAGCCTCTTCTTCAAATATTTTGATAAAACCAAAGCCGATACGTTTGCGTTTCTCTTCCGGGTCGGCAATGTCGCTGAGTTGCTGGAGAAAATGTTTGGATGCATCTCTGTCAATGACGTTAAGGTCTGTTTTTTCCCGGAAAAACCTGAGCACACTTTCCGACTCCCCGCTACGCATGAGACCGTTGTTGACATAGATGCAGGTGAGTTGGTTGCCGATGGCCTTGTGGACCAGGGCCGCCGTCACAGAGGAGTCCACGCCGCCGGAAAGAGCGCAGATGACTTGACCATCACCCACCTTTTCCTTGATTTCCGTGACCGTGCTTTCGATAAATGAATGCATGGTCCAGGTGGGATGGCAGCCGCAGAGGCCAAAGATAAAATTGCGCAGGATATCGTTTCCGATAAGGGTGTGGGCAACCTCGGGATGAAACTGGACGGCAACAAAGGGTTTGTCCTGATGTCTGAGGGCGGCATACGGAGAGTGGGCGCTACTTGCCGTGGCCATAAAGCCGGGAGCGATTTCCTCTATCCTGTCACCATGGCTCATCCAGACCTGATAATGGCTCGGAGCTGTTTCCATGCCCGCAAAGAGACCGGCGGTATAGGTTATAGTAAGGTCGGCCTTGCCGAATTCACGTTTCTCCGCCCTCTCAACACGGCCGCCCAACTGTTGCATCATCAGCTGAGCACCATAGCAGATGCCTAATACCGGAATATCGAGCTCAAAGATCCCTGGATCGGAAATGGGCGCATCCGTATCATAAACACTTGCGGGACCCCCGGAGAGGACAATTCCCGAAGGCCGCATGGTTTTTATTTTGTCCAGTGCAAGGGTATAGGGATGGATCTCCGAAAAGACCTTCTGTTCACGGATACGCCGGGCAATGAGCTGCGTTGTCTGGGAACCGAAATCAAGGATGAGAATTTTTTCGATATGTTGAGACATTTTTTATTCTGCGGGGTTGAGTTTTATCGGACTATACTGGTCGGCAAAGACCGGGGATGGGTATGCATTCCCAAATGATTTTCACAAACCTTCAGTACGGTAATTAGGCGCCTCACGGGTAATGATAACATCATGAACATGGGATTCCCGCAGGCCGGCTGGTGAAATGCGGACAAATCTGGCCCGTTTGTGCAGTTCATCAATGGTGGCCGCTCCGGTGTAGCCCATACCGGAACGCAGGCCTCCAAGCAGTTGATAGATCATTTCAGCAATAGGTCCTCGATAGGGAACCTTGCCTTCAATGCCCTCCGGTACCAGCTTCGAGGTTTCGCTGTCCTTGTTTTGGAAATATCGATCACTGGAGCCTTTTTTCATCGCACCAAGAGAACCCATGCCACGATATCCTTTATATTTGCGGCCCTGATAGAGAAAACTATCCCCCGGGGTCTCATCAGTACCGGCAAACAGAGATCCGATCATTACCGTATGCGCTCCAATGCCGATAGCCTTGCAGAGATCTCCGGAAAATTTAATCCCGCCGTCGGCAATGATCGGCACACCGGATTTTTTTGCCTCTTCCGTACATCCCTTGAGCGCCGTCAACTGCGGTACGCCAACTCCAGCCACTATTCTGGTTGTGCAGATGGAACCTGGGCCGACTCCGACTTTAACCGCGTCAGCGCCGGCCTTGATCAGGGCGGCTGTCCCATCGGCAGTCGCCACATTGCCGGCAATAACAGGAAGAGAGGGAAAGGTTGACTTTAATGCGCTGATAGCTTTGAGAATGCCGGCCGAGTGGCCATGGGCGGAGTCAAGCACGACCACGTCGACATCTGCCTTGATGAGCGCATCCGTTCGTTCTTCCATTTCCGGGCCAACCCCGATTGCCGCCCCGGCAAGAAGGCGGCCGACATCATCTTTGGCCGCCAACGGATATTTTTTTATCTTCTC
>JANTGH010000118.1 GCA_024763055.1 Desulfobulbaceae bacterium
TCGCCCCGCATGCTGGTCTCCTTTCTCATGGGATTTTCCTGCGGGGTGCCGCTTCTGCTGACCCTGTCCGTGCTCCAGGCCTGGATGAAAGAAGCCGGCGTGGACCTGGGGACAATCGGCCTCTTTTCCCTGGTTGGTCTGCCCTATACCCTCAAGTTTCTCTGGTCGCCGATCCTGGATCGCTTTTCCCTGCCGCTCTTTGGCCGCAGACGCGGCTGGCTCCTGCTGTTTCAGATTTTGCTCATGCTGGCTATCGCCGGCCTTGGGCTGTCCAATCCCGCTGAAAATCCCTGGCTGGTTGCCGGCGCCGCCTTTCTGGTTACTTTTTTCTCCGCCTCCCAGGACATCGTGGTAGACGCCTATCGCCGTGAAGATCTCTCCGATAATGAACTGGGCCTTGGCTCCTCCCTGTATGTCAACGGCTACCGGGTCGGCATGCTGCTGGCGGGCAGCGGCGGCCTGATCCTGGCCGATCATTTCAGCTTTGGGCAGGTCTATCTGATGATGGCGGCCAGTTTGCTCGTTGGTATTGGTACAACCCTGCTCTGCCGGGAACCCGAGGTGGCGGAAGGAACCCCGAAAACCTTTCGCGAGGCAGTGATCCAACCCTTTATCGAATATTTCAGTCGTGACGGCGCCCTGCTTATTCTGCTTTTTATTCTGTTCTACAAGGTCGGTGATCAGATGGCCACCACCATGACCACGCCCTTTTATCTTGATCTCGGTTTTACCAAGACCCAGATCGGCGCCATTGCCAAGCTGTTCGGGTTCTGGGCGACCATCGGCGGCGGGCTTTTAGGCGGTATCCTGATGCTGCGCTTGGGAATATTTCGTTCCCTGTTGACCTTTGGTATTTTTCAGGCCGTCTCGACCTTGAGTTTCTCAGTTCTTGCCGTTATCGGCTACAGCCTGCCCGGCCTTGCCGTCGCCATCGGCCTGGAAAATTTTACCGGCGGCATGGGCACTGCCGCCTATGTGGCCTATATGGCCTCGATTACCAATAAAAAGTTTACCGCCACCCAGTATGCCCTGCTTTCCAGCCTCATGGGTATCCCCCGGGTGCTGGCATCCGCGCCCACCGGTTTTATGGCCGAGCATATGGGCTGGCCCTGGTTTTTTCTCTCCTGCTCCCTGATTGCGCTTCCCGGCCTGGTTCTCCTGCGTTGGATACCGGGATTTCGCAGCAATGGTGGGTGATATTGCCCTGGTTTTTCTTTTTTTCTTGTCGCTCTCCATCGTATATATTACCGTTTGACGAGATATTAATCGATGGAGGTCGTTCATGCCGACTGTAACTGTTTCATCAAAATATCAGGGTGTTATTCCGAAAGTTATCCGGGAATCATTGGATTTAAATCGCGGTCGGAAAATTCAGGTCCTGGAATATGGAGACGGAATCGAGCTTGTTCCGGAGCGTTCTCTTGCGGAAATGCGGGGTTTTCTCCACGGGATTGATACAACTGTTAAGCGTGACGAGGATAGAGTATGAATCTTGTTGATTCCTGCGGGTGGCTGGAATACCTTGCCGATGGCCGATGCTGTTATTTATGCTGCCTGCCGGAAATACCGGGCTGTTCTCTGGACCCGGGACACCCGTTTCGCACCCCTTGACGATGTCAAATTTATTGAAAAAAGCAAAAGATAAATCCATGCCGATTAGAATATACAATACCCTGTCACGGAAAAAAGAGCTGTTGCAGCCGCTGGAAGAAAACCACGTCAAGCTCTATGTCTGCGGCATCACCTCTTATGATTACTGCCATATCGGCCATGCCCGGTCTGCGCTTGTCTTTGACATGGTGGTGCGTTATCTGCGTTACCAGGGATACAGGGTGACCTTTGTCCGTAATTTTACCGATGTCGATGACAAGATTATTGCAAGAGCAAAAGAGCAGGGCGTACTACCGACAGCGCTGGCGCAGCGTTTTATTGATGAATTTTACAGGGATATGGATGAGCTTGGTGTTCTGCGCCCCGATATCGAGCCCAAGGCCACAGAACATATTGACGAGATGATAGCCCTGGTACAGGAGTTGATTGACCGGGGACTGGCCTATCCCGCCGGTGGCGATGTCTATTACAGAGTTGATAAATTTGCCGACTATGGAACCCTCTCCGGTCGCAATCTTGAAGATATGCAGGCCGGCGCCAGGATTGGAGTCAATGCGCAGAAGGAACACCCAATGGATTTTGTTCTGTGGAAAAAGGCAAAACCCGGCGAGCCGAAATGGGAGAGCCCCTGGGGGCCGGGTCGTCCCGGCTGGCATATCGAATGCTCGGCCATGAGCCGGAAATATCTTGGTGAGACTTTTGATATTCATGGCGGCGGCAAGGACCTCATTTTCCCGCACCATGAAAATGAGATTGCCCAGAGTTGCGGCGCATCGGGCAAGTCGTTTGCAAGTATCTGGATGCATCACGGCTTTGTGACCATCAAGGACGAGAAAATGTCCAAGTCGCTGGGCAATTTTCTCACCATTCGCGACGTGCTGCGTGAATATCCGGCCGAAGTCCTGCGGTTGTTTATCTTTTCCACCCAGTACCGCAATCCGCTTGATTTTACCGAGGATGCCCTGCGTGATGCCCGGACCAGTCTGGATCGCATCTACGAATGTTTGGCCATGGTTGTATCTCTGCCGGCCGGCCATGCAGGGGCAACGTCGATTGTCTCGAAAAAGGATCGCAGGAAACTCCTGAACCTGAAAGATCATTTCATTCAGGCCATGGATAATGATTTTAATACGGCACAGGCGCTGGGCTTTCTTTTCGACGCCATCAAGGTGATGAATAAAATAGGTCGTCTTCTGCCGGAGGCACCGGCCGCCCAGGACATTGAGCTTTTGAAATCCGCAGGTACGACAGTCCGGGAGGTATCAGATATCCTTGGTGTTGCCGGCCGGGATCCTCAACAGTATGTGGAAGAAAAAAAGAAAAAATTGCTGGCCTCCATTGACATCACCGAGGAGGAGATTAATCGTTTAATCAAACAACGAGATGAGGCCAGAAAGAAAAAAGACTGGACTGCAAGTGATGTTGTCCGTGATCAATTGCTTGAACATAACATTGAACTGCACGATGGCCCGGACAAAACAAGCTGGGAAGTGAAAAAATGAGGCTTTTGTCATAATCCACGAATCCGACATCCCTGTGGATATCGCTTCCGGTCATTTTCGTTGTCTGTTGGGCGAGAATCCATGGATAGGTGCTGTGCCCAGGTATCACGCCTGGATGCCCGACAACAATACTTGGGCATGACGTTTATTTTGTCATTTCCGTGGCCCTGACCTGCGGTCATTCCCGCAGTCTTTTTGCGGGAATCCAGAGGAACAATCTTAATCCGGGTCTTTTTCGAGGAGGTAACCACCATGACTCGTCAGCCGGTTGTCAGTAATCAATTTTATCCGGGAAATCCTTCCGTTCTTCAACAAACCCTTACCGAACTAATACCTGCCGTTTCCGTAGAGCAAAAAAAGTCGGCGCTTGCTGTTATTGTGCCCCATGCAGGCTACGTCTATTCCGGTGCGGTGGCAGGGGAAACCTTTGCCAGGGTAGAGGTTCCAGAGACAGCCCTAATCCTTGGCCCCAACCATACCGGCAACGGGCAGCCGCTTGCCCTGGGCGTATCAGATTGGGAGATGCCCCTTGGTCCGGTTCCCATAGAACGGAACCTGGCGGTTTCCATCCTGCGAAACTCCGAGATTATTGTTGATGACGATATCGCCCACCTGCAGGAGCATTCCCTCGAAGTACAGGTACCGTTTCTGCAATTTCTGCAGAAGGATCTCAAAATTGTTCCTATCGTAGTGTCGCATATTTCCTATGACGACTGTCGACGTGCCGCCCATGACCTTGCAGCAGCTATCAGGGAATTCGGCGAGCCTGTTCTGATGGTGGCATCCACGGATATGACCCATTATGAATCCAGGCAGAGCGCGAGCACAAAGGATCATCTTGCCCTTGAACGCATCCAGGCCCTTGATCCCTGCGGATTATATGAGACCGTTGTGGGAAACCGTATCTCCATGTGCGGGATCATGCCGACGACTATCACCCTGCTTACCACCCTGGAATTGGGAGCGACCCGCGCTGAACTCGTGCGCTATACTGATTCGGGCGAGGTCAGTGGTGACACCAACCAGGTGGTTGGCTATGCCGGTCTTGTGATTAGTTGATAAAGATTGTCGAGGACTGCGGTGATACGATTTTTCCTTGACATCTACGAGCAATTTCTCTATTTTCTCCCTCACCTTCCACCATGCTGGGGGATGGTCTAATGGCAAGACAGCGGACTCTGACTCCGCTTATCGGGGTTCGAATCCCTGTCCCCCAGCCAAATCTTTTTTGCTTTATTTTTTTATCTCCTTGCTTTTTTTCCTGTTTTTGCCATAAATTGCCCTTAATACATTGATTTTCGGTGTAATATAACCTTCGGTGTTTTGCGCCCGGATCTGATTTTACTCTACTTTGCCAATCACATTACTTTTTTGTTTTGCCTTGCCAATCTCTTCGCGGATAAATCCGCTCCTACTCTCCAGGAATAGGTATAGACCGTAGCGGCTTCAGCCGCGAATCAATCCCGGCAAGAAAAAAAATGGATCTATCATACTTGTGATAAGGAACCCAGGCCGTACATTGGTACCATCTTTTCAGGAACAGGAAGGTGACTTTTCCTGATAAATTACGTTGACACTTGAAAATTTCATGATTATTAAAAGTGCATTCTGAAATTTTAGAGAAATCATGATGATTAATCGTGTATTAAAGTTACCCCGGGCCGGTAAAGAAACTTTTTTTTTATGGGGGCCGCGCCAAACCGGAAAGTCAACTCTCTTGCGGGCAACGTATCCACAGGCAGTGTGGATAGATCTGTTAAAGGCCGAAGAGTTTCGTCGATATCTCAATGCCCCGGAACTGCTTCGGCAGGAGTTGCCCCGTGAGGGCACCATGCCCTTTGTCGTTATTGATGAAGTGCAGAAGCTGCCGCATTTGCTTGATGAAGTTCACTGGCTGCATGAAAATAGAAACGTTCGTTTTGCCCTTTGCGGATCAAGCGCCAGGAAAATTAAACGTGGCCACGGAAATCTTTTGGGTGGTAGAGCAATTCGTTATGAGCTGTTTGGCCTTGTTGCGGCAGAGCTTGGCACCGACTTTGATCTTATTCGCCTTTTGAATCATGGTTATCTTCCTCGGATTTACCTTGCCGGGCAACACCGAAGAATGCTCAATGCCTATGTGGCAAATTATCTTAAGGAGGAAATAGCCGCCGAAGGCTTGGTGCGAAATTTACCGGTTTTTTCTGAATTTTTAAATATGGCGGCCCTTTCTGATACGGAGCAGGTTAATTTTTCCACCATTGCCCGTGATTGTGGAGTTTCCAGCCAGACAATCAAAGAATATTTTACTATTCTGGAAGATACCCTGCTTGGTAGATGGCTGCCAAGTTTCCGGAAACGGCCCAAAAGACGGGTTTCGTTATCTTCCAAATTTTATTTTTCCGACGTGGGAGTGGTGAATTTTCTGGCAAAGCGCGGCGTACTGGAGCAGGGTTCCGAGTTATTCGGCAAGGCTTTTGAAAACTGGTGCTTCCACGAAATAAGTGCTTATAACATGTATAATGAGGCATTTGCCGAGATGTATTATTGGCGTCTTGCCGGAGGAACAGAAGTTGATTTTATTATAAATGATATGGAGATCGCTATTGAGAGCAAAGCATCAAAAAAAATAACCGCCAGACATTTGAAAGGGCTTCGAAGCCTGAAAATTGACCATCCGAATACTAAGCGCCGGTTAGTTGTCTGTTGTGAGGAAAAAGAAAGAATTACCGTGGACGGCATAGAAATACTACCTGCTGTATCATTTACGCAAATGCTATGGGCCGGGGAAATATTTTAAGCAATTCCGTTAACCCGGTAAGTTAAGGAAAGGAATCGGCTGTTTTGAATGCCTCCCGCCACATCTTCAGTTCATTGATAAAATCGTCCGGCAATTGCAATGCACACCAGTTTCCTTTTGAACCTGGAAAGCGTGTGCGAGTTAACAGGCTTTTCGGTAAGACAGCGGGCTCTGACTCCGCTTATCGGGGTTCGAATCCCTGTCCCCCAGCCACTTCTTCCTCTTTATTTTTTTATCTCCTTGCTTTTTTTCCTGTTTTTGCCATAATTTAACCTGAGGTTCATTCTAACTTAAGGATATTTTTTGTGGAAGAAGCAAAAAAATACGAAGTCACCGTTCTTTTGCCCGCATACAATGAAGAACAGGCCATTGCGGGCACCATTCAAAAAATAAAGGATCTTTATCCTGATTTTGAAATTCTGGTTGTTGATGACGGTTCAACCGATAACACGCTGAAGGTTGCCATGGATGCCGGAGCCAACGTCTGGCCGCATCCCTATAACATCGGCAATGGAGCGGCGGTGAAAACCGGTTTGCGCATGGCCCAGGGTGAATGGATTGTGATGATGGACGCCGATGGCCAGCACAAGGCCGAAGATATAGCCCGGCTGCTTGAATACAAAGACTCCTTTGACATGGTGGTCGGCGCCAGAACCCGCCGCTCTGAAACCCGTCTGCATCGCGACATTGCCAACAAACTCTACAACTGGTTTGCCACCTATGTGACCAAGTTTAGGGTTGAGGACCTCACCTCAGGATTTCGCCTGGTCCGCGCCTCAACAGTGCGGCAGTTTATTTATCTGCTGCCCAATACCTTTTCCTATCCTTCGACGCTTACCATGGGCTATCTGCGCAGTGGCCGAACAGTGAAATATGTCCCGATCCAGACACAAAAAAGAAAGGGAAGGAGCAAGATAAAATTGCTTCAGGACGGAACCCGTTTTTTTCTCATCATCACCAAGATCGCCACCCTGTTTTCTCCCATGCGTGTCTTTTTGCCCACCAGCGCATGTCTTTTTCTCCTGGCCCTGGCCTATTACCTGTATACTTTTATTACCCAAGGACGTTTTACTAATATGTCGGCCCTGTTGTTTAACAGCGCTCTCATCGTCTTTATGATCGGCCTGGTCGCGGAACAGATTTCCCAGATGCGCTATGATCGGGTGCAGTAGTGTGCGTATCCTTCATGTAACAACGTCCTTTCCTTTGCGTCGTGGTTCGATCAGCGGCATTTTTATTTATCGATTAATTAAACATCTGTCAGCAGATACCGAGATCACTGTTCTGGTCCCTGACCCCAGGACACCAGTGGATATCCCGGAAGGGAATTTTCAGGTCCGGACATTTCGTTATACTCCCAAACAATGGCAAAGGCTTGCTCATGAGCCAGGGGGATTGCCTGCGGCATTACACAATTCAAAGTGGCTTGTTTGTATCCTGCCTTTTTTTTTGTCAGCCATGTTTTTTCAGACTGTTCGTTATGCCTTTTGCTCAGATGTGATCCATGCCCACTGGACGGTCAACGGGGTGATTGCAGGGTTAGCAGGTTTGCTGACCAGGACTCCTGTTGTCACCACATTGCGGGGGGAGGATGTCAATCGCAGCCGCTCTTCACTTATACACCGTTTTTTGCTCTCACTGTGTCTGCAATTATCAAAGCGAGTTGTCACTGTCTCAACCTCTATGCGTAATAATCTCGGCAAATTGATGCCGGACCGGGCTCAAAAGATTATCTTTGTTCCCAATGGAATCGGACACGAGTTTTATGCAATTTCTTTTCAACAAACAATCTCCCAACCAACAATCCTAGCGCTTGGCAGCCTGATCCCCGTAAAGGGCGTGGACCTGGTCATCAGGGCGCTTGCATATCACAGGAGTAAGGCAGACTGGACGTTGGTCATTGCCGGCGCCGGTCCTGAACAGGAAAAACTCCGGCTATTAGGAATTGAACAAGGGATCCAGGATCGAATCAAGTTCGTCGGCCAGGTCATACCGGACAAGGTTCCCGCTCTTTTGGCCACAACAGATATACTTGTTCAGGCAAGTTATCGTGAAGGCCGGCCAAATGCGGTCTTGGAGGCCATGGCGGCAGGTAGGGCGGTTATCGGCTCGGATATTGATGGTATCCATGAACTGATCGAATCAGAGAAAACCGGATTGCTTTTTCCTCCTGGCGATATACAGCAGCTAACCTACTGTTTGGACAGGTTTCTTACTGAGCCGGAATTGCGTGAACAGCTTGGCCGGGAGGCACGCCGGGCAATGATTGACAAAAAACTAACCTGGCCTGCCTGTGCCCGGTCGTACATGCAAATTTACAATTCTCTTGCTGCCGGTATGGAGAAGAACTGATCATGTGCGGCATCTCTTTTTTATATGATCAAACCCTGGCCAGGCAGGAACGTGACCGCCGCATGGGGGCAAGTCTGGACCTGCTTTTTCACCGAGGGCCTGATGATCATGGTTTGTGGCAGAGCAAACATGCAACAATCGGACACCGGCGCCTTTCCATCATAGATCTTTCCGCAAGCAGACAGCCCATGGTTGATCCTGGAGGCCGTTTTGTTCTCAGTTATAATGGGGAGATCTATAATTACCAGGATGTACGCAAGACCCTGGAGGGGAAATACCAATTCCAGACCCGGGGTGACACCGAGGTGCTGTTGGCCGGTCTTATCCTGCACGGGCCTGATTTTTTGCAAAAGCTGGAGGGGATGTGGTCTTTTGCCTTCTGGGATGAACAGGAACGAAACCTTCTCCTGGCCCGCGACCGAATGGGAAAAAAACCGCTGTATTTTCAGTCGGCTGCAAATAGATTGTGTTGTGCCTCTGAATTACCGGCCCTGCAGGCTTTGACAGATACTGTCTGGCAGGAAAACCTTGATTCAACGGCGGATTATCTTCGCTATGGCTATTATCTACCAGGAACCACTGCTTATTGTGATGTGCAGGAGGTTTTGCCCGGACATTATCTGCGCTGGTCTCCAGGAAAAGCACCCGAACAACATCCCTACTGGTCCTTGTCTCCGGGGGAATATGCCGGCAGCCATGATCAGGCCTGTGTCGAGTTGCGCCAAACATTGATTAAGGCGGTTGAACGAAGACTTGTTGCCGATGTGGAGGTCGGAGCCTTTCTTTCCGGCGGGGTGGATTCCTCCCTTGTTGTTTCCATTTTGACAAATGAACTGGCCGTCACTCCTAAAACCTTCACCATCGGGTTTGCGGAACGGTCCTATGATGAGAGCGGATTTGCCGAGCAAATGGCCAGGTATTGCGGCACTGATCATTATATGGAAGTTCTTGAGGGTTGGGATCGCCGGCGATTGACGGAATTGATATTCAACTGTATCGGCCAGCCGTTTGCCGATTCTTCGTTACTTCCCACTACCCTTGTTTCCCAGGTTGCGGCCCGGCGGGTCAAGGTGGCTCTGTCCGGAGATGGAGGGGACGAACTGTTCAGCGGCTATCAGCGCTATCAGGCCAGATCAATTCTTCGCTGGTATACAAGGCTTCCCAGAATATGTAGAAAAAGCGTTGGCGCCGCCATTCGTTTGCTGCCTGAGCCCATGCAGCATCACAGCCGGTCAATTTTGAAAAAAGCGCATCTGTTCCTTGATATCGTTGATCGACTTAAAAGTGAAACACCTTATGTCGCCCCTGTCCTTTATTCGGTAAAAGATTATACAAATCTGTTTCCTGATCTGGTTGGCAAGGGACACCAGCCCCCGCAGCTCCCGGAAGAATGCGGACCGGATGATATCCAAACGATGATGGTGGCCGATGGACTGGTCTATCTCCCCCAGGACATTCTGCTCAAGGTCGACCGGGCTTCCATGGCCTGTTCCCTGGAAACGCGGGCCCCCTTTCTTGACCGGAAGGTTGTGGAACTCGCCTTTTCCCTGCCAAGGAACTGGCACAGGCGGGGCTTCAGGGGTAAGCGTATGCTGCGGACGGCATGTGGTGATCTGCTGCCGGAATCTATCTGGCAGCGGCGCAAACAGGGTTTTGGCGTGCCGATCCACAAGTGGTTCAAAGGGGAACTTGGCCGGGAACTGGAGAGCATGCTTGCTGCCGGACCGTCTCTCATCAGTGGCCGGGCTGTTCGGCAACTCCTGCACCAGCACCGTAACGGACATCGGGATCACGGATACAGGCTGTGGTCGATTTATGTGTATCTGCTATGGCAGGATTACTTGAAATCTGGATCCTGATTCCCATCAAAGTTCAGCAGAGCAGAAATCAGGGATAACATCGCTCCTCAATAAGAAAATATCCACATGAATTCAAGGACAAACAGTGCGTCCACCTGGTCAGAATCATGAAAATATCGATGGTATCCCTTGTTGCCGGGGAATGATGGTCATCAAAATACGGATAACTGCCCTCTTGAAGCATGGGTATTTTTGATCGTGATTAAAAATACCCATGGTTTTTTTTGACAGCCATCAAAAAAACCATAAAATACAATTATGAAAAAACGCTATCTTCACCGGCAAATTGTCAGGGATCTGAAAACCAAAATGGTTTTTGTCAGTGGTCCCCGGCAAGTGGGCAAAAGAACCCTGGCCAAAGCTATTCTTAAGGATGAAGCCTCATATCTCAACTGGGATATTCCTGCTTATCGTCAGGCGATATTGCAACGTCAGCTCCCGCTTGCCCGCCAATGGTGTTTTGATGAGATACATAAGTACAAGGCATGGCCAGATTATCTCAAAGGTATATATGACGAATTTCATCAGGAGCATGAAATTTTGGTCACCGGCAGCGCCCGACTGGATATGTTGCGCCGGTCCGGTGATTCGCTCCAGGGAAGATATCACCACTTGCGGCTGCATCCGTTATCCGTCATGGAACTTGGGATCACGACCCGGGATGATTTTCTAACGCTGCTTGAACTCGGCGGTTTTCCAGAGCCTTTTTTTTCCCAGTCAAGAATTGAGGCAAAGCGGTGGTCTCTTGAGTATCGGTCATTATTGGTCAACCAGGAAAGCCCGGCC
>JANTGH010000119.1 GCA_024763055.1 Desulfobulbaceae bacterium
AAAGCCACTGTGACCCCGGCAATACAGTCGGATTTCAAATCAACAGGCGAATATCCTTTGAACCAGAAAAGAAAGGGGAACAATGTCCGCAGAAATGATTTTTTCATAGATATCTCACTTATCGACTACAGGCATGGGCTTTGTCCATTCTCGGCCGTCCATGCGTTTACGGCAACAACTCCGGTGATAAACAAATCAGAGAGAATCATTACAAAAAATGTCTGAACACCAGGTCTCCTCTTCAATGTCTTCCTTTTTTTAACACTTCGAAGTAATGTAATGCCTTCATTCAGCAAACAATTTTAGCATGGAAAGGTCTGCCACCCTTCCGTACCCCTGCATCATCCTGTCTCATTATCAAATGTTGACAGGGGTTCCCTGTTTTCTCGCTTCTTCGAATATCTTTTTTTTGATGCTCTTATAAAACGTCTTTTAGACAAAAACAATGGCAGTAATCCCTGCAAACACCTGCATTCTGTTCCATCATGAATACTCAGCAAAAGACAGCACACCGCTTATTCTTTTTTAGCTTCAGCCTCCTCCTTAATAGCGTCAAAACGATCGGACCCGATGACCTTCTGCCGCTCAAGTTCGACAATTTCATCCATGGAAAGATGAACCAAGCCGCAAATTGGGCAGGCGCCGTCGACATTATCACCAACAGCCCTGGATTTCAGTTCATCAACCGTCATGTGTCCTACGTAGCCGCAGGCCCCGCTTGGATTTTCCACCCGCACCTGACGTCTTTTCTTGTTCTTACTCATTCCTTGTCCCCCTTATACGTTCGTCAGTGTCTCCATCGTGTTTCCTGAGCTGTCTACCAGGGTTACGGTCAAAGGCATACCGCCATCCAGGCGGTGTGTGGCGCAGGACATTCACGGGTCATAGGCGCGCACCGCCATTTCAACCTTGTTGAGCAAGCCCTCATCATAGACACCACCTTTTATCAGACTGGTGGCAGCCTGTCTGACGCTCATATTCATAGGCGCGATATTATGGGTAGTGCCGACTATCATATTGGCCTTAACAATACAGCCATTATCATCAGTGGTATAATCATGGATAAGAGAGCCGCGAGGGGCCTCAACCGCACCTATCCCTCTACCGGCCTTCGGCTCCACCTTGGCCCGGATATTGGTATCGGTAATGTCATCCTGTTCAAGGAGTTCGATTGAGCGCTCACAGGCATAAACAAGCTCAATCAGGCGGGCCCAGTGGTAGAGCAAGGTACCCTGGGCAGGCCTGCCGAATTTCTCGCGAAATTCTTCCAGCTCGGCTTGGGCGCGGGGGGTCGCGATATGATCCGCCACGTTAATCCGGGCCAGGGTATTGGCCCGATACACGCCCTTGGGCGCATCCAGGTCCATGGAAAAACCTTCATTCCAGCATTTGGCATAGGGCAGCTTGCCGTATGTCCAGGATTCCACATGCTCGGACAGAAACTTATCATACTTATGAACCGGAAATTCCGTCAGGGATCCATCACCCTTCATCAATCGAAAATGACCATCATAGAGCCGCAACGCGCCGGTATCATCAACCGTTCCTAAAAACCCGGTATTGATGGCGCCAAGATGTTCAATGGCGTCCTCATATTTTGGGAAAACAGAGGTTTTTGCGTAATCGATGGAAAAAAGGGCAAAATCAAGGAGTGTTCTCGTATCGTCAAGAAGACTCCGGCGCTCCTTCTCGGTCATGGGCTTGGCAAACCCGCCGACCACGCCTGCAATGGGATGCATGGCCTTGCCGGCAAATCTTTCCAGCATCATCTGGCCCAACTGCCGCATCTTAACGACCTTAGCGGCAAGATCGGGCGCCTTTTTAACAATGCCGATAACGTTGCGGACCGAATAATCACTGTCCGGGCCGATGATAAAATCAGGCGCAGCTAAGAAAAAAAAGTGCAGAATCTTATCATTGATGTGCGCCATGATCTGGCACACCTCCCGCAGCTTATGACCGGTGGGCGTCGGCGTTACGCCAAAACAGCCATCCACGGCCTTATTGGCGGCGAGATGGTGCATCCAGGGACAGATACCACAGATTCTATTGACAATGCGGGGCACCTCTTCGGCGGCCCGGCCTTCAATAAATTTTTCAAACCCCCGCAGCGACATGACATGTAAAAAGGCGTCACTGACATTGCCGTTATCATCAAGATGAATGGCAATTTTGGCATGCCCTTCAATCCGGGTAATCGGTTGTATATTGATTACTTTACCCATTCCTTATTCCTCCCCTTTCCGTGCCGACAAGGGCTTCAGCAGGCCATGCGCCCCGGAAAATCGTAATAATGATCTTCGATCAACCACTGATTTCCAGTCAATACCATTGCTCGCCAGCGCGTTCATCATATCAAGCATCTGGTTGCCCTTTTTGCGTACCGGACCAAAACATCCCCGACAGGGAACCCGGGCTCTTATGCAGGATGGTACGCCGCGACCCGCTGCACAGCCGGCGGCGGTGACAGGCCCCATGCACATCAACCCCTGTTCGAGCAGGCAGCGCATTTCATCTATGGGCGCTTCCGGATCATACTGGGCGTTTTGCAAAAAACGTCGCACCCTGCTTACCCCGCCCTTTCCTTCCCGCCTCGTGGGACAGGTATCGCAGACGGATTTTCCGGGAATTGCCGGATCTCTGCCCTCAAGCAGCGCATTCACCACTTCGGCAATGAGGGCGGGATTAGGCGGACAACCTGGAAGCATCAGATCAACCTTGACCTTTTCATCAACGGCATATACCCGGTCAAGCGGTTTTGGAACGACCTCGGACGGCACCTCACAAGGCTCGGTGGTTGGGGTTTTATAATAGTCGTCGATCCCCTTTTTCATACCCCACTCATTGATCAGGGCAGGCAGTCCGCCGTGGGTGGCGCAGGTGCCCAGAGCGATCAGCACCTTGCATTTTTTTCGCATCTCAAAAAGCACTTCAAGATGCTCCTGGTTGGCCACGCCACCGGAAACAATACCCACATCAGCCTCAGGAATACGCAACTCTTTCCCGTCACCCAACTGACCGTAATATTTATTATCTATCAAAACAGGGATGTGGACGAAATCAATTTTTTCTAACAACTCAATCAGGGGTTCACCAATATTAAGAATTGAAATTTCACATCCCGAACAGGAATGCAGCCATTCCTCTGCTATTCGTACACCCATATTGCCCTCCTATGCCGCCTGCGGACTGGTTAAATTTACGGCAACAGGGCCAAGCGCTTTTATCCGGTTTGTCATATCGACAACAGCAGCGACAAACTTGTCCGGTTCCGCCGAAGAAACCCAGGTCAGCATCAACCTATCTTTTTCATAGCCGAAATCTTCCATCAACTCATGTATCATGTCCACCCGGGACAAGGCCTTGTCATTACCATCAATGTAATGACATTCGCCAAGATGTCAGCCAAGGACCATGATGCCGTCCGCCCCCTGGTTCAAAGCCGAAAGTATCATTTCCGGATGCACCATGCCGGAACACATGACCCGGATGATCCGAATGTTGGGCGGATACTGCATCCTTGAAGTACCGGCCAGGTCTGCTGCGGCATACGAACACCAGTTGCAGCAGAACGCTATTATTTTGGGTTCAAAATTCATTGTATTTCTCTCCATGAGAATAAAAGGGTTTTCATACCGCAAGGGCAGCCTCAATCTGGCTTTCAAGCTGTTGATACGTAAAGCCGCTGACCGCAATGCCACGTTTGGGGCAGGTGCCCTGGCACAGTCCGCAACCTTTGCAATGGGCCGTATTGATCTCCACCAGTTTATGCGCTTCTCCTGCATTATCCACATTTTCAATGAGGGTGATGGCATGATAGGGACAGACATCCACACACAGGGCGCAGCCGTCACAGTTGTCCGGATCGACTTCGGCCTTGATGCCGTCAAGGGTGATTTCATCGCGGGCCAGCAGGGTGGCTGCCCGGGCTGAAGCCGCCAGGGCCTGGGCAATGGTCTCGTCAATCGGTTTGGGATAATGTGCCGTTCCGGCAACAAAGAGACCATCCGTGGCAAAATCAACAGGCCTGAGTTTGGCATGGGCCTCCTGAAAAAAACCGTGCTTGTCTATGGGAACCTTGTACAGGTTCGCAAGTTTTTTGGCGCCGACGGACGGAATAATGGCGGCCGCCAGGACAATCATATCCGCCCGGATGAGCAAAGGCCGGTGCAGGACATGATCCCAGACCGTTACCTCAAAACCCGATTCCGACTTGTTCACTTCCGGTTTGCCGTGCAGGTCATAGTTGATAAAAACGACCCCCATCTCCCTTGCCTGCTTGTACAAAACTTCACGCTGACCATAGGTGCGCATGTCCCGGTACAATATGTACACCTGCCGGGAGGTATTTTCTTTCTTCAGCTCAATGGCCGACTGGACTGAATGGGTGCAGCAGACCTTGGAACAGTAATTTCGCTCCCCTTCCCGTGAGCCGACACACTGGATAAAAACAAAAGAACTTGAGTTTCTGACATGAAAATCGTTCACCTCCTTGAGCTTATCGAACTCAAGAGCAGACACGACCTCCTTATGATCACGATATCCGTATTCGTCGGGCATGAGCCTGGTCGCGCCGGTTGCGATAACGGCAACCCCGTGCTGAATCGTTGATCGCCTGTTGGAACCGTCCCTAACGGTGGTCTTAAAATTGCCTATATAGCCCTCGGCGGCTACCACCTCTGTTTCAGGATGGACGGTAATCAGTTTATTAGTGGCAACATCCCGTACTATGCTGTCCAGCTTAAGGGCAATATGCTCGCCGGCCCAGGTTGTATGCAGATGCAGGGCATTGCCACCCAGGACAGCACTCTTTTCTATGAGGTCCACCGGAAATCCCTGCCTTGCAAGATTAAGGGCCGAGGACATGCCGGCAATGCCGCCGCCGATGATCAGAGCCCGTCGGGTAATGGGAACCGACACATTCTCAAGCGGTCCCTGCCAGGCAACCTTGGCAACAGCCATTCGGGTCAGATCTTTGGCCTTCTGCGTTGCGGCTACCTTATCCCCGGTATGAACCCATGAATTCTGATTACGGATATTAGCCATCTCAAAGAGATACTCATTGAGGCCCGCGCTCCTGATGGTTTCATGAAAAAGCGGTTCGTGGGTGCGCGGGGTACAGGCCGCCACGACAATTCTGTTGAGTTTGTTCTCTTTGATAACCTGAACCATCAGTTCCTGGGTATCCTGGGAACAGGTAAACAGGTTTCGTTCCACGTGCGATACCCCGGGCAGCGTGGCGGCATAGTTCGCCACATCTTCCACATCGACATACCCGGCAATGTTTGATCCGCAATGGCAGACAAACACGCCGATGCGCAGCTCCTCATTAAGGATGTCCCGCTCCGGCGGAAAGGTCTTTTCCCTGGCCAGCTCAAACCGGGCCGGCGCTAAAATATCTGCAACAGCGGCGGCAGCGGCTGATCCTTCCGTGACCGAATGGGGGATATCCTTCGGTCCGGAAAAAGCACCACCGGTAAAAACTCCCGGCAGGGAGGTGGTTACCGGAGAAAAGGAAGAAACAGCGGCAAAATTATGGGGTGTAAGCCGAATATCCATCTTGTCGGCCAACTCAAGAACCTGCTTCGGCGTTTCCAGGCCGACGGAAAGGACAACGAGATCAAAATACTCTTCAATCTGCCGACCCCGTTCATTGACATAGTGCAGCCGCAGGTCGCCATCTTTGCCCTGGGGCTCGACCCCGCCCACCCGGCAGCGGACAAACCGGACCCCGGACTCATCCTTTGCCCGTTGGTAGTATTCATCAAACTCTTTGCCATGGGTGCGCATATCCATGTAAAAAATGGAGGTCTGCAGTCCGGGGGCATGGTCCTTGGCTATAACCGCTTCCTTAATGGCATACATGCAGCAGACTGAGGAGCAGTAGCCATTGCCACAAAGATTTTCGTCCCTGGACCCCACGCACTGCAGGAAGGCCATCTTTCGCACCGGCTTGCCGTCGGACGGACGAATGAGATGCCCTTCGGTGGGCCCGGAGGCGGAGAGATAGCGCTCCAGCTGCATGGAGGTGATGACATTGGGATAGTTCCCGTAGCCAAACACCTCGGTTCCGCCTGGATCAAAACACTCAAAACCGGGCGCCAGGATTACGGAACCAACTTCAATTTCATGTATTTTTTCCGTATCATCAAAATTTATGGCGCCGGACGGGCAGACTTTTGCACAGGCGCCGCACCGGCCCGGTTTGTTCAACCAGATACAGGCATCCGGGTCAATCTGATATTTCAGCGGCACGGCCTGGGCGTATTTGACATAGACGGCTTTCCTCTTGCCGGTGCCAGCGTTGTACTCGTCATCAACCTTTTTCGGACATTTTGCGGCGCACTCTCCACAGGCAATGCACTTGTCCATATCAACATAACGCGGCTGCTCTTTGACCGTTACCGTAAAATCACCCGCGCTGCCGGTAACATCCGTCACCTCACAGAGCGTCATCAACTCAATATTTAAGTGCCGACCGCACTCAACCAGTTTTGGCGCGATAATTCACATCGAGCAGTCATTGGTGGGGAAGGTCTTGTCCAACTGGGCCATGGCCCCGCCGATAGCCCCGGAACGTTCAACCAGATAGACAAAATATCCCGCATCCGCGAGATCAAGCGCGGACTGCATCCCCGTAATCCCGCCGCCGACCACCATTACCGATCCAATCGTTGTATTTTTCAGCATTCAGGCTGCCTCCTATTTTTTTGTGTCCAAACCCTGCTTTGCCGGTTCCGGCAGGACCAGCGAATCCGCGACCAGTTCCCAGAGATATTTGACCTCAATCCCTAAATCGTATTCTTTATTGAGCGATTTTTTTAACTGATCCCGGCAGTTATGGCAGGGGGCGATAACTAATTCCGCTTCGGTTTCCTTGATCTGCCGTGCTTTGAGACGACCATAATAGACCCGTTCAGCTCCATAGGGCATGGCCCAGGCGCCGCCGCCTGCGCCGCAGCAGTAATTGCCGTTGCCTTTGGGCGCCATATCGACGAAATCAGGACTGCAGGCGCGGGTAATAATCCGGCCTTCCTCGAAATAACCATGCCCAAAAGTCTTGAGCGATTTTCGCCCGTAGTTACAGGGGTCGTGATAGGTGGTGAGCTTGGTATGAAGCTCGGAATCAAGGGTGATCCGTCCTTCTTCGATATATTCAAGCAGGAGGTCAAAAACAGAATAAATTTTAAACTCTTCTAAAACTTCTGGATACCATTTCTGCAACCCGGACCGGGTCGCGTAGTAGGCATGGCCTCATTCGGGCAGGAGCAGCGCCGAACAGTTCAAGCGCCGTAAATTATTGACGATGCGGCCGACAATGGTCTTCATGGCCTCGTCGTCGCCGGAAAACAATCCCCAGTTGACACCCTCCCAGTTATCGGCGGATATAGTCCAGGACTCGTCGGCGGCGTAAAATATTTTCCACCACCACTTCATATCATCCGGCTCGGCAAAGGGCTCCTTGGAGTTGACCGTGACCAGCAGCCGGGCGCCATATGCATCTACCGGGGTTGCAAAACCGGGACAGCCCTCTTCCGCTAACTCCTCGCCTAATTCTTCCAGGAGAAACAAAAAATCTTCCTTGGGAATGCCCAAATTGTTTCCCCGTTCAAGACACATGCTTACACCCTTGTGAATAGGCCCGGGCACCTTGTCCCGATCCCGGCGCGACCGAATGCACCGTATGAGCTGGACTATTTCCACATTCATGGGACAGGCCTCCTCACACTTACCGCACATGGTACACTTCCAGGGCCATTCCGAGGCAAGCAGTTCATCCTCCAGGCCAAGGACCGCCATCCGGACAATTTTTCGCGGATCCAGCCCGTCGACACCGGAAATAGGGCAGGCCGAGGCACAGGTCCCACAGGTCAGACAGGTATCGGCCCAGGTCGGATCCTTGCAGAGCGTTTTTTTCCGGTTGTTGATCGCAAGAGGAGGCAGAGCGACATCCGCCGATATTTTTTGCAGCATGGCAGGATCGTAATCCTGGCGGGGATTAAGGCATGGTTTGCGGCCGAATTTTTCACAAAGCGCCTGATAATCTTCCCACTTCATAACATATTGGCGCCCTGGACCGCTCTCCGCCTTGATGGATCCGCTTTTTATCCAGTTACGGATGGTATTACGGTGAACACCAAATTCCCTGGCCAGTTCGCTTACTTTAAATTCATAGGTCATGGTAAGGCTACCTCGTAATTTTCCTTGAATATTTGTATAATCAAACGTTTCACCTGTTTGCAGGCCTCCTGTACGGCAATTTGCATGGACGGGGTCAGGCCGGGCTTAATTTTATCGGGAATATATTCAATCTGGGCGGCAATAATATGCACCGACGATCTTGTGTATTCTGCGAGTTCCTGCAGAAGATTAACGGTTGGGAACTGATGGAGGGAAAAATCATGAATTTTCTGCGGCGGGATGGCGTCGGGAGTTATGGTAAACACCTCCCCCGGCCGGCGTCCTTCAAAATCAACCGCATCAAGGATGATCAACAGGTCCGGAGCAAGATTCGGGGCAAGGACAAAATCAAAGAGATACTCACGAATGCCGGTGCCGACATCCTCAAGGGTGACATGACCGGGAACACTATACTCCGACTGCAACGCAGCAATAACAGCCGGGCCGAATCCATCATCCCCAAGAAGCGTATTGCCGCAACCAAAAATAGAAACAGCAGGCGGAACCATGTTATGCATTTTGGGCCTCTTTGAATATTTTGATCATTTATCCTTGTATATTTCTTCATATTCCAGTAAAAAATAAATGTCAACATAAAATATGCACAAATTAATGCACAACATGCACAATGCATACTGTGCACAAATCGCAATTCACCGGATGCCCTTTTTGAAAGAAAAACAGGTAACAGTCAATGTACGGGGAATTGTGCAGGGAGTGGGATTTCGGCCCTTTGTCTTTACGCTTGCAACCCGTCTTGGCCTTACCGGCAGTGTGGCCAACACCGGCAGGGGCGTTGAAATTATCCTGTTCGGGTCGAAAGTTGATGTCGACCGGTTCCTGCATACTCTGAAAACATCCCCGCCGCCGCTGGCCCACATCACCGACCTGAATATTTCAAGGCGCCGGGGACCGCAGCCTGCGCCGGGGTTTACTATTTGCGCCAGCAAAAGCAGCGGCAGCGCAACCACCCTGATCTCTCCTGATATCGCCATTTGCGATGACTGCCTGCGGGATATTTTTTCAACGGATAATCGCCGCTTCCACTATCCTTTCACCAACTGCACCAACTGTGGTCCGAGGATGACCATTATCAAAAAAATTCCCTATGATCGTCCCCATACCTCCATGACCGTTTTTCCCATGTGCGATGCCTGTGCAAGTGAATATAACGACCCATCCGACCGAAGGTTTCATGCCCAGCCCAATGCCTGTCCTGAATGCGGACCAAAAACCAGCTGGCACGACCGCCGCGGAAAAATACTCTCTCAGGACAATGAGCAATGCCTGCATTTCTGTGCCCGTGCCCTGGAAGATGGGAAAATCGTTGCCGTCAAGGGGCTTGGCGGTTTTCATCTTGCCGTCAACGCATATTTAGATAAAGCCGTGCAACGACTGCGAGAGAAAAAACACCGATACAACAAGCCGCTGGCCGTAATGGCCATCAACCTTGCGGCCGCTGAAAAAATCGGCCACCTGGATGAACAGGAAAAGGAACTGCTCCTGTCCAAAGAGCGACCCATTGTCCTGGTACGGAAAAAACAGGGTATACTGAGCGATGCGCTCTCGCCCGGGATCCGGGAACTGGGTATCATGCTGCCTTACACCCCGCTTCATCACCTGCTTTTTGCCATGCCGGAATGTCCTGATGTGCTGGTTATGACCTCGGGCAATCTCAGCGATGAACCAATCTGTACCAAAAACAGGGATGCCTTTGACAAACTTGGCCCCATTGCTGATTTTTTCCTGCTCCACAACCGGGATATTGTTACCAGGGTTGATGATTCCGTGGTCCGGGTTGCCTCAGGTAAAGCCCGCATGATCCGCCGCTCACGCGGGTATGTGCCGATGCCGATTCCAGTGACCAAAAAGAATGGCAGCCTGCTTGCCTGCGGGGCCGAGTTAAAAAATACCTTTTGCCTCACCCGTCCCGGCGAATCCTTTGTCAGCCAGCATATCGGTGATCTCAAAGGACCGGAGAACCTGGTTTTTTTCGAAGAATCCATCCACTACATGCAGGATGTGCTGGAGATCACCCCTGAATACGTCGCCTGCGACCTGCACCCCGATTATCTGAGCAGTCGTTATGCAGCTTCCCTTGAATTGCCCTGCATCAGAGTCCAGCATCATCATGCTCATGCCGGTGCGATAATGGCCGAGCATGATCTTTCGGCAGGGATTGCGGTTATCTTTGACGGCGCCGGTCTGGGCAGCGACGGCACGATCTGGGGCGGAGAATTTTTTTACATAAACGGCGCGAACGTTCAGCGAGTTGCCCATCTCAAGCCCTTCCCTCTTCCCGGCGGTGATCGGGCAACCCGGGAAATATGGCGGCTGGGCCTGGCCCTGGTTGCAGCCTGCGGCCAAAATATTAAGCAGACAAAAGCACTGCCTGAACCCCTGCACAATATCTCTCAACAGGTACGAATCGCTCTTTGTACAATGATAAGAAAAAAAATCAATTCGCCGCAGAGCTCAAGTGTCGGCCGTCTTTTTGACGGGGTTGCCTCCCTGTTGAGCATCCGTGAAGAGGTCGACTTTGAAGGCCAGGCGGCCATGGA
>JANTGH010000120.1 GCA_024763055.1 Desulfobulbaceae bacterium
CCAAGAGTAGACTTGACATCGGCCAGGCCAAGGATGAGCAGGGCCAGGCAATCATCGCCATGCCGGCGCAGCCAGCGAATCAAGGTTTGTTTTTTTACCTTGGAAGCGGAAAGATTCAGTACCTGGAGGTGGCCGCCCACCAATCTCTCCAGAAAAGCGGTTCCCTGCTTGCCGATCAGCAGTCGCTCACCGATAGTGCCAATCATCTCAGCACCAAGGAGGTCATGGTTATAAAAGGTGATTCTGCCGTCCTTACGGATATCTTTACTGGCAGGTTTGCCCACATCATGGAGCAGGGCAGCGAGTTTGAGCAGAGGCAATTTCCTGTTGCCAGCCAGATACTTTTCGATCTTCTCAGCCATATCTCCAAAGAAAGCCGTCAGGTTTTGCAGAATATACTCGCAATTTTGTAGCACCAGCAGGCAATGCTGCCAGACATCCTTGTGGTGAAAGCTGTTTTGCTTGCAGCCTTTCATGGCTTGTATTTCCGGGAAAATCAGCTCCAGCACCCCATCCTCGTCCATCTGGTTCATTGTGGAGTATGCCCGCTTTGAGGCAAAAATCTTCAGCAACTCCACCAATTGCCGCTCCATGGCTATCTCTGGCAGCAGTGGGCAGTTGGCTCTAATCGCCTCTCTGGTTTCCGGGCTGATTATCAGGTCAAGGGTGGCGCTGAATCGGTAGGCCCGCAGGATGCGCAAGGGGTCAGCAGGGAACGTGTCAGGGGTAGTTTGCCGGACAACTTTGTTTTGCAAAAGATCATTATGGCCGCCAAAGGGATCGACCAGCTCTCCTGTATGGTTATCCTGACCAATCGCCATGGCCATGGCATTGATGGTAAAGTCTCGGTTGGCCAGATCTTCCTCCAGCGAGTTGCCGTGAAATGAGGACAGGTCAAGCTCCTCCCGACTGTTGCCGATTTTTCGCACCAGCCGCCAGGTTTTCTTAACGGTATCCTTGGCAAATAAGGGTACCAGGGTGGCTTGATGAAAATTTTGCAGGGCTGTTGCCAGTTGATCTGCTTTTGGGTGAACCAGATCAAGGTCTTTGGGGGCTGCTGTCAGGAGGACATCACGCACTGCTCCTCCAACCAGGAACGCCGGTGGCTCCCAGTCGGGCAGGCCTTTAAACCATTCTTGTAATTCTTTGGGCAAAGTGATGATCTCGCCATTCGCCCTTTTGGCATCACCGGTTACCTGCGGGGTGCGTGTTGTTATTGTAAATGAAATTGATTCCATAAGTTTCCTGACCTATGATATACAAAACAATCAGTTTTTTCTATGCGTTTCCGTGAAAATACCCCTGCAGGTGGAAAAAATCAAATCCTCCAAGCATTTCATGTAAGGGGGGACAAAGGTGAACATCTCACAAGAGCTCAGAGCGCCGCCAAGCCGGAATCATCTCGCACACCTCAACATTTTCATCCTTGCAATAGACCGGCAGCAAAACTTCCCGGGGAGCTTGATTGAGACCGACGCCCCAGATGGTTCCAGCGACAAGCCGGATCATTTCCAGCTGGTCGGCTGTCAGCTCTGGCGACTCTCCAGGGTGTGGCCAGCCAGGCGGAAGCTCTGAAACCAACTTGCCAGGCAGATCAATTTTAGGTAACGCCTGTAACTCCTTACTCAAACATAGCTGGCCATTACTCATTACCGCTATTCCCTTTTTAATGAGGTTACTCTTCGGCCCACCTGTTTTTTTAAGGTCATTTTTCTGAATCTTGGTAATAGTCGAAAGATTTGCAGGTATGTGCTGCCATGCCGTCAAATGGGCTACCTGCGGCTCTATGGCGATAACCGGCAACTTCTTTTTCTGGTCCCACAACAGTGAGGCATTGTTATCGAGCTCAAAAAGAAGAAGGCGATACCAGCAGCGCTGCATGGTTTGCTCAGAGAAAAAAGAAGCTATCCATTTATAAAGGTTTTCCCCGGCAAAGGGTTTGACAAACAAACGAGACCCCAGTTTAATAGATTTGCTGAACGATATTGGCCCCTGTTCTTTTATTCCTGATTCTTGAGAAGCGAAAAGATGGGAAAAATCGGCAACAGTGCTCTTGCACTCCTCATGGAATAAATTCAAACGAGCTGAAATTTCCCTGTCGGGTAAGCTGACTATCGCCTCGCCGATTTCAGCAGGCATTCTCTCTTTTGTCTTGTTCTTTTTTGCTTCTATGGCGGCACTTCTGAACAAAATGGAGGTAGCTGCATTTCTGCTGACAAAATGAGGTATGGCCGACCATTGCTGGGAAACAAAAATTCCACTGCAACGCATTTTTCTTGCTTCCTGAAAAAACCTTTCCAGCTGGATGTGGGCCTTGGCCAGAAGCGGAGCCTCTTCAAAAACAACGCTTAATGACCTGGCTCCATCCAGTCCATTGTTTTGTCTGAGCATCATCCGGTTTTGCATCAGCTGGGAGAGAAAACTGATAGCATAGGCCGCTCTGCTGACCGGGTCATGAAAATTAGACAGATCATGGATTACCAGGCGTTTGTCCAGAACTTCAGTCATACGGGCGCTGTTTGCCCGGAGGAGCAAAAGTATGGGATATATCTGCGATTTCAGGTTAGGGTCATCAATATCCTCGAAACGATCACGCAGATCAACATTTTCCCATCCCAGGACAAGTCCTTCCAGCAGTATACGCCTTATCGTATCGGCCTGAACATTGCCCATCTGCGGGCTTGCCGCCCGCAGGTCATGGAGGATATTTTCCACTCTGATGTCGTCAGGTAACGCTCCCTGCCGCTCTAACAGGCGAAAAGGAAAGCCGGTTGCAGTTACATCCACCAGGGCTACATCATCTACATTGCTGTTTGCGGCAACTAGTCCCAGGACATCCGAATATTCTTGATGCAAATCAAATACATGAATGCCGGAGGCATCGCTCATGTTTAAGCGTTTATATATCCACGATTTGACAAATTGGCTTTTGCCTTCACCAGAGCCTCCGGAAACAATCATATGGGTATTGGGCAACATAAAAGGCTGCCAGATTATATCCTGATTTTTATCATGACTTTTTCCCAGGATAAACCCGTTTTCCGGAGATATATTTTTGTCTTCTTCAAGGTTGTCGGACGAATCAGCGCGGATATAGAGAGGTTCTCTCTCAGGTGTCTCAGGTTGCCTGCCAAAGGAAAAGTTGAGGGTTTCATCTTTTAAAAGCAACATCCCGGCAGAGTGCATATGCTCTTCAATGTAGTTGTAGGGAATTTCTCCTACTCCCGGACTGTGCGGACTTTCTGCGGCCCACGTTTCTCCATAGCTGTTAACAAAGACAAGTGAACCTCCGCCGGGAGCTTTTGAGTCATCTGCAAATCCGCTCAAAACCACGGCATGACCGCCGATTGCCTTTTCCCCTGGAATCGGGAAATTTACTATGCCGGTCCGCCTGGTGTAACTATTATTAAATGAAGGAAAAATGGAAACACCGCCTATAATCGGCCTTGGGGCTGGAGCCAGCTTGCCACTTATTGAGGCCTTGACCAGCAAGAGACCATCTTTGCCTTTAAAGGAAATTACCCCTCTATTTGTTTTGAATCTGCATGCCTCTTTGATGGCTGCGGCAGAAGGTGGTGTGCCTCCTTCCGGCCCCGGCACCTTAAGGGGATTATAGGGAAAGCTTTTTTCAAGACAGCAGCCGTGCTCATTCAAGACATCAAGGGCTGTATGAATGAAAGTCCCTTCCTTATCTGTCACCCCGTCAACCTGCTTGCACATGTTGTATAAAAATTGGGGTGAAAGGGGGCTGGGCGCATCCAGTACTGCCTCGTATGCCTTGACCGCGGCCATGGCAACACAGGTGCCGCGATTTCCCTGATCCCTGATTCCGGTGCGCAATGTCTGCTTCAGAACCGATCCCTTAACGGGCAGATCAAGTCCCCGCAAAAAGGCATTAAACTCCATGGGCGGGGCTCCGAAAGGTTCTTCTGAGATCAGGAGCCCAAAAACCTTGTCCGCTCGACTTTCCTGCAGGGCAAAGGAATCTGCATTTCCCGGCATAAAAGTCGCCAATAAATTTTTAAGATTATTCAGGGCTGACAGGTTAATCTGGAGAAATTCCGCCAATAGCTCAAGGGATTCTGGCTGGATAGCCAAAGCAGCCAGATGATCCATGGAAGAAATGTTGAGGGATTCCAGGAGATTTTTCTGTTTATTCGTAAAAATATTCTGAGAAGTTATCTTGGTGCCGGTCATGATCTTTACTCCTTTTCAGACAAAAAAAGACAACCGGAAGGTGGTTCGCTTACCGGTTGATCATTATTCGTTTCAAAGCCGTTATCACGAAGCTCCTGCCTTATTATTGCAAGCTGTTCATTTGAGATGTTCAGTGAACAGCAAAGAAGCTTTCTCGTGCTTTGGTTGCTGAGCAGGCTGGCAAAATGATTTTCAGTTGATATGTTCATGTCCTTTAACCAGGTGAGTTGCTCATGATTAAGTGCGTGGATTTTCATAACGTCTGACCTCGCAAAATTTACAGTGTACCAATGTTTGCTCCAGGCCCGGACCAGCCAGTATCATTACGCTATGGGCTGATCCGGGCGAATCGGGTCTTTTTAGCGTTAATGCTTCGGGCCAAGAATATTCTTCACCACATCTACCATTTCGGCTGTGGAGACGGTAGTCTGGGTTCCAGAGGCAAGGTCTTTGACAATTACGTTATTCTTGGAAAACTCCTCATCACCGGCAATAATCGCTATGGATACCCCTTTACGGTTGGCATAATGAAGCTGTGCGCCAAGCTTTTTATCCTGGAGGAAAACTTCCGCATTAATACCGGATTTACGAAAGGTGGTGCCGATCTGCAGGTAATCACTTTGCCTGGACTTGTCCAGCCTGGTAACAAGCACCGGGGCAGTGGCCGCTGATACGGCTTCAAGAACACCGGCTTTCAGCAAGCGTGGGATTAACCGCGTTAGACCAATGGAAATCCCAACCCCGGGAAGCTTCTTGTCGATGAAATGGTTGGCCAGGTTGTCATAGCGGCCACCACTGCATATACTGCCTATCCCGGGATGCTCATTCAGTGTGGTTTCATAGATGGTGCCCGTATAATAGTTAAGGCCGCGTGCAATACTGGGGTCAACCCGAAAATGGGTATCAGGTACGCCAAGATCCCGGGCCGCGTTAACGACCTCTTCAAGCTCTTTAACGCCAAGTGAAAAGAGCGAATTGTTTCCGTCCGCCATGCTTTTCATTTTTGCGAGCATAGCATCAGTTGGCAGGTTCATCTGAAAAAAATCGATTAGATTGTTAATCGCCTCAGCAGGCAAACCCATTTGGGCCAAATCGTCCTCGGTCTGCCGGCGCCCCACCTTTTCGAGTCGATCTATAATCCGCAAGGCACCCTCAATGGCGTCAGAGGATTTCAGTCCCAGAGATCTCAGAAAGCCTTGGAGGATTTTGCGATTGTTAAGGCGAATGGTAAAGGGGCCGATTTTCATGTCCTGAAAAATTTGATAGATAATCGCCGGCATCTCAGCGTCGTGATAAAGCGAAAGTTCATTTTCATCAATCACATCAATGTCGCACTGATAGAACTGGCGATACCGTCCTGACTGCGCTCTCTCACCGCGCCAAACCGGCTGGATCTGGTAACGGCGAAAAGGAAATGTCAGCTTGGAAGAATGTTGCGCGACATATCGGGCAAAGGGAACAGTAAGATCAAAGCGGAGAGCCAGATCCTTAGCGGCATCATCCTGGGCGGTTAAACGTCTGAGTGCATATATCTCTTTGTCGTCACCACCCTTGGCAGTAAGAACCTCTGTACGCTCCACGGCAGGTGTTTCAATGGGCACAAAACCGAAACTTTCGTAATGCTGCTGAACAAGGCGCATCTTCCGCTGGAATTCCAGCTGCTCGTTGGGAAGAAACTCGGGGAAACCAGAAATTGGTTGGGGCGTAATAATGGTCATTTTGAACCTCCTTATTAATTGTATTTGTGAATATTATGATGATCATTATGGTAATGATGGTCATAGAAATCATAGAGATGTAAGCGATCAACCAGGATGTTGGCGGCATCGGCTCCATTATGTACCCGGTCTGCCGGCATGCTTAAGGTCTTGATCTCCGGTTTAGCCCAGATGTGAGAGAGCAGGTGAGCTACCCCTCCGGTATTGTGGATTGGCACTATATATTTTGGAATATGGTGATACTTCACCAGGGCCTCATTGATCTTTTGGATATGGGCGCATTCGGTTAATGTGCCGGCACCTCCGCCTATCACAATAATGCCATCACATAATGAAACCCAGACCGGACATTCATCCCCCCAGCGGCTTTCACCCATCAAGGGGTCTACGCAGATTGAAAGGTCAAGCAGTGAATCGTCCATGGCGTACTTTCTCCCTGCCCTGGGAAAAACGCCGATAGTTTTGAAACCAAGGTCTTTGGCCGTTTTGCAGGCGGTTTCCGGCACACCCCATTTAGTGCCGCCGGTAAGGATTGCCACGCGATGACCTTGCAGTACCGACAGGGCATCAGTGACGATACGTTTGTCAAAATCGCCTCGAAAACTCTTGAACTGCTCCTGAAGATTATCACCGGAAGGAATGCCGGGAAGCTTGTCGTCTGAGCCCCCGGAAAACCCGATAACCTTATGAAGACCATGCCGACTCATAAAATCACGGATGTGCTGTGAGTAGTTTTTGCCAGCTGACAGGGTGATTGCATTTTTGTAATTTCGCTTGTTAGGCATAATTTTTCCCCCTCCATTGTTGAGTTGGTCCGCTTTTGCGGCACTTGTTAAGGTAAAAGGTGACTGACAACTACAGTTGCCTTTTCTGTCGCTGTTACTTTTTTTTACGGGAAGGAGAAGGATGTTTTTTCGAAGAAAGGGAGAAAAAATTAAAAAATTTTGAAATTTTAAAAATCAACCAGGTCATTCCCGTAAGAAATTATTGAGGGCTAAGCAATCATTAATTTTGAGAATTGGAGGGTGGCCATGAAAATAATTCGTGCCAAGATGATCAAAAGGACATTAAGGAACTTAGGATTTTTTCCCGCAAGTGGTCGTGGAACAGGCCATGAGTATTGGCAAGATGTGTCTGGCAGAGAAGTTAAGCCGGTATTTAGAAAAAAAGAAATACATTACCGGACCGCTTTTTGCCTTGCCGTTCAACTGGAAGGGCTCGGAGTTTGTGAAAAACGGACTTTCTTTCAGATGATTCGCGGAAATTCATAAAGGAGGCTATCCACTTCGCCGGCCTTGTGTATAGTGTAGGTTGGGTTAAGCGGATTGCGGGCAATATCATTGTTGGGTTAGCCTGACCCTGACAGCTCTCAAGATTTGGAAATAACTAAAAAATTAGCGAACCCAACAAGATTGGTTGCAAGCTGCTGGCTTAACCCAACCTACAATTTGTCGTTTAGGCCGGTAAAGTGGATATCCCATTTCATAAATATTTACGTAACTTCAGCTACACTTTATCTGCGCCCAAACAGTCTTACATAAGATAATTCCGGAATGAGGTTGCAAACTCCGGCAGATATCCTTGTTCCCGCAGCCGGAATCCGGCCTGAACCATTTCCGGAATAATGCCGGAATGGATATCGGCTGACAATGCCTGCATAGTGATGCGCCAGACCTCGTCGGCTGTCTGCCACGGCAATACCGGCTGATTACTCTTGTAATGGGCGGCATTGTTGCGATGCCTGACCAGTGTTGCCAAGGCATCGGCCGACTCCCGCCGCGCCAGGGCAGTGCCGGTTACCTGTTCCCTGAACCAGTTGCCAATGGCCGCCATGATCGGCGAGGCGGCAGTTTCCGGGACAGTGACCGCCTGCCATGTTTTCTGCATATCACTGAACAAAAAGCGGGCTTCGTCCTTTAAGAAGAAATTTTTAAACTTTCCGCTTATGGTACGCCATTGTTCCTTGGCAGGGATATCAGGTTCCAGGCAAAATTTTTTTTGTGTGAAATCCAGTTTAATGCCGTTGTTTCTCCTCGCCTCTTTGAGCGCCTCCAGAAAGGTCTCCTTGAATTGACCCTCAATTGTCTTGCACAGCATGAGAATGGCCGGGCTGTAATCAATCTCCCGGCCGGTTTCTTTAAAATGATCCATAAAATGTTTAGCGCCGATGACAGCCCATTTTACGTCTTGATTTTTTCCGTCGGTAATGCAGGCGGCAAGCTCCTCGGGCAAACCGGTATGGGCAATCTGTTGCAGGACAGGCAGAAAACAGGTGGTAAACAGTCTTTCCAGCGCTGCCGAAATCATGGCCTCAATTTCATCTTCGCTGCCCCTCAACTCCTGCTGTTTTTTTCTGAAAACTTCAAATGCCAAACGCAGCCGTTCCGCCGGCTCTTTATCCTGATGATCGGCAAACTCGTCAGTCACCGCCCCGAGGATGGAGGTTATTTTAACGTAGGCATTCCTGCCACCCTGCTTGTGCAGATTGTTATGAATTTTTTTCGCTACCACCTTGTCCATATTTTCGATTTCCGTATCCATTTCTGTCCAGAATGGATCATCTTCCGCGACAGCGCCTTTGAAAAGACCAACGACCTTTTCCAAGGGAGAAACTGCTTCACCGGTAAGGCGCTGCCACTCCTTTATCCCCTGCCAAAAAAATTTATTACATTTAGAACGTAGAGACTCATAGCTGCCTTCTTCCTCAGAACTCAATGCAAGATCATCATGTTTTAGGATCAGCGTAGCAGCCATGAGTCGCATCATATCCCTGAAGACTTCGCGATTTTCCCTGGCAGAGGGGAGAATGGCAATGTATTGTTCACAGAATTCGATAAATTTTTCCAGACGTGCCAGAGAGGAAAGGCAATGGGGAAGGAGGGAAAAAATATCACGAACCGCTTCCCTGGGTTGCCGTGTCCAGGCTATTTGAGGCCGTATTTCGCTAAAAAACTGCCAGGCCCGGTCTGCATTGCCCTCTTTGTCGGTCAGAATAGCGAGAAGCAGCGACATTGGTTCAGCGGCATAACCGTCCGGACGGCCCAACTGTTGCTCAAGGTCCTTGAGGGCCAGTTGCTGGGCGCGCCCAGGATCTGTCTTGCGAAAGTGAACCGCCTGGTTGTAGATAGCGCCGGGATTTACAGCCGGATCCAGTTCAGCGCGGAGGTTGTTGAACTTTTCAACCAGTTCAAGCAAGGTGGCTGTCTCTTCTTCGGAAAAGCCGCGGAGTTGGTGAAGATGGGTCAGCATCACATGTATAAATTTTTCCCCGTCTAAAAAAACAGCAGAGTCCGGCGATAACTCAAGACTTTTTAATATACAAACGATTGCCGTCGTTGCAATAAAAGGGCAATACGGATCGTTATAACTAAGCGATATTTTGGTACAGTCTCCCAACGCTTGATAAAAATGAAAATATTCTTTATAAGGCTTTGAGAAGAAAAGCAACATAGCGCTGATGATACCGGATTTATTGAAGAAATTAATGTCATGCCGAGAAATTGCTTCATGGATAGTTTTAAGCGATCTTTCCTCATCTCCTGCCTTGTAATATGCCCGAGCCAGCATTAATTCATTTAAAAAAATTTCAATGCCTATTATCTCGGATATGAGACCGGCTCTATCTCGATAAAATTGCTTAAATTTTTCTTCATCTTTGCGTAAGGTGAACCTGTCCTTATCTTGCTCGTCAAAAGGTACTGTTTTGTTTTTATGAGTCGCATCTTGCAAAATGTAAAATACGTCGAGAGTCATCTCGAAGTATTTGACTGCCAAATCACATTTGTTCAAATTATCATAAATGACTGCTATGTTAGTATACAGCTCTGCTCGATTACTCTCGTTCGAATAAAATAGGTAAAAATCGTGTTCTCCGGGAAAATTGTTGCTTATTTCCTCTGAATACTTCGCTCCCAGAACGAAGTTTTCCAGCGCCTGCTCATACCGCCCTTGTTGGAAGAAACATCTACCTATTTTTAGATAATTTCCTGTTTGCAAATTTAAAGCTCGCCGCTTAACTTCATTATTAGTTAATAATGGGAATATATATTCCGTAATTTCTAGAGAATGGTTGAAATTTTCGTTTGCCTGATTATTCTTTTTATCTAAACTTAAGACATCTCCATATTGATTATACATTTCGCCAAAATATAAAATAAATGTATGTTTGACCTCTAACAGATAATCAGTGTCATAATTATCATCAGTACGGAAAATGTCGGTTAGTATATTGTTTAATTCTTGTGTTGAATTTGCCTTAAAACGTATTTCAAGCTTTTTTATAATATTCTCAGCCTGTTTCACACGGTGGGGAATATCCCCATCATACTGAAGATGTCTCATCATGTTGGCTAGCCCCATCAATTCGTCAAATAACTGCTCCAGAGGGCTGAAATTTTCTGTTGCTGTTTGCTCCAAATCCCCAATTTTACTTGCTGCTGCCGCCTGGGCAGTATCATCGTCTCTCCTGCCGCAACATCTTTTATAGCGCTCGCCGCTCCCACAGGGGCAGAAATCGTTTCTTTTTACCTTTCCCATGCTTAATTCTCTTTAAGGAGCCGTCCGTAAATAACTTGAACATCTCGCATCTCATCTTCAGGCCATCTTTGGCCAATCTTCAATCACAAAATCCTCAACGTAGCACAGCTACGTCTGCGGATTTGTTCAATCAGATTGGCCAAACCTGACCTAAACCTAAGGGCTCGTTCATAAATAAATTCACATTTTGAGGTGGTAAATATGATACAGGTTGAGGCGATCATGGGCAGGCAAAACCGCAGGCGTAGCAGGG
>JANTGH010000121.1 GCA_024763055.1 Desulfobulbaceae bacterium
CTCAAGCCTCGGCAAAGAAAGCTCAACGAAAAAAATGCTGATTTTTCAGCCCTACATCACTGAAAATTGGTTCTAGGGAACACTTTTCAACACCCTTCTGTACAAAAAAAGAAAATTATACCGGCGTCAGAGTCACAAATTTTAACGCATGGGTGGTGCATTTGGTAACACAGGCAGGTTTAAGACCGACCTCGATCCGGTCCACACAGTAGTCGCACTTAACCATCTTATTTTTCACCGGGTTGAGCTGTGGAATTCCCCATGGACAAGCTCCGGCACAAGCCATACAGCCGATGCATTTCTCTTCATCCAGCATAACAATACCATCCTCTCTTTTGGAGAGAGCGCCGGTCGGGCAAATATGAGCGCAATAGGGATCGTCGCACTGGTAACAACTTCGAAAAGAAAATTCCGTTTTCGGCACACCTTTGATCGACTTAAGCGGTTCATGATCAATTTCACAGAGTATAGGTCCAAAGGGTAAATTCTTATTGGACTTACAGTGAATTTCGCAGGCATGACAACCGATGCACCGTTTGGTGTTGAGGTAAATCATATATTTGTTCATAACTCAACCCTCCTCTTTGGATTTCTTGCACTTCGGCGCACGGTAACAAAAGCCTCGCAAAGATTAACCCCGCCTCCGGCCTCGTCCCAGTTATCAAGCATACCCGGCATCAACTTCTGGTCACTCAGGCCGGCATGATAGGCTCTACTCTGTAAGGGAACCTGTCGTCCAAAGCCATGGACGGTATATACACATTCAGGATGGATAAAATCAGTCACATGGGCGTTGATCCTCTGTTTAAAACCATCAACAGCAATGACATCAACCACGTCACCTTCTTTTACATTAAGCTTTGCCGCAATCCTGGTATTAATCCACAGGGAATTTTTCGGCATCAACTCATAAAGAAGGATGTTGTTGATTGTATGGCCATGGGTATGAACGGCCGAACGGCCGAAGACAAGACGAAATTGCCCTTTTGGGGGTTTTGTAGGACTGACATAAGGTTTTAATGATTCAAGGCCAACATCAGTGAGCTTCTTGCTGATGATCTCAATCTTACCTGAAGGTGTTTTAAACTGGCCCTCGAGATTGTCACGATCATACATGATGACCTTGTCCGTGAGCGATACAAATCCCTTTTCGTCAAAATCCTGGATAGTAAAACCTGTCGGTTCAAGCTGCCAGGCCCATAAATCCTCAATGGTATTATATGGGAAATGTTCATTTAAATCGAGTCGATCAGCGAGCTGTTTAAAAATCTCCCAGGCAGGTTTGGTGTCAAATTCCGGATCAATAGCCTTCCGTCGCACCGCAAGCCGTGGTTTGGGTCCTTTTTGCAGACAAATCGCATTATCCCTTTCAAGATAGGTTGCCTCAGGCAATATGACATCTGCATACCAGCCAAATTCACTGTAATGGGTG
Source organism: Desulfobulbaceae bacterium (assembly GCA_024763055.1). Taxonomy (GTDB): domain Bacteria; phylum Desulfobacterota; class Desulfobulbia; order Desulfobulbales; family Desulfobulbaceae; genus DRLX01. Next base: position 1,433 of record JANTGH010000121.1, read on the forward strand.
TCGATGGAAACAAGCAGGTCACAGTTATCAAAGGCCAGTTTCTGAGCCTGCGGATCCGGCATACTGGTAAACGGGTCGTGACGCATGGCTATCCAGGCCTTGACCGGGTATGGATCCTGACTGTGCAGGGTCGGGAAAAAAAGATGCTGCAGTCCGGGTCCCTTATCAAAATGCTTATATTTCCAGCCTACACCGTCGGCACGCTTAATATCCGGTTTGGGACAGTCGAGGTTGCGTATTCCTTTAACACCACAATCTCCGGGCCCCTTAGGGATGATGAGCCCACCTTTAATCTCAATATTACCCATAAGGACATTCAGGATATGGAGAGCGCGGCTTGCATAAAAAGAATCCTTATAGCGCGTAAGCATCCATCCCGGATGAAAAATGACATTGGGCATATCTTCAGCCACTTCGTCGACAAACTGCTTGATTGCCTTTTCTTTGACACCACATTCTTTTGCCGCCCAGGCCGGGGTATATTCTTCGACAAAAGTACAAAGTTGGTCAAAATCGGAAACATACTTATCCACAAAGGCCTTATCATAGATTTCCCGCTTTATGATTTCGTGAATAAAGCCAAGGGCCAGCGCGTAATCAGTTCCAGGTCGTACCTGGAAAAAACGTGTTGCTTTAAGCCCTGTCATGGTCTGCCGGACATCAACATAGGTCAACCGGCCCCCCTTTTCGAGCATATCCATGGTCTGTATATTTTCAGCAATACGCAGGGAGGCAAACATGTTCCGGCCAAACAGAACCAGATGTTTTGAATTTTTTATATCATAGACAAATCCCTTCCGCCCTACCCCGTTTATGGAAAGACTGGCATGGTGCGTGTTGCGACCGCAGGTGCTGTCATGATTTGTATAATTCGGAGAACCAAAGGCGTGACAGAATGTCTTATACATTGACTGCCAGGGACCACCTCGTGATGAAACCACCAGAGATTCCGGTCCATATTCATTTTTAATTTTTAAAAGTTTCTCGGCGATGTAATCTAAGGCCTCTTCCCAACTGGCCTTTCTCCAGCGGCCGGCACCTCGACCTCCATCACGAATAAGCGGCTGCTGCGGACGTTCATCATCCTTCACAAGAGCCGGACCGGCTGATCCTTTAGCGCACAATGCACCATCAAGCAGATGCGAGTTGCCCTCTATCCATGTCACCTCGTTATCTTCGGACTCGACACGAATGGGACATCGGACAGTGCACATACCGCAAATACTGTACACGGATTTTTTCATTTTCTCCTCCATCGATAATTATAGATATCCGGTCTGCCGTATACCGATTCATCAATGCGGTTCTCACATACCGACTGAATCAATGCCAAATAGGGCGGACAGGAGAATTCATTTTGTTATCGTACAAACAACACTGCTAAGCGTGCTCCAGTCAGATCAAAAAATCACTTTTAAACCATGGGAAAGACAATCAAGGGTTCATCTTGATGTTTAATTTGACAAAAAAAGGAAAAGCTCACAAACAAGCCGGAGCAACTTTTTTATAGCTGATCAAATTTCAGACTATATCAGATGATATGGAATCCATTTGTTGTTTAGAGATGCTGGCTTTTTTTTTGGCCATCCTTTTAATGACAGCCCATGCCAGGTACGACAGTAACAAGGCAATAATATAATAAAAAACGGAACCGACCAAAAGCTGTTTACCGTTGGCTGCTGGAAAGGCAAACACATATCCCTTACCAAATAACCGCGTCAATTCCTCTGCCTTAAATGATTCATTGACATAGGTAACCATAATAAATATCGGCAGCACATTGCGGACAAGTCCCAGCAGAAAACCCTCTAAAAAATAGTCATAATAGACCCGGTTCAGTTTGGCCTGATCGATGTTTTTGGCCAATCCTTTGGCCTTGTCATAATCCTGACTCTTCATGGCCTCTTCACGGATTTTGTACCAGTGCTGAAACTCTTTTTCCAACTCAATATAGCGTTTTGTAATAATGAATTTATTGAGTGTTTTGGTCACCAAGACGGTCACGAAGGCAAGCAGGGTCAGAATGAAAATCGGGCCGAACATATGAAACGGCGAGAGCAACCAGTCAAGGGCTGCAGCCGCATGGAGAATCATGGCCATTATATATTCCCATAAATTGTCCATGAACGCATCCATATCCGATCTCCACTACAGGTTCTTTTCCGCAAAAGGCGGAAAGCCTTTCGCGGAAAAGAGGTTAAATAAAAAGGAATTAAAAATTATCTTAGATCCAGTACTCGATCTTCATGAAACGGAAGAACAGGAAGAACAGGGTACAGGCCAGGATAACCTTCAAGGTCATTTCACTGAACATCTTCTGTGCCCGGCTGCCGAGCATGCCGCCGACAAAACCGCCGATAATGATAGCGCCGGCCAACACAAGATCAGGCATGTAACCGTTCATTACATAACCGATGAACGAACCGACACTGGAAAAACAGGTGCCGATCAGGGAGATCGGAACAGCCACGTACATCGGCAGTGCGGCAATGGTGGTCATCATCGGCACCAGCAGGAAGCCGCCGCCGATACCAAAGGCACGGGAAACGATACCGACGATGATACCAAGAACAGCAAACAGCAGGGGATTAATCCTGAATTCCTCGCCCCAGAACTTGAAACGGTAATCGGTAATACCCGATTTAACAGGTTCAATGGAACCCATTTCAACAGCACCGCCGGTTTCTTTGGCTTTCTTGACCGCGGCGTTGAATTTCTGGGTCATGGCCTTGATATTTTTTCTCTTGTTCATGGCCGCAGGGGTCATTTCCATGAGAGTTTTGATACCCATAAGGACAACGAGAATACCAAGATATTCTTTATAGGCCTTCATGGAAACATACTGGGTAACATAGGTACCAAGCCAGATGGAACCGATAAAAATACCAGCACCGAACGAAATCCCTACCGGCCAGGCAACACGTTTCTCAACCACGGCAAAGCGGTAGAAAGAACCTAACGGGGAGAACAGGGTCAGGGCGATATTTGATGGACGCAGAACGTTGGCTGCGTTGATACCGATCGGACCGGCTGTCTGAACAACCAGGGCCTGGAAAGCACCCATCAGCATACCACCGGCAGCACCGATCATGGAGAAATAGGTGCCGACTGCGATGGCGCCGATGGTTACCCAGAGTGGATTCATGTAGCGATATCCCTTAGCCAGCCAGAAGCCGTTCTTTTCAACAACGTAAGAACCACTTTTTTCGCCATTGACATAGACGTCAAAACCGGTGTTCGGCGGTGTATGACGAAAAGTTTTAAAAGAAGCGGTAAAGGTACCGTCTTCTTTATTCAACTTGATGGATGTGCCCTTGTCCCAGTAATTACCGGTAGAAGCATCACCAAGTACACTCCTGGCAAAGATGACAACTTTACCCTTTTTGTTGCCCTCTTTGACGATGGTGTTGATACCGTATTTTTTCTCATGGGCAAACTTATACATGTTCCACTGCTCAGCGGTCTTGATCGGGCCCATCATTTCTTTGGCGCCGACATCATCCCATTTTTTCTTCAGTTTAAACATGCTGGTGTTGTAGAGTCCGCCACCGAGCATTTTTTTCATGAAGGAAGGTCCACCAAATTTTCTTTTTGTGTCCTTACCAAAGGCATCCCTGTTGGTAGTCAGCATGTAGAAAAGAGGCGGAATCTCGGTGTCTAAGGTAAAACCGGCTTTTTTACCTTTTTTCGGCAGCTTCTTTCTCTCAAAGTTACCCATGGATTTCTGGCCGTTAAACTCGGTTAACTTGCCATGAAACATCTTGCTCTGGGCAACAGCGATGTAGAGATCCTGGCCAGGTGCTATTTTACCTTTGATAGTTACTTCGTCTCCAGCCTTATACTTTGCGGCCGAAATATTGGCCTCCCCAAAACAAAGGCCATAACTCGCCAGGACAAAACCCGCGAGAGTTATTAATGTTACTACTGGAATGCGCATTACTTTCATGCTGTATCCTCCTTAAATTAAAATACATAATTGCTTCATTTAAAATCTTCTCTTTTTTTGCGGTATCCCCTCCTTTGTTATGATTTTGTGTCTGTATGGAAACGAAATTCTGAAAATCGCTTCCGCATAACCACTGTTTATGATTGCGACCTGTTTCCCAATTTTTTATTCCTGCGGGCAATCCAGGCTCCAAAAAATGAAAAACCCAGGGCCGACAGGCCTGAAACAAGCCAACGCACACCATCGGTAATCAATTCCCACGGCAGCAACACAACCAAGGCAAAACAGCCCGTTATTGCCAGCAGGGCACTGATCACAAGAAGACTCAAGGTAACCCGGGGAAAGTCCGGCCCCCCTTTATCAATAAGGCCATAACCACAGGTGGCGGCATTAAAAGAAATAATAACCGGCAGGATCATGACCAGCGTACTCTCGGAAAGCAGCATGGAAAAGAAAAAAAGTAGGATAACAACACCCACCATACCCGATAACACCGTAGAGACAAAAATTCCAAACGGCGTGGCAAATACCCGTTTTATATTTTCTATTACGACCCGTGCACTATCTACGCAGAGATCCAACATCATCATCCTCTTTGTACAGGTATTCCCTGTGCGGTATCATTTAAATTCAACAATGTTAGCCTCACCGACATAGTCCTTACGCTCAAAACCGGTCATAGTGGTCATTTTTTCGGTCAGCTTACTGATACTTTTCAGGTTGCGAATAATCATTTCCACATCGGAAATCATTTCCTCATCCGTAATGTCGCCTTCAAGAATCTGGGCCGTTCCAAGGGCGGCAAAAAGAGGCGTGTTGATCTCGTGGGCCACAGTCCCGGCAAGATCAACCACCCCCTGCAGTTTAACCCGTTCCAACTGCTCCTTTTCAAGTTTGCGTTTTGTAGTAATATCCCGAATAACTTCAATGACGTATTCAACATTGTCTTTGTCATCAAACATGGGCGAAGCCGTTCGCTCGAACCAGTGTATACCGTCTTTGAGTTCTACCTGATGCTCATAGGTAGCGGGCCTGCCTTCAATCAATACCCGCTCAACCGGGCAGAGACCTTCATCATCGCTGATGGCAGGACAAAGATCGTTATACTCCATTCCTAAAATTTCCGACTCACTAAGGCCCAATCTCTGTTGACTGATCTTGTTGGCAAGGACGACATGCTTATTTTTGTCGATTACCAGCAGTTCCGGACGGATGCAGTCAAGAATATCAGAGAGAAAACGTTCATTTTCCTCAATCTGGTTAAAGAGCAGGTTTATTTTCTGATAGACGCGGGCATTTTGAATGGCTGCCCCACCGGCTTCGGCAACGGTAACTGCAAAGTTAACCTCCGAACTGGTAAAACTATGATGCGTCTCGGAAAGAATACGTAAAACCCCGATTATGTCGTTTCCGACCTTGATTGGTACGGCAAGAAGCGACTTGATTCCCTCCTCTTCCATGTTTTCTTTGAACAAAATCCGATTATCGGCAGACACATCATAAACGGCAACCGGTTCACCGGACAAAACCATGGTAATATTTTTTTCGTTCTCCACCTTTCCCCGCCTGAGATAGGATTGCGATACACCATATGAGGCTACCAGTTCCAGCTGGTTTGTCTGTGAATTTAACAGACGAATGGTACACCCCTTGGTCCCCATACTCAAGGGTACTCTTTGAACAATGGTGTCCAGAACTGAATCCAGGTCTAAAGTGGAATTGACGAGTCTGGAGATTTTCTGGACCTCGGTCATGAAATCCACCTGGTTCACCATTTCCTTAAACATTCTGCCGTTGGAGATAGCAACCCCAACCTGCTCAGCCAAAGCCATGGAAAATGAAATTTCCTCTGCTGAAAACAGCCGCTTACTTTTAGTCAACAATCGCATTATACCGATTATTGAATCCTGGAAAAGAATGGGAAGAGTAAGAACCGATTTAATTCCCTCCCGGACGGCTGCCTGACGGTCGCTGTACGTTGGGTCTTCATCAAGATCAACTTTGGCAACCGGATATCCGGATTTGATCATTTCCATTGTCTCTTCGGTGTCAATGGATTGCCGAGAGAGATATTCCAGAGAAAGTCCATGGGAGGCACCGAGAACAAAGGTATTGGTCCCCGTATCGAACAACCTGATGGTACAGGCATCGATATCGAGCAGCTCGGGAAGACTGCGGACAATGGTATCCATCACCTGCTGGTGATCAAGTACCATGGAAATAAGTCGGGTTACTTTTTGAAAAACCTTAAGAAACCCCTGTTCCTTTGTCTGTGTCGAAAGCTCTACCATATCTTTTAGTTAAAACTCAATCGATTGGAATCTTTCACCGAGCCGCCATAGGTTACTTTTTTCTACCCTTTTGACGCAAGGACTTTTTCCACTTTCTCTTCAAGCTCATCGCGATCAATGGGTTTGACGCAATATTCATCGGCGCCAAGGCTGATTGCCTCCCGCGCCGTTTCAACTGTAGGATACCCGGTCAACATGATGGCGTGCATAGCCGGGGTGGCTTCTTTCATTTTTGCAAGGACATCAACGCCGCTCATCTTTTTGAGTTTTATATCAAGTATTGCCAAATCGACCTTGTTCTCTTTGGCAAAAACAATTGCCTCATCCTCTTCGGTAAAGGTGTGCACATTATGCCCTTTTTTCGCAAGAATTTTACCGATGAGGATCGTTGCATCCTGTACATCATCTAATGCTAAAATCTCTGCCATGGTTTCCTCCTTTGGTGATGTCATATCACCTGTATATGTTGTTTGTCATTTATCTATTGGATGTTGCGGATTCAAGGCATCAGGCTCGTTTAACACCGGAAGTCGGATAATAAAGGCTGTTCCCTGACGGGTCTCCCCTGTTTTTTTATCCTTTACAGGACTCTCCACATCAATGACACCACCATGATCCTGGATGATCCCGTACGACACAGACAAACCAAGACCGGTTCCTTTGCCGACGGCCTTGGTCGTGAAAAACGGATCAAAAATTCGTGCCCGAACAGTATCGGGAATACCGTGTCCGGTATCGCGGACCTCGGCAACCACCTCTTTTTTCACGGGATCAAACCAGGATGAGATATAAAGATCACCACTCCCCTGCTCTTCCATGGCATGGTGCGCGTTGTTGATCAAATTAACAAAGACCTGACGCAATTTTTCTGCGTCACCGACAACCAAGGGGAGTTGCGGAGCAAGGTCTAAATGTACGTATATATGATCCAGACTCAGGTTATGTTCAGTAACCGCACTAACATCCCTGAGGACCTCATTAAGGTCGATATCTTCACGAACACTTCCGGATTGACGAGAAAATTTAAGGAGGTCGGCGACTATTTTTCGACTGGCTTTTGTCTGACGTTCTATAACGACAAGATTCTGATATACCTCAGAATCTTTATCAAAATCATCCATCATTAATTGAGCATAACCAAGGATAATTCCAAGTGGAGTGTTGATCTCATGGGCGACACCGGCAGCCATCTGGCCCACCGAAACCATTTTCTCACTTGAGACAAGCTGTTCCATAATAGTCTTGACCCTCGTCAAATCCTTGGCAATGCCCTCGCAACCGATCATGTTTCCCTTGTCGCCCACGATGGCCGAGGCTGAAAGAAGAACATTTATAATTGAGCCGTCTTTTCGTTTGAATTCCGCCTCAAAATCCTTGATATATCCATCGCGATGCATTGACTCAAGATAGATGTCGAGATCACCTTCATGAACAAAAATATCATGCAGGTTAAGCGATGGGTAATCTTCTGTATTATAGTTCAACATTTCCAGGCCGGATTCGTTAATATCCTTGAGGTTCTGACTGTTATCGCAAAAAAAAACCATATCCTTGGACGCTGAAAACAGGTGGTGAAATTTTTCTTCCGACTGGGAAAGTTCTGCCGTACGCTCCTTGACCTTTTCTTCAAGGGTAAGATTGAGATCTTTTAATTTATGGGCGGCCTCTCCAAGACGAAGATTGGCAATTTTCAACTTTGCCGCCTTTTGTTCTATAGTCTGATATGCTTCCACTCCTTTATGATAAAAAAGGGTAACGGCTGAAACGGAAATCATAAGGAGAGTATTAAATCCGCCGGAATACGGCGAGATGACATGCCAGGTCTCCCTATGGCCGCCCATGAAAAGAAACTGTTTTAACAGATGCCCGGCAGCCCGGGAAATGGAGAATATCGCCAACACCGCGCAAAAATAAAATAAAAAACCCCAGAGAAAATTTTCCGGCTGCTTGCGGGTCAGCAGGTAGGCGTAGCGTAGAGCCAGAAAAGCAAAAACAACATCAGCTACTGATCCGGCAATATCAGTGATAATGGTCGGAAGGAAAGGCAACGAGATCATTTGCACCTCCCATCAATTTCCTGAGCTTCGACATTTCTGTAGAGTGAACGCAAACCGATTAAGAGGAAAAAAAGTGCCGGCACCACCACAATATGATCGAACCGTGTCAAATAAAAGACCACTTTAAGCAAATTCATGGGCCCCATGAGTCGGGAATGAATATAACTCGTTGCCGTTGAAATATGTCCGGATTCAAGATGAATCGCCACGGTGTGGCCGGTAAATGCAATTATATTCCAGGCCAGCATAAGGATGCAAAACCATTGCAGGTATGTCCATCCCTTACCTTCAAATGCGGAACGTCGTAAATCCCAGTACAGATAAAGCAGTGAACCGAAAAATAAAACATGGGCCATTTGATGGACATAAATACCTTCAGGCGAACCATGGGACTGCAGGGCCCATGCCGGGTCGGGAACAGCAAGGACAACCAGAAAGATAAGCAGGGATGGAACAGCAATGAGCAGCTTATCAGTAAAAAAACAACGATGTTTGTTTTTTAGGAAAAGAATCATATTTACGACATAACCGATAAAGACTTAGTATAAAATTCGCTTATCTTAAAATTTGAAGAAACCCATCATATGCCAAAACATATCTCTATTGATACTGTTCTTTCCATTCAAACGTAACGCTATCGCTATTAATTACAGTAATATTTCAAACTTGAAATCAAATTACATTATGCATATTTAATTCCAAAAAAAATAAAAAAAGGCAAACTTTCTACTAAATTTATTATTCTCCTCTGTTAAATGACTTTTGATAATATTTCACAAAAAGAAACAACCTGATAAAGCATAAAATTTAAACAAAAAATGCC
>JANTGH010000122.1 GCA_024763055.1 Desulfobulbaceae bacterium
TGTTGAGTGATTCTTGTGGATGGCTCACCCTCTGGCCGCTTTTCAGCGGGATGCTGAAAAGCGATTTCTTATCATCAACGGAAAAAACACTGCAAAAATTAGCATGAAATGTTTATATTGTCATTGTGATCACTTGCAAGTGATAACCATATCAACAGGATTCAATTGTGGCCAGTGCCGAACAAATCAAAGCACTTTTAAAATCCCATCTTGATGGGGATGATTCGCATTTTTATGCGGTTGCCATGCAGGTTGCTGCCCATGAAGCGAAACTTGGGCATGGTAAACTGGCCAGAGAGTTGCGCACTTTAATAGATGAAGCAAAAAAGAAAAAATCGCTGCCCAATTTATTACGCCCTGTAGCCATATCCCAACCTAAAGGCGAACTTTCTACTCTCCTGACCGCCTCATTTCCCAAACTCCGATTATCCGACATCGTTCTTGATCGTGACATCCATGACCGTCTTTCCAGGATCATAAGAGAGCAGAGACAAATAGCAAAACTCCGTTCCCATGGCTTGGTTCCACGGAAAAAATTATTGTTTGTAGGCCCGCCGGGAACCGGAAAAACCATGTCTGCAAGCATTTTGGCCGGTGAATTGGGCATTCCGCTTTTTGTGGTTCGTCTTGAAGGACTGATCACTAAATTCATGGGAGAAACGGCTGCCAAACTGAGGTTGATTTTTGACGCATTGGTACAAACCAGAGGAGTCTATTTTTTTGATGAATTTGATTCCATTGGTTCTCAGAGAGGCCACGCTAATGATGTTGGTGAAATACGAAGGGTATTAAACAGTTTCCTGCAGATGATTGAACAGGATGATTCAGACAGTCTTATTCTGGCAGCAACTAATCATCCTGACATATTGGATTATGCGCTGTTCCGACGTTTTGATGATGTAATCCGGTTCAAGCTTCCGGATAAGGCACTGGCAATTGAATTAATAAAAAATAAAATGGCTGGTTTCCCCACATCACGAATTATCTGGAAAAATATTGCTGCCCGCGTTGATGATTTAAGTTTTGCTGACATATCAATGGCCTGTGAAGATGCAATTAAAGACGCAATTATCAGCGACAGGGGAAAAGTTTCTCAAAAAGATCTTGCCAAATTATTGTTGGATAGAAAAGCAAGCCTTCCCCTCAAATCTAGTTATGATGTCCGACCCTCTGTGTAAAAACAATGCCGGGAAACGAACAGGAAAAGCTCTCCCACCTTCTCGTTACCGGAACTTCCACCACTGAGCCATATACCTCGCCTGCTTCCGGAGGAAAATCATTTCGCGTCCCTCCTCGCCAACGGGAAACTCACGGCCAAAAACTTCTTCACCAATTCGATGCTATTCGGGAACAAGCTCAGACTGCCGTTGCAGAACAAAAAGCGTATGGAATTGATGCTCAAAACGGCATCTATATCCAGTTTGAAAGTGATCCTGATTTTGAGCTAAAATTTGAAAGCCTTGAAGCAAGACCATCCCGCATTGAACTTCTGTCGGTACACAAGGTTGAGAACCGTACCCTGGCTACTGTCTTTGTCCCGGAAGGAAAGCTTGATATTCTGGTCAACAAATTTGCCAACTATCTCAATCCTGAAAAAGATTCTCCCAAAGGTAAACCAAGAAACGAAGACCTTGTTGCCAGTATCGCTTCTATCAGTAAAGCTGCCCTTGATGCCTTATGGACAGATACGCCGGAGACTATGCCCGCTGAAGAAGAAATTGCCTGGTGGGAGGTCTGGCTTCGCGTAACGGAAGGCCCTGTTGCCGATGAAAACTTTTTTAAAGAACATGCCCGGCAAATGGAATTAACCGTTTTGGAAGAAACGCTTCGATTCCCCGACAGAACAGTTGTCGCAGTTCAGGGCACAAAAAAACAAATGAGCAGGTCTGTAAATTTGTTGAACTGTATCGCTGAACTACGCAGGGTGAAAGACAGAGCAGACTTTTTCACAGCCATGAGTCGCACTGAACAGATCGACTGGGTCAACGCCACCCTTGACCAGATAACACCACCTGACCGAAACAGCCCGGCTGTCTGTATCCTCGATACCGGTATTAATCCTACTCACCCCCTGTTACGGGTAGCACTTAATACAGATGATATGGATACCTGTGATCCAGCCTGGGGAACGGCTGACCATAAAGGACATGGAACCGAGATGGCTGGTCTGGCTACCTATGGAGACCTGACGGAACTTCTGGCCTATAATGGCCCTGTTCTTCTTTCTCACCAGCTGGAATCAGTAAAAATATTACCGCCACATGGAGCCAATGAGCCGCATTTGTACGGCAATATAACAACAGAAGCCGTCAGTCGGGCAGAGATAAATGCTCCCAACAGGACAAGAAATTTCTGTATGGCCGTTACCACCACTGATTTTCGGGATGCTGGAAGGCCTTCTTCCTGGTCAGCCAGTATTGACTCGTTGTGCTCCGGGGCAAATGATGAGACCCAACGGTTGATTATTATTTCAGCCGGTAATACGGAAAGGGAAGAACGACGATATTACCCGGACAATAATTTAACCGAAGGAATTCACGATCCCGGTCAGGCCTGGAATGCACTTACGGTGGGGGCTTATACGGAAAAAACCTCCATTGATCCGGCAGAATACCCGGACTGGAAACCTTTGGCACCGCCGGGTGACCTGAGCCCATCAAGCTGTACATCCATGGATTGGTCAAGAACATGGCCTGTAAAACCTGATATTGTGATGGAAGGCGGGAATATGGGTAAACACCCCACATCCGGAACCGCTGATAATATTGACAGCCTGGATCTCCTGTCCACGAGCTGGCAACACGAATTGATGCGGCCATTGGTTAATACGGGAGACACCAGCGCTGCCACAGCCCTTGCCGCAAGATTCGCAGCCCTTCTGCAATCGCAGTATCCTGATTACTGGCCGGAAACAATCAGGGCGATGCTGATCCACTCCGCAGAGTGGACCCAGGCAATTAAAGATCGGTTTACGCCACTGCGGACGCAACAGCACTATGAACGTCTGTTGCGATATTGCGGATACGGTGTTCCCGATATTGAAAAAGCCATGTGGAGCGCAAAAAATTCTCTCACCCTTGTTGCCCAGGATACCTTACAGCCATTTGACAAAAGAGATGGGAGAACCATTACCCGCGATCTGCACCTGCATGACATTCCCTGGCCGATTGACCTTCTTGAAGACCTTGGTAATACTCCTGTAGAAATGAGGGTTACCCTTTCCTATTTTATTGAGCCCAACCCGGCCAGAAGAGGTTGGGGGAGAAAATACAGCTACGCCAGCCATGGTTTGCGTTTTGAGGTAAAAAGGCCCCTGGAATCCCTTGAAAATTTTCGACAGAGAATCAATAAAGCTGCCCGAGATGAAGAGACCGGTCGTCAGGGAGCAACATCTCCTGGTGATGCGAACTGGACACTGGGTAAAAATCTCAGAAAGATTGGTTCTGTACATTCTGACATCTGGTCCGGCACAGCAGTTGAACTGGCACAGCGGGGTCATGTTGCCATCTTTCCCGTGATGGGCTGGTGGAAATCAAATCCAAGGCATGAACGATGGGCCAATCAGGCCCGATATTCCCTGATCGTCACCATAAAAACCCCCGAGACCGAAGTTGATCTGTATACTCCGGTTGCCAACATGATTGGTACGCCGGTAGTGATTGAAATAGAACAATAAGCGCCATTTTTTAATAGGAAAACAGTGAACAACGCAGAACTGAAAAAACTTGAAGATGACCTTTGGGATGCCGCCAACTCCCTGCGGGCCTACGGCGGCCTCAAGGCCTCTGATTATGCCGTGCCGGTTCTCGGCCTGATATTCCTGCGTTTTGCCGACAATAAATATTCCCATGCAGAAACAGCGATTAACAAGGCTTTTGCTGCGGATAAGGGAACCAGGATTGAACGTCCCATTGATAAGGTTGCCATTGAAAAATGTGGCTTCTATCTGCCGGAGAAGGCCCGTTATGACTACCTGCTCAACCTGCCGGGCGAGACCAAAACAGCCCAGGCCATCAAAGAGGCCATGGAGTCTATTGAACAATTTCAGGATGTTCAGTTTCAGGGGGTGCTGCCCAAAGACCCATATTTTGATATTGAGAAGAAAAAGGATGACATCCTGCCCCAGCTTCTTAAAAGCTTTTCCGATATTCCCAAAGACGCATCCGGCGATGTGTTTGGTAAAATTTACGAGTATTTTCTCGGCAAATTCGCCCTGAGTGAAGGTCAGAAAGGCGGTGAGTTCTTCACGCCAACTGCCGTGGTTCGTTTTCTCGTTGAGGTTATTGAACCGTTTCAGGGTAAAATTTTTGACCCGGCCTGTGGTTCCGGCGGCATGTTTGTCCAGTCTGCCAATTTCCTGCAGAAAGTCAACAAAGATCGTAATAATATCTATGTGGAGGGGCAGGAGTTCATGGGCGAGACTGTGCGCCTGGCCAAGATGAACCTGCTGGTCAACAATCTGCGTGGTAAGATTGCCGAGGTCAACTCTTATGAGATTGACCAGTTTAACAGCTTGGGAAAGTATGATTATGTTCTGGCCAATCCACCTTTTAATGTCAAAGGCATCAAGGAAAGTACGGTTAAAAACGACAGCCGTTTTACCACCTACGGTCTGCCCAAGCCCAAGAGCGGCAAAAAGGATCAGGACAAAATTACCGATGCCAATTATTTGTGGATTTCCCTCTTTGCCACCTCTTTGAACGAGACAGGCCGGGCCGGATTTGTCATGGCCAACTCTGCCTCCGATGCCAGAAATGCCGAATATAATATACGCCGCAAAATGGTGGACAGTGGCATTGTTGACTGCATGGTAACTATCCCGTCCAATATGTTTTACACCGTTACCCTGCCGGCCACCCTCTGGTTTTTGGATAAGGGCAAGGTGGGCACGAAGCGGCAGGACAAAATTCTCTTTGTGGATGCCCGTAATACCTTCCGTCAGCTTGACCGGGCTCACCGGGACTGGAGCGAAGAACAGATCCGGAACCTGGCTGCCATTGTCCGTCTCTATCGAGGTGAGACAGCGCACTATCTGACACTGATTGCTGAATATATCACCAAGGCCATTGCTGCCCTGCAGGAGGTTGCCCAGCCTGTTGAGAAGTATCGAAAACTTTATAACCAGCTGGTAGAGAATCTCACCCTCTACGCCAAAGAGAGCAAACCACGCCGGAAATCTGCCCAGGCCAAAAAACTGCAGGCCTCCGGTTTGGAGATGCAGTTGGGAAAACTTTCCACAATGTCATCAATCAACCTGCCGGATACCGCCGACCTGTCGGCCTTTGACCCGGAAAACCTTGACAACAAGGCCCAGCTTACCTTTGCTGCCGGGCTGGCAAAGGTGGTGGAGTCTTATCAGCACCTGGCTGACACCTTGAAAAAGGAACATAACCGATTGCTGGAAATCTACAAACAGGCAGGAAAACTGCTGCGGCTGAAGCAGGATAAACGCTGGAGCGAGCTGGGGCTTATCGGTACAGACAAGGTTTTAATTGAGGCCTTTGAGCAGGTAAGTTTCGTGGATGAGGTCAAGGAGATTCGCGGGGTGCTGAATTGGCCTGAGTACTGGTTTGAGGTAATGGACTGGCTGCAAAGCCGTTTCCCTAAAGCAGAGTATGAGGATGTGGTGGGGCTATGCAAGGCAGCGGAGCGGCAGGAGTATGCTGAGGAACAGGATTATTCATTAAATGCCGGGCGTTATGTTGGGGTGGTGATTGAAGGAGAGGATATAAGTGAAATTGAGTTTAAAAAGATAATTGATGAAAAAAGTAGTCAATTTGAGCAATTAACTCTTCAAAGCCGTGAACTTGAGTACCAAATTTCAACTAACCTTAACCAGATATTTAAAGGACAAAAGCTTTGAGCAAACAGAGGCTTGATAATTTTTTCCTTTTAAAAAGAGGACACGACTTACCTTCTCAAGATAGAAAAGAGGGGACATCCCCTGTCATTTCTTCATCTGGAATAACAGGATATCATAGTAAGGCTAAAGCAAAAGGCCCCGGTGTTGTTACAGGACGATGTGGAACTTTAGGGGAAGTGTTCTATGAAAAAAGAAATTTTTGGCCTTTAAACACAACTCTTTATGTGTATGATTTTAAAGGTAGTAATCCGAAATTTGTTTACTATTATTTAAAAGCATTAAATTTTGATCATCTCAGTAGTGCTGCAGCTGTACCAGGTCTTGACCGGAATGTATTGCACAGTTTAAAGGTGGAATTCCCGGCATTGCCGATACAGCAAAAAGTTGCTGCCATCCTTTCCGCCTATGACGAACTCATCGACAACAACAACCAGCGAATCAGCCTGCTGGAACAGATGGCTGAGGAAATTTACAAAGAATGGTTTGTCCGCCTCCGCTTTCCCGGCCATGAGCAGACCCGGATCGTTGATGGGGTTCCTGATGGGTGGGAGAAGGCTATAGTGGCCAGCTTTGGAAAAGTTGTCACGGGAAAAACTCCAAGCAAAGCCATACCTGAAAATTTTGACGGTGACATTCCTTTCATTAAAACACCTGATATGGGGCAAGGAATATTTGCGATTACTACCGGAGAAACGCTTTCACAACAAGGAGCTGACGCACAAAAAGGTCAATATATTCCAAAAAATTCTATTTGTGTGAGTTGTATTGGTACAGCTGGAGAAATATGTATAACAGTCTCGAAAAGCCAGACTAATCAACAGATCAACTCAATTGTTTTAGATGAAGATATTTTTAGAGAATATGTGTATTTTTCTATGAAAAGCATGAAACCAATGATTGAATTATTCGGGGCTACTGGTGCGACCATGACAAATCTCAGCAAGGGCAAATTTACTTCGTTGCACCTCTTTAAGCCAGACAACAGGGTGTGCACTAAATTTCACAAACTAGCCGGGAAAATATTTGATGAAATAGTGGTGTTGAGTGAAAAAAACAAAATCTTAAAACAAACCCGCGACCTCCTCCTGCCCCGCCTGATGAGCGGTAAGCTGAGCGTCGAACATTTACTGACTTCTGACCTCTGATTTCTGACAATGGCCTTCCTAAACGAATCCCACATAGAAGAAGCAGACATCGCCTTCTTCACATCGTCCCTTAACTATAAGCACCTGGACGGCTGGCAGAAAAAACTACTGGGCCGGAAATCTTTAAAGGACGTGGTACTCAAGGATCGCCTGCTGGCCGCTCTAGAACGGTTAAACAAGGATCTGCCTTCAAAATGTTGGGCACATGGCGCTGTGGAACTCACCCGCAGCCGGGCCAGCCTGCCACCGGTTATGGCCAACAGGAAAATTTATGAGCTTATCCGGGGCGGGGTACCGGTCGCCTATACCAATGAAGAGCTGCGGGAGGTGCAGGACTATGTGCGGGTTATCGATTTTGCCAACCCGGAGAACAATGACTTCCTGGTGGTCTCCCAGCTTTCCATTGAATATCAGGCCATAAGCGGTATCACCCGCAGGCCTGATCTGCTGCTCTATGTCAATGGTCTGCCCCTGGTCATGATCGAACTGAAAAACGCCACAGTCAAGGTCAAAAACGGCTATGACGATAACCTGCAAAAGTATAAGGAAAATATTCCACAACTGTTCTGGTACAACCTCTTTGTTGGTATTTCCAACGGTATTCAGACCAGGGTGGGCAGCTTCAATTCCCCATGGGAACATTTTTTCTCCTGGGCAAAGCTTACTGACAACAGCGTCAACCCGAAACAAAAAAGCCTGCCGGCCATTGAAGCAGCCAGCCGGGCAGAGCAAAAACGTTTAAGCCTGCAGATTTTTTGTGAAGGGCTTTGCAATAAAAATAACCTCCTTGATTACTTTGAAAATTTTGTCCTCTATCATCTGAACAAAGTAAAAATCATTGCCAAAAATCACCAGTTTCTGGGAACCAACAACGCGGTCAAGTCCCTTGCGGAGCGGCAGGGGAATAAGGGCAAGCTTGGTATCTTCTGGCATACGCAAGGGTCGGGAAAATCCTATTCCATGATTTTTTTCACCCGTAAGATTCGGCGCAAGATAGCCGGTGATTGGTCGTTTCTCATTGTCACCGACCGCAATGACCTGGATGACCAGATTTTCCGTAACTTTCTGGAGACCGATACCCTCAGCCTGCAGGCTGATGAAAAGCCGAATAAAAACAGCTATCGGGCCAAGGGCTACCGCAGCCGGGAGCAACTCAAAAAGGCGCTTAATTCCAACAGATCCTTTTACTTCACTACCATCTTTAATTTCGGCATCAAAAAAGGGTTGACCTATCCTCAGCTCAGTGAACGGGATAACTGGGTAGTGATTGTCGATGAAGCTCACCGCAGTCAATATAAGGCACTGGGTGAGAATATGCGTATTGGACTGCCGTGTGCCCAATACATAGCCTTTACCGGTACCCCTCTTCTACGTAGCGAATTGACCAAAGACTGGTTTGGTTCCTATGTCTCGGAATATAACTTTGCCCAGAGTATTGAGGATGGGGCCACCGTGCCCATCTTCTATAAAAAAAGCGTCCCCAGGGTGGAACAGGTCAATGAAGATCTGGTGGGTGATGCCGTCCATATCCTTGAAGAAGAAAATTTAAGCGAGGAACAGCAGAAAAAACTGGACCGGGAATACTCCACCTTGCTGCAGGTGGTTCGCCGTGACGACCGACTGGAGGAAATTGCAAAGCACATTGTCCAGCACTTCCCGTATCGCCTGGATGTGGATGACGACGAGGGGCGGAAAAAACCGATGAAGGCCATGGTGATCTCCATAGACAAGTTCACCGCTGTCAAAATGTATGAAAAGGTTCAGTATCACCTGAAAGAGGAGATAAAATCCCTGCGCCGGAAAATAGCCGGGGAACGTGATCCGGAAAAGAAACAACGTTATGGGCGGGCCATTGCTTTTATGGAAGAGACCAGGATGGCCGTGGTTATCAGCCTGGAGGGCAGTGAAAGAGAAGAACGAAAAAAATTTACCAAAGAAGGTCTGGACATCAAGCCTCACCGTAAACTTATAGAATACCCGGATGAGGATGGCCGCAATATTGAAGATTATTTCAAAGATCCCAATAACACCTATCGCATTGTTTTTGTTACGGCCATGTGGCTCACCGGTTTTGACGCTCCCACTGTCTCCACCTTATATCTGGATAAACCCATGCAGAATCATACCCTCATGCAGACCATTGCCCGTGCCAACCGAGTGTATGAGGGTAAGAGGAATGGCCTGGTTATTGATTATTTTGGAGTGTTCCGAAACTTGAAAAAGGCATTAGCCGCCTACGGTGAAGGATCAAAGGGTAAGGATGCTGAAGGCGAAGGGCTTACGGAGTTTCCGGTCAAGGAGTTCTCGGATTTGCTGAAACTGCTGGAAGAGGCCATAGCCAAGGCAAAGGAGTATTGCCTGGATTTGGGAGCGGATATTGATGCTATTTTGAGTTTGGGCGAGAAAGGTTTCAAGGAGGTTGAGCTCTTTAACGATTATGCTGACAAAATTTTGACCAGGAATGAATACCGCACCCAACTTGGTTTGTATGTTAACACCATTACCGCCCTCTACGATTCAGCCAAGCCGGAGATATATGGGATGCCGGAGATCAAGAAGGCCCGTGATGTCTTTGCCTATCTCCGCAAGGTGGTGGATCGTAATGTTGACCAGGATGAACAGATTGAGCGGGCCAGGGAAAAGCTGGATGATCTGCTGGATAGTTCGGTGCTGGGGAAAGGCGATTTGCAGACCAGGGAGAGCCACAGTTTCAGGATCAGCAAATCCAGTCAGATTGATCTTGGCAAGCTTGATTTTGAACAGTTACGTCAGGAGTTTAAAGAGAAGAAACATCAGCATATTGAGTTTGCCGATCTTGGCCAGTTTATGGAGATCAAGTTGCGACAGATGATGCGGGAGAATAAAACCAGGGGCAGTTTTTTAGAACGATTTGAAAAAATTATCGACGAATATAATTCCGGGTCTATTTCCATCGAAGAGGCCTATGAAGATTTGACCAGAGAAGCAGAGGGCCTAAGTAAAGAACAGGGACGGGCCGCTCGTGAAGATATGAGTGAAGAAGAGCTGGAGATATTTGACCTGCTCAAAAAAGACAAACTGACCAAGGCGGAGAAGCAGAAGGTAAAACTTGCTGCCCGGAATTTACTGAGGAAATTAAGAAATGCCAGGGATACTGTGCTGATCCAGGCATGGCAAAAGGAAATCCGTAGCCAGGAAAAGGTTCGGCGGGAAAT
The DNA here is from genome assembly GCA_024763055.1 of Desulfobulbaceae bacterium. Taxonomy (GTDB): domain Bacteria; phylum Desulfobacterota; class Desulfobulbia; order Desulfobulbales; family Desulfobulbaceae; genus DRLX01. The sequence goes on from JANTGH010000122.1 coordinate 10,203, forward strand.
CCAGGTAGTGCTTAATAGTGATTTGCCGAATTCATATGACCGTGAACTTTTCAGTCAAAAATCGGATGTGATCTTTCAACATTTTTATAACCTGGCGGAACAGGGGATGGGGAATGCAGTTCTCGCACAGTAAAACGGTTTCGGCTATGGAGCGCCCAGTGTCAACATCCTTTCCTAATATTAATTCCATTTTTTGTTACGTACTGTTCGGGTATCTCAATAGGGATTAGAGGGATTAGGGGACGTTCTTCAGATTATAAGTTTCGGTTTGTCAACGAGTGTAAAATGTATTTCTTCAACAAATATCATATTTTGTTCTCATTCAAAAA
>JANTGH010000123.1 GCA_024763055.1 Desulfobulbaceae bacterium
GTTAGCGACATTAAAAAAAAACGGTATGAAATATAGCATGAGGCCTGTTCATCTGTCAAAAAAGAAAGCCTCCTCCCGCACCGGGAAAGAAGTATAAGCCAATTTAGCTCTTCCCTGGCGAACTAATACAATTTTTACTTGTCACTGTAGCTGCTGCAAGGTAGAATACCGGGCGAAAATATGCTTCCACAAGCAACTCTGTGAAAATTAAACCTTTTATTAATCCATATCAAAATAGATTTTTTACTGTTCAAAATTAGAGAAGGAGAAAAACCGCATGGCAAGTGAAAAAATACTTCATGTGACAGATGACGAATTCGACGGCAAAGTTGTCGGCAACGCCCTTCCCTGCCTGGTGGATTTCTGGGCTCCATGGTGTGGCCCCTGTAAGGCTATTGGCCCGGTCATAGATGAACTGGCTGAAGAATTTGACGGTAAGGTTCAAATCGCCAAAATGAACGTTGATGACAATCCCGCCACCCCTGGAAAATTCGGTATCCGCGCCATCCCCACCCTAATCCTTTTTAAAAATGGAGAAGTGGTTGACAAGGTTACCGGTGCCGTCGGTAAGACGCAACTTAACGAACTCATCAACAAAGCTCTCTGATCAGTAATCCCGACGCATGCAGGCTGATTTCCAGCTTATTATCATTGGTGGTGGACCTGCAGGTCTTTGCGCAGGCCTTTACGCTGCCCGTGGCCGTGTAAAGGCCTTGCTTCTGGAAAAAGGAGCTACCGGCGGCCAGGTCCTCCTCACTGACTGGGTGGATAATTATCCCGGCTTTACAGAGGGAATAAGCGGCTTTGAGCTTATGGATAAAATGACGGCGCATGCGGACCGTTTTGGCCTGAAAAAAAAATTTGCCTCCGCAACCGCCCTTGACCTGCAAAACGAAGTTAAAACGGTTTTCCTTGAAAATGGTGAACGTTTGACCTGTCGAAGTATTATTCTCTGTACAGGAGCCCGTCCTAATACCCTGAATATTCCTGGTGAAAAGGAATTAACCGGGCAAGGGGTTTCCTACTGCGCCACCTGCGATGGCCCCTTTTATCGAGGGCAGGAAATTGCAGTGGTCGGAGGCGGGAATACTGCTATCCAAGAGGCCCTGCACCTGACAAAATTCGCCGATAAAGTCACCGTCATCCACCGTCGTGACGAACTGCGGGCCACGAAAATTCTTCAGGAAAAAGCCTTTGCCAACGACCGAATTCACTTTATCTGGAACGCACAGGTGCAGGAAATTAAAGGAGATGACAATGGAGTCAACCGGCTCCTGCTTTTTTTTAAGGATGGCTCAACCTCCACTCTGAATGTTACCGGTATTTTTGTCCTTATCGGTGTTACACCAAATAATGAAATTTTTCCTCTTGATCAACTGCAAACCGACGAGGACGGATTCATCATAACCGATGGAGAAATGCAGACATCTATTGCCGGAGTCTATGCCGCCGGCGACATCCGCAGTAAAAATTTTCGTCAGATCGTTAACGCCGTCGGCGAAGGGGCCAATGCGGAAATATCAGCCGAACAGTTTCTGGCCGGACAGAACTAATCTTTTGTTTTTTTCACAGGTATTTATTATGCCCAGACCAAATTTACTTGCAAAATTGCGGCGCATACTCTGCGTCGTTTTCCTGTGCACCCTGCCACTTACACTGACAGCCTGTTCAACGGTCAAAGATTCATTTGATTTCCTCCCCTTTGTAGGCGGCGATGATGAAATCCCTGAACAGGAAGCAGCGCCAAGCCTGCTCAGCACGGGCATGGAGGCCTACAATGTTGGAAATTATTACGATGCCCTCCAGGCTTTTAACCAGATTCTGGACCAATACCCTTTCAGTCCTCAGGCACTGACTGCCGAACTCAAGGCTGCAGACTGCCATTATTACCGGGAAGAATATATCGAGGCGAAAACCCTGTATCAGGAGTTTGAAGAACGCCACCCGACCAACGAGACGATTCCCTATGTAATGTTTCAGATCGGGATGTGTGATTTCAGGAGAACGGACCGTATCGACCGTGATATTTCCGGTGCCCAGGAGGCCATTCAGAACTTTTCCAAGCTGTTGCGCTCTTTTCCGCATTCACCTTATACAAGAGAGGCAAAGGCGCATATCGAGGCCGCCAAAGAATTTCTGGTCAACCATGAATATTTTGTTGCTGTTTTCTATGTTCGCACCGAGAAATACGAACAGGCCCAGCACCGCCTTAAATACCTCCTGAACATGTATCCGGAGGCTGCCATTGTTCCGAAAGCCAAGGCTCTCCTTGAGCGACTGGAAGCGGGAAATCCGCCAAAATGGGGGCTGCGTCGCTGGCTGCCTGACCTCCACATGCCGGATTTGAAATTCTGGGAATCAAATGATGCGAAAAGCGGAGCAGAGCAGACAATAAAGAAGGCGCAATAATCCTGCAGCAACACAGAACTATCTGCAGAAAACATTGAAGGATATCCTGGACTGAGAACGGACTCGTTCAGACGGTTGTTACCGATTTTTCCTCCGGCAACTGATCAAAAGAGACATGCATGGCCCTGACCGGACAGCCGGTCACGCAAAGGCCGCAACCTGTGCATTTCTCCACGTCAAAGCGGACTTCCATGGCAGGGCGCTCAATATACAGTGCACCGACTGGACAGATACCCGTGCAGGCTCCGCATTGAAAGCACTTCTTTTCATCACGTCCTATTTTTGCAGCCAGTCGCTCCGCCTGCACGCCAAGTCCTTGTAAATACCTCAGGGCATCACGCACATTTTCTTTGTTCCCTTTTAATTCCAGGATCATGATACCGTCACGCTGCGGACGAATATCTGCCTTGAGAATATTAAATTCAACATCATACCGCTTGACGAGCTGATAAATAATCGGCTGATCTGAAGTTTCCTTGGGATAACGGAGAAAATACATTCGAGTATACATAGTTTTTTTTGTTCAAATTTTTAAGTTCAGGATTTCTCTCCAAGCCATTGTCGTATTTTCAAAAGCAGGAAATCAGGTTCGGCTTCAGTATTGAGAATAAGCAGTTGACTATCCTCCAGCTCATCCGGCTGCTCAAAGCTCTCTTTCTGCCTGTGATAGATATCCCAGCGTCCGTCGGAAACGGCAAGCGGATCACGGGCTCGTATTTCAAGTCGACGCCGAACCTCCTGATCAGAGCAGGCGCAGAGTATAAAAAAAACCGCAGCGCCGGTTTGCCGACCGCATTCCAGTACTCCTTCTCGATCCTTTCGACGACTATACGAACCATCAAGAACAACACTGCCACCCTGCCGAACTTGCTCCGTCGTCGTATCCAACATGGTCCGATAAGTCCGCTCCGTGTACTCAGGACTATAAATACCCTGCCCCAAGGCATCGGGACGCCGCTCGGTGGCATCAATGCCGGCCAGCTCTTTACGCACCCGATCGGTATTGAGATACAACATTCCCTCCCTTCGGGCAACGGCCTCGGCAAGGGTTGACTTACCGGAGGCAATCAAGCCAAAAAATACCAGAATCTCAGGCATACGCCCTGCCTTTTTCAGCGTAGTACCTGGCCAGGAAAAAATAATCAGCAGCAGCTTTCAGGTTCTTCTCTTTGACATCCGGGTCCACCGCCGGATCAGAGGCTGTAAAAAGCCCTATTTTTCCCCGGACATAGGCCCGGTAACAGGTATAAAAATTCAGCATTTTCCGTAAGCCCTCATCTCCGGACTGTTCACAAAACCGATCAATAAAAAGCGCGGATAATTCTTCAAGTCCGTGAAAATCCAGGTCCATGGCAAGAAAGGCAACATCGCTTGCCACATCACAATAGCGGAACCGCCGGTTAAACTCTATACAGTCGTATATGTAAACCTTGTCCGCGAGACAGATATTAGCTGAATACAGATCGCCATGACAATCCCTGATCCTGCCCGCATCTATCCGTACCTGAAACAGGTCTTTTTGCTCAAGAACTGAACGAGCATAGGAAGAAATCACATCAAACTGCTCTTGGGAAAGGGTACCACCATCGATAAAACTCTCCGTCTGCTCAAAATTTTCCAGCACATTGACGGACACTGCCTCGGCCGTGCCAAAGGAATCAATTTCCTTATTACGTTCGGCCTGCTCGTAAAAGGGAACCAGGACATCAACCAGGGACTGGATATGGGCCGGGGTCAACTCGCCCCGTTCAATAACCCGAACCATCATTCGTTCCTCGGGCATCCGTCGCATCTTTACACCATATTCAATCACCGGGTCATCGCCCCCATCAAACTTCACAGCGCCGTCTTTCTTCGTAACCCGGACCAGGCCAAGATAAATCTCCGGGCTCAGCCTGCGATTGAGCGCCAGCTCCTGTTCGCAGCACTGTTTACGCTTTTCCAGGGTGGAGAAATCAAGAAAACCAAAATCCACCGGCTTTTTAAACTTGTAGACAAAATCCCCGGCCAGTAAAACAAAAGAAATATGGGTCTGAACCAACTCCACGGAATCCACCGGGTGTGGATAAGATTCAGGCATAAGCAGGGCCTGAATATATTCTGGGTACCGAGCGTCTGTCATAACTCCTCCGGAGTTTAAAGGCAAAAATATCAATAAGGGATATATTCTACCAAAACTTGCCGCAACCGTAAATGGTTTACCTCTCTTTTCCCCCATGGTAGGATAATGGATATGGACGAACAAAATTTACGTACCCTTCTGCACACCTTGCAAGAGGGACAAATCGACATCAGCGAAGTGGTTGAGTGCCTGCGACGTTTACCCACAGAATCCTTGACTTCAGCCTGCCTTGACCATCATCGCATTCTACGTACCGGCATGCCGGAAGCCGTCCTTGCCGAACACAAAACAACAAACCAGCTCATTGAAATCCTCACCGCCCAGCTACGGCAACCCAATGTCGTTCTCGCCACCCGGGTAGCCAAAGACAAGGCCCGTGCTGTTTGTAAAGCAGTTGATAAACTTCGCTACCATGAGTCGGCCCGGATGTTGACCGGTAACGAACAGGCCATCCCGGAACCAAGCAATACGACTGCCATTCTCCTGGTTACCGCCGGCACCTCCGACCTGCCGGTGGCGGAAGAGGCCCGGATTACTCTGTACTGCCTTGGTCGCAAGGTTACGACCATCTACGATGCCGGGGTTGCCGGCATTCACCGCATTCTGGAACACCAGAAAATTCTGCAGCAGGCCCCGGTGATCATAGTGGTTGCCGGTATGGAAGGGGCACTGCCCTCGGTGATCGCCGGAATAACTCCGGCACCGGTAATCGGGGTACCCACCAGTATCGGCTATGGGACAGGAGCTGGGGGATTTTCCGCCCTGCTTGGCATGCTGAACAGTTGCGCGCCCGGACTGGCCGTGGTCAACATTGATAACGGATTCGGCGCCGCCTGTATGGCCGCCGCCATTACCAGAAACCTGAGCCCGACGACCCGTTGATCCCCTTTTTATCACTCCATATTCAAGCCGAACAAAACAAACACTGGCGAAAGGAGAATTATATATAAGCATCTTGTAAAAGATGTACGCATGGAATAATCGTATCTAAATATAATAATACAAGATCTTCCCCTCGTTACATCACATGAAATTAAGCAAATCTGTCCTCAGAATCTCTGGATAGGGCTCCCATGAAAAAAATCGCTCGCGCCATGCAACTTACTGTTATGATGATACTTATGGTAGCCGCCGTAAAAACCTATCCGGCAGAGGTAGACAGTTTTACTCATCGGCACAAACTTGCTGATTCGCGATCCCTTCTTAACCAGGTTGTTAACCGCTGGTTAAAAGAGGCCGTCATTGTTGCAAACGAAAAAACAATTTTTCAAGTCGGCAACAAAGAGGGTATCGATTACTGTAACAGAACACGTCTGCTTGATGCGTTAAAGGAAAAATTGACAGGATTTATTGTCGGCAAGCTGGAGTCATTCGTTTCCGAAGATACCAGCCTTGACGTGATCAAAGTCGAATTTGAGCATTCAATTTACAGGGATTTTGAATTTTCGGAATCCCCCACTATTTCACTTACAAAACATCTCGCGGTATTGCTTCGCATTGGCAAAGTTTACATCGGCGCTGATAAATTCGGGCATTTTTTTACTGAAGGATTGTCGTATTATGAAATGTACTCTGCCGTTGATCAGTATTCAGCGCTTCAGTTTGGAGATTTAAGTGAAAGTACATTTTATGGCGAGTTGACTACAGGCGTATTTTCATACGCCGACTTAACAGCCAATCTTAACGGCCTTCGGTTCTGGAATTCTATTTTAGCCTTGAAGGCTGATCCACTTTCCGGTGCCACCATCCAACCTTATGTGCAGTGTATTGATAAAAAATGGCAGTTGACAAAAAAATTTGACTGGATGGATTACATTGATCCCACATGGGATGAAGCAATAAATTGCAATGCCTTTCGAAATAACATTTTGCTTGAAAAAGTACGAAAACGAATTCTTCGCGCCAGCCATGGAAAAAGTTGCCCATTACTCACAGTCGACCGAAAAATTTTGAAACAAAAATATGGAGGCTTACTGAATTACATTTATAATTCGGGTGGAAACAAAGTGCTAACCGAACCACTTAAGCCAAAATTTGAACTGTATTGGTCAACGATATTAGGCCGCTTAAAAACATCGCGTATTTTTATTCCTGAGTCAGGGGAAAGATAACGATCATCGTTATATTCAGACAGAGGGGCACCATAAACAATTTTTTCCCATAATTCCGGCCATAGTTTGCATAACAAAAGAAAATGCTTATTTTTTTGAAATTGAAACGAACAGGATAAAACAGGGAAAGAAAAAATCCGAATCTTACCTCTGGCGTAAACGGACGGCAAGCTAATGGAATCAACCCCATCGCACAAGGCTCAAATCCAACAACTGAGAAATCAGGCAGCTGACGGAGCAGTACCAGTACAGCTTCAAAGCTCGGGCGACTGGACGATTACAGGGTTAAAAGATGTAGCCGAATATTTAAAAAAGTTTGCCGGGACAATCCACGATGTATCTATCCAATGGGATGTATCTGATGTCGGTCAAGTTGACTCGGCAGGCATGATGCTGTTCATTCGTTCCTATGACGCACTGAAAGCAAACAACTGCTCAATTGAAGTCGCCGGGGCGACAAGTGAGCATGAAAAGATGTACCACCTGCTACGCAGGTATACTCATAAATCTTCCTTGGCCAGGCCCGCGTTTTCCTCCCGTTTTTTGAACCCCCTTCAGACAATCGGTAAAAAATTTGTAGCATTTATAGTAGATTTCATGGAGTTCCTCTCCTTTATCGGTGAAAATTTCATCAACCTGCTGTACGCCATTGTCAATCCACGTTCCATCCGCTTTGGTGCCATTGTTAAAAACATCGAAGAAGCCGGAGTTCGGGCAATGCCCATCGTGGCTTTGACAAGTTTCCTGATCGGGGTGGTTATTGCCTACCAGGGTGCGGTTCAGCTGGAAAAATTCGGGGCCAATATTTTCATTGTCGACATGATAGCGCTTTCGGTCAGCAGGGAACTTGCCCCGTTGATCACCGCTATCGTTGTTGCCGGTCGGACCGGCTCCTCCTATACCGCCCAGCTTGGTGTAATGAAAATTACGGAAGAGATTGACGCCATGCGCACCATGGGATTTGATCCACATCGGTTTCTTGTCCTGCCGCGCATCATGGCCCTGATGATTGCCCTGCCGCTGATGATTTTTTTTGCTGATATAATCGGTATTGGTGCCGGCATGTTGATCTCTCATACCCATCTTCACCTCTCCTATGCTGAATTTATCCACCGCCTGCAGAAAGTTCTTGCGGTAAAACATGTCTGGATCGGAATTTTTAAAGGGCCTTTTTTCGCATGGCTTATTGCCGCTGTCGGTTGTTATAGAGGTTTTCAGGTCTCTAAAAACACAGAGAGCATCGGACGATATACCACTATCAGTGTTGTGAACGCTATTTTCCTGGTAATCGCCTGTGACGCACTTTTTTCAGTCATTTTCACGGAGCTTGGCATTTGAGCAACGCGATTATTACAGTGTCGGATGTCGTGACCCGATTCGGAACAAATGTGGTCCATGACGGCATCAACCTGAGTATACGCTGGGGAGAAATTTACGGACTTTTAGGCGGCAGCGGCTCGGGCAAATCGACCCTGCTCAAGGAAATGATCATGCTGCTGCGTCCGCAAGCCGGGGATGTCAGGGTCCTTGGCCAAGACCTCTTGACGATCGGTCGGGATCATGCCGCCGACCTCCGGCATAAATGGGGTGTACTGTTCCAGGCAGGCGCTCTTTATTCTTCCCTCACGGTGGAGGAAAATGTAGCCATCAAGCTCCGGGAGTATACGGATCTCCCGGTAACGCTTATCCGAGATATTGTGCGGATGAAAATTTCAATGGTTGGCCTGCCTGAACAGGCGGCCGCTCTCTACCCGGCCGAACTGAGCGGTGGCATGGTCAAGCGGGCCGCATTAGCGCGGGCCCTGGCCATGGATCCCAAGCTGCTGTTTCTTGATGAACCTACCTCAGGCCTGGATCCCATCGGTGCTGAGGCCTTCGACAACCTGATTCTTGAATTGAGGGAAATCCTCGGGTTAACGGTTGTAATGGTCACCCATGATCTTGATTCCATTTGGACCATTGTCGATCGTTTTGCCGTACTCGGCGAACAAAAAGTAATCGCCGAAGGCACTCTCACCGAAGTTTTAAACAATCCTCACCCCATTATAAGACAATTTTTTGGCGGTTCACGGGGACGGATACGGAGAAGGGATGGAAAGTAAAATCAATTATACGATTGTCGGGCTGTTTGTTGTTCTGCTGTCGGCGGGACTGATATCCTTTGCCTACTGGCTGGGAAAACACGGAGGAAAACAGGAATATGATCAGTATCTCGTTTACATGTCCGAATCCGTAGCAGGACTCAGCCGTGACGCTGCCGTTAAATACAGGGGCGTTGATGTCGGCACTGTCAAACAAATAGGTATAAGTCCAAAAAATTCTGAAATGGTGCGACTCCTGTTGAAAATCAGACACGACACCCCTGTTAAAATCGACACCAGGGCGAAGCTGAAATCCTACGGAATAACCGGGCTGACCTTTTTAGAGCTGACAGGAAGCAGTAAGGACGCACCACTCCTTAAAAAATCAGATGATACGATTCCTGTTATTCCGGCAGGCCCTTCAACCTTTGCCCAGGTCGATGAATCCCTCAAAAAACTTGCAGAGAAACTCACCCGGGCCTTAGACAAATTTGATCGACTGCTCAGCGAGGAAAACCTGAACAATATTGAGGGGATACTTTTAGAAACAAAACTACTCACTCAAGATATCAGAGGCCAACTGGAAGGGTTCCACGGCGTTGTTGATACTGGCGTTATCATGGAAAAACGGGTGATCAAGGCTTTTACACAGGTCGAAGCTGCCTCTATCAGTGTGAAGAAAATGGCTGACAGTCTGAAAAAAAACTATAGCGAGGTCGGTAAAGACGTAGGCCACGATGTGCACCAGAGCCTTGCATCCTTAAATCAACTCTTTGATGATCTGGATAGACTGGCGGAAGACCTGCGGGACACCATCCAAGCCATTAAAGCCAGTCCAAGTGACCTGCTGTTCAAACGTAGCCGGCCGAGGCCGGGCCCTGGAGAGGAGGGATATAATGAAAAATAACTGCTTTTTGATCGTAACATTGTGCTGTCTACTCGCCGGTTGCGCAAGCAAGAACATTCCCTCTGCCGACATTTACACCATATCTCCTGATTGGGAGAAGAACAGCAACCAGGACCGGATAGAAAAAAAGAACCGGCCTGTTATCAAACTGGCCCCGATTCGTGCGACCCGGGCCTTTACCGGCAGTGAAATTCTTTATAGCAACCTTGACTATAACCAGAACAGCTACGCCTACAGCCGCTGGAGTGATGCCCCTGTCAAATTGCTGCCTATAGTCTTTCAAACTGCCCTGGAAAAGAGTGGCCGGTTCAGAGCCGTGGTCCCCGCCACTTCGACATCAAGAGCTGATTTTCTTATAGAAAGCACCCTCTATGATTTCAGCCACCATATAAAGAGCGACGGCACTTCGGACGGTGTCATAAGGATACGTTTTTATCTTATCAAAACCACAACAAAGACGGTAAGTTCGGATAGAGAATTTTCATCGAGGGTATCCGCTTCCACCCGGGATGCTCAGGGTGCCGCGGCCGCACTCAACGAGGCGACGATAAACATTGCCCGTGACCTTACTGCCTGGCTCACAGAACCCGGCAGGACTACGGCAAAAAAATAAAAGAAGTCCAGCTCTGGTGATTATCCCTGTATCATAAAATCTACTGTGGATACTACCCTCTTTTTTTATGGGGTCTGATTCCTGTTCCACACCATCACATTTGATGGCGTCGTAAAAACTTCGATCTACTGCGTCGTGTGTGTCGGGATGACTCAAGACATACTACCTGTATAGTCATGACCCACCCCGACAC
>JANTGH010000124.1 GCA_024763055.1 Desulfobulbaceae bacterium
CCCATAACCACCATTCCTCAACCTGCCATCCTGGATGGCAGGTTGATTGTCACCGTATTCAGGGTGCCGGCAAGGAAACCTTTCAGCATCCCTCCAGCTTTCTTTTCTGCTTTTCCTTCTTTTTTACTTTTTCTTTTGCGTCCTTCACGTCCGATACTTTTTTCTCCGGCGCGGGGATATCGAGCAGCTCCACCTGGAAAATAAGCATTGAACCCGGTTCGATCACCGGCGGTGCTCCCCGGTCGCCATAGGCAAGATCAGGCGGCAGATACAACTCATACGTCGAGCCGACATGCATCAACTGCAGCGCTTCCTGCCAGCCGGAAATCACCTGTCCGACCTTGAACACCGCCGGTTCATTACGTTTATAGGAGCTGTCAAATTCCTTGCCGTTAAGCAGGGTGCCCTTGTAATGGACCTTAACCGTATCGCTTACCGCGGGCTTTTTCCCTTTTCCTTCCTTCATCACCTTATACTGAAGGCCGGACTTGGTAACTTTAACCCCTTCTTTCTTCTTATTCTCGGCTAAAAACTTGTCAGCGGCATCACGGTTTTTTTTCACCATTGCCACAGTTTTTTTAATCTGTTTTTCCTGCTGTCTCGCCGCAAACTTCTGCTGCACAGCCGCCGCCTCTTCTGCTGTCATCAACGCTTTCTTACCGGTATACGCATCCGAAATCCCATGCTGAAGGACGTTTAAATCAAAATCTTCTCCCAGGCTTTTGAAATACGCTCCAAGATCCAGCCCCATGGCATAACTGAGCTTTTGTTTTTCACCGGTCAACTCTACGGCTTTATCCGCCGCAATGACCGTTTCGGCCATCAACAAGACCCCGATCAATCCAATTACAATTTTTTGCATGCTTTACTCCTTAATTTGAGAGATTCAACCACTACGTGGTATATATTAAAATACAACCGTAAGAAAAAACCAGATATTTTTTCAAAAAACCTTCACCCTCCCTGGATAGTAACTACAAAACAACCAAGGTCACACCCGGGTTGGACCGATTCAAATCACTGTGTGTTGCCAATGTTGGAAAACGACGAAGAAGCTGACGGCCGATTCCTGAACGGCTGCTGAAATCTTCTCCGGCAACCAGTTCGTTGATTCGACCCTGACTCTTAAAAAACTCCAACTGGCGATGAACCGCATCTTTTATCGCCCCACCTTTACCACTGGAACCATATCCGTGAATGAGGGTAAGAACTCGATATTTCTGGCGCCGGGCCGTTTCAAGTTCCGTCTCCAGGCGTGCCAGTGCCTGGGCAACGGTCGGCAATCCCCGTTCAAGATTGACAACCCGATGCAGGGCTGCAACCGTGCGAACACCGGATGATCCGGAAGTCCCGCAAAAGGGACAGTTTGCCATGGTTCGATCAAACTCATTTCCGCAAACCTCACAGATAATCATATTCCTATCCTGCAAGCCTGAATACATCCCAAAACTATCTCCTGCGTACTTCGATCACCTCCGGCATCTGTTGCAGATGCTGCTGCAGATGCTGCAGGTGCTGCAGATCGGACACCTCGACCACCACATTAAACAAGGCGATATCCTCAGGGGTTGTCCTGGCTTTAAATTCTACAATATCAGCATCATCGGCAGATATGGAACCACCGATCTCGGCAAGAATATTTCGTTTATTTTCAGAACGAATAAACAACTCGGCCCGATGCAGGGTCTTGCCTGAAGCCGACCAGTTTACCGGCAACCGGCGTTGCGGGTCCGTGGCCAGCAGATTGGGACAATCCGCCTTGTGGATGGATATTCCCGAACCGGTCGTGATAAAGCCGACAATATCATCTCCGGGTACCGGCTTACAGCACTGGCTGACCTTGACCAGCATATTATCAATGCCTTCAATGTCAAGGCCTTCCCGTAAGACCGGGCGTCCCCTGCTCTCTTCCTCGTGTTTCCCTTTTTCCAGCAACTCATCCTGGCGCTGTTTTGCTTCCTCTTCCCGCTCCTCTTTGGGTTGCAATGCTCTTAAAAGCTGTTGCAGACTGATCTTACCTGACCCGACCTTGGCCAGCATGTCATCAAGACCATTACAACGCAATTTTTTCAGCAATAAACGAATTTGCCCGTTTTTAATGAGTCTTTTCAAGGTGACATCATACTTTTTCAGCTCACGCTCACAAATTTCACGGCCAAGCTTCAGTGTCCGCTCCTTCTCCTCACGCCGCAGCCAGTGACGAATTCTGGTCCTGGCCCGGCTGGTCTTGACTAACTGCAGCCAGGCCCGCTTGGGATGCTGTTGTTTTCCGGTCAGGATCTCTACGATATCGCCATTTTGCAGTTCATGCTTGAGCTGTACCAGCTGACCGTTCACTTTGGCGCCGACACAGGAATCGCCCACTGCGGTATGAATAGCATAGGCAAAATCAATGGGTGTAGAGCCCCGGGGTAATTCCCGCACCTCACCGGTCGGGGTCAGGGCATACACGTCCGGCTCAAATAATTCACCCCGTACTGAATCCATGAACTCGTTCGGATCTTCCACTTCCTGCAGCGTTTTGACCAGAGTCTTGAGCTCTTTGAACAGACGGGCATCACTGCGGCTGATCTTTTGACCCTCTTTATAGGCCCAATGGGCGGCAATACCCTCCTGGGCGATACGGTCCATCTCCTCAGTTCGTATCTGAATTTCAATAAAATGTCCCCGTGGTCCGGCGACCGTCGTATGCAATGACTGATAGTTATTCGATTTGGGGGCGCTGATAAAATCTTTGATACGCCCCGGCACCGGCGTCCAGTCGGCATGTACGGTTCCAAGGGCCTGGTAGCACTCTTTGACAGTGCTGACAATAATACGAAAGGCCACCTTGTCATAAACCCGTTCCAGGGGGATATTCTGGGCCATCAATTTTTTATAGATTGAGTACAAATGCTTGGGACGACCAATAATACGCAGGGGACGAATATTATTTTCCTTAAGCTTTTTATCAAGAATAGCAATAACTTCTTCCACATAAACCTGACGCTCGGCAAGCGAACTTTCAAGATGAGCGGTCAGTTCCTGATATTCAACGGGAAAGAGATAAGCAAAGGCATGATCTTCAAGCTCCCTTTTCATCCAGTCAATACCGAGCCGACTGGCTAATGGCGCATAAAGATCCATGGTCTCCCGGGCTACATGGCGGCGTAATTCTTCCGGAGCCGTTGTCAGCGTCACCATATCCTGCAGACGATCAGCGAGCCTGACCAATAAAACACGAATGTCCGCGCCCATGGCAAGAAACAGTTTGCGGATATTTTCCGCCTGACTTGCCAGCTTTGAATTGTATTGGACGTTGGTAATCTTGGTGGTGCCGTCAACAATATTGGCCACATCATGACCAAAACGTTTTTCCAGCTCGGGAATGGTTGCGACACCTTCTTTTAGGGTACCATGCAGCAGCCCGGCGATAATGGTCTCACGATCCATTTTCATGGCGGCCAGGATAGAGGCAACCTCGAGCAGATGCTGGATATACGGCTCTCCGCAGGCATGGAGTTTACCGGCATGCCTGTCGGCGGCAAACTCGTAGGCAGCCTTGAGCGGTGCGAGATCAACCCCGTGCAGATAGCTTGCGGCAAGGGAATATAATCCTTTAAAATCATGCATGAGCGACTCTACATCCTGATGGAATCAGCGTTTGACATCTTGCAGCTGCCGCAACTCTTCATGGATCATTGCCGCAATTTTGTCCGCAGCTTCGGTAAACGGAAGCAAGACGGTCTCGCCGCTTACCCGCAGGCGCAACTCGACCATGCCCTCTTTTTCATAGGTCTTCCCCACTGTTGCCCGGTAGGGAATCCCTATAAGGTCAGCGTCCTTGAACTTGGAGCCCGGCCGTTCGTCCCGGTCGTCAAGCAGTACCTCTACTCCCAGAGCCCGCAGCTCGCTGTACAGTTGTTCAGCCGCCGCACTGATTGTTTCGTTTTTCAGGCCCAGATTAAGCACAAGCACCTGAAATGGAGCCAGCGGCAGGGGAAAGATAATGCCGTTTGCATCGTGATTTTGTTCAATAGCCGCAGCCACCACCCGACTGACGCCGATACCGTAGCAGCCCATGACAAAGGGTTTATCCACCCCATTCTTGTTCTGGTAGGTCGCATGCAGGGCCTCGGAATAGTTGGTGCCCAATTTAAAGATATGACCGACCTCAATGCCCTCGGTAAGCGATAATTTCCCTCCGCAGACGGGACAGCCGTCCTCAGGTGTAATCTGTCGCAAATCACCAACCTGCTCGGGACTGAAATCCCGACCCGGATTAACCCCTGTCAGGTGCATCCCCTTTTCATTGGCCCCGGCAACGGCATTCCTCATACACATGACTTCCTGATCGGCTACCAGCCTGATCGAAATTTCCACCGGTCCCATATAACCGACCGGCAGTTTTGCCAACTTCCAAACTTCATCATCAGCAATGGGTTCCACCTCAGAGACGCCAAGAAGATTTTTCAGCTTCACCTCCTGCACCTGGCGATCACCTCGAACAAGCGCTGCCACCGGCTCGCCATCGGCAAGAAAAACCATGGTTTTTATGATGTCAACCGGGGTGACGCCAAGAAATTCGGCCACCCGGTCCACCTTTTTCATGCCCGGAGTTTCCACCCGATGCAGTGGCGCAGGATCCCCCGGCTTTTCACCGGATTCCGGCAGAACAACAGCCGCTTTTTCCACATTAGCTGCATAGTCGCAATCATTACAGATTACAAGCGTATCCTCTCCGGTATCGGCAAGGACCATAAATTCATGGGAATACGAACCGCCGATGGAACCGGTATCCGCCTCCACGGCCCTGAAAGAGAGCCCGCAGCGCTGAAAGATCCGCTGATAGGAGTTCTTCATTATTTCATAACTTTTCGATGCCCCTTCATCGTCGACATCAAAGGAGTAGGCATCCTTCATCACGAACTCCCGCCCGCGCATCAATCCGAACCTGGGTCTGATCTCGTCCCTGAACTTGGTCTGAATCTGATAGAGGTTGACCGGGAGCTGCCGGTAGGACTGCAGCTCCCGGCGGGCAATATCCGTAATTACCTCTTCATGGGTCGGTCCGAGGCAATAGTCCCGGCCATGCCGATCCTTGAAACGAAGCAATTCCGGGCCATACTTTTTCCAGCGCCCTGATTCCTGCCAGAGATCTGCCGGCTGGACCATAGGCATGAGCAATTCCTGGGCTTCGGCCCGATTCATTTCCTCACGAACGATGGCCGCTACCTTCTGCAGCGCCATCAGGCCAAGCGGCAAATAGGTATAGAGACCGGAGGTCAATTTACGGATGCAACCGGCACGCAAAAGGAGTTGGTGACTGATGACCTCGGCTTCGGCCGGGGTCTCCTTGGTCGTTGGTAAGAAAAATTTTGAGTAACGCATATTACTTTACAGTGTTTGAAATTCCAGGGAGTGAAATTTCAGTTCAAATTAAAAAAAAAGCCGCCAGGTAACTGTAACCTAAACCCTGCAGTCATCCGGCATTCGAACGTCGAGACAGGCACATCTACTGTGTCGGCTTCACGAATTTCGTGCTCGATGTACCAACAGTACACCTGTACCGAAATTCCCTTGCCTCCTTGTATCTGCACCTGTCTCAACGTTCTCTGTGCACGAATAACTGCAGAATTTAGGTATAAATAGATACTGTGCTTTTCCACCACGACGAACAGGACTGGCAGCCCGGACAGATTGCAAGAGCAGACAAGTCAAGAAAGTACCAGGCACCGGAAACCCCGAAGCATATCAAAATATTTAGCCTGTCGAAGGGGATTTTGTTCAGAAAACTCGGTCTGAAGAACGGAAAAACTTCGCCGATACCCAAGAGAGTATTTTGAATACGAAATCTTTTGAACACAAAAAATATTCGCCTAACCAGCTGAGCTGGATCAAATAAATCAACTTCAATAAAAAATGAAAGCTTACCATTTCGGCACTCAAAATTTTATAGCTCCACGCCGGTCTTTCATATAAACCAGCAGGCTGGCCCAGAATTTTTTAACGTTACAACCACAACAAAGCGTGAAAATAGTCTGAAACGGCATCACTTCGTGGGCTAATTTCGGATAAATGAACGTCACAAGAATGCTTGGAAACGTCCCGGTCTTACTGATCATCATCAAAAATAAGGGCTGCCCCTGTGGATAAGGCTTCAGCGGTTTTTTTCCTCGCTGATGTCAAAATCCTTTGAACAGTACCTCGGGAAACCCCCATCTTTTCGCCGGCCTGTTCCTGAAAGAGCCCTTCAAAATCACACAGCCTCAACACTTCCAGCTCATCCCGGTACAGGGTAATTTGTTTCAATTCGGGAAGAGAAATGCCGGTGGGTTTAAATGCCTTACAGCAGATCTTCCCTTCACAACGCCGGCTTTTTTTCGGGCGGGGTGACATTTTTTTATTTTACTCCATACATTATAGGAACAATACCCTTAACCTCTCAGCTCAGTTGTCTGTCTACTTTTTTTAGTATACCACGACTGATCTAAAAGTTGGAATGTCTTTTCTTGTACAGCCCTGTTCACCAGACACAGGATATATCCCAAAAACAGATCAACTTCACATTCCTGTCCGAAACGTAATAATCATTACAAAACAGCAAGTTGAAAGTCAATGACTTTCGATCTGTTCTCTAAAAAGAAGAAGGTCGGGAATGTGGAGTTAATGGCCGAGCAACAACGGCGTAAGCGGCGCAATACAGCTCTTACAGCCGGTTGAGGGAGAAATAACCGCTCCCGATCTCGGCCCGTAATGGGGAAGAGGAGCACCGATCTCAAAGGGGCCAAGGTCAGGGGCGCTGCCGGTGAACTGATCATTTATATTCGACAGGAGTGTGCCGGCATCAACAGCGTTGCAGCCGTTTTTCAGAGTCATATACTGCAGCGGCATGGAGGCGGGTGGCTCTGCAGGCACATCAAAGGTTGCAAAACAGGTATCTCTGTTGACATGAATGCCACGGGGCTCCAGTCCGGTTGCAGCTTGGAACTCCTGAAGATCATGATATCGGCTGTTTGATCCCCATTTAAATGCATAGACACTGCTTCCCCAGTCAAAGCCGTCATAGTCCAGATTCGTCCGCCATCCGGCAGCATCACCTTCGCCATTTTCCCAGACATATCCATCAGTTACTGTAATCCAGATATTATTATTTGATTGAAAATTCAACATTCTTTCCGAACCATAACCCAAAGCCCCCTCCCAGCCGATAAACAGATTATGGGCCAGCAGTACCCGGGAGCTCTGCCTGAGCTTCAGACAGGCCTCCAGGGGTGCGGCCACCTGATTGCGGATAAAATACCAGGGACCGCCGTTCATCGGCTGAAAGCTGAACCCGTTATGGCGGGCATTGGAAATGCGGTTTTCCCAGATACGGATATTAGCGTAGCCGTAATCGGGCTCTATACCGTCATCGGTTACATCAAAGATATCGTTGCCGAATATATCGCAGTTATGATCCGGATAGGAGATACCATCGGCAACCCGGGAAATGGAGTTGTAAGCCACAGTGTGACCACTTGTATGCTCAAGCTCAATGCCTTCCCCGCCCCAGCTTGACGGACCGTCCGGCTCATTGATCACATCCTTGTCTCCGATGATGGTGTTGTCCGTAATGTACCAGTCTGCTCCACCGTGATTCAACACAATGGAGGAATAAAAATCAGTAAACCTGTTTTTTTTAATGACGACATGTTTCGGGGCGCTATACGTACGAAGGCCGTATTCATTATCCACGCCTGGATGCCCTTTTACGTGTACACCTTCAAGCCAGATGTAATCACCGGCGATGCGCACAGGATCATTAAAAACCACCTCACCATCACCGGACGCCTGCCAGACAATATGGCTCCCCTGCACTCCACCGGCGTTCAGTTGAATTTCGCCATTACCATCAAACCCGTCATAATGCCCGGTGTGTAGCAGAAAAATATCACCAGGCTGAGCATTGCTCTGGGCCGTTTCAATTCCCAGGAAGGGATCTGAGGCGGAACCGCTCCCGCCGCCTGAGCCGGGGACCACGTCCAAGGTGCGACCGCCGGTGGGCTTCACCGGCACAAAACGGGTGACAATGGTCTCAATTCGGCTGGCCGCACCACCGTCCGGATCAGCAAGATCAAGACGCACTTCATAGGTCCCTGCCGCCTCAAGAAACAATATGGAACCGGCAAAACCGTTGAAGTGCTGATTCGCGCCGTTTACCGGACTCGGGGGAAGATAATCGACCCGGTACAGGGGCAGTGCCTCTTTCCAGATAGTGTTGCCCTGTTTTCTGTAATGCACCTCGCACATCGCATCATGATCATCATCCCCGACAATATCCCACTCAATGCCGATGGAATAGATGGTGGTATAACTGCGAAAAGCGCCCGGAACAGTGGTATTGGCCGATAGAACAACGGCAACCGAAAAGAAAAAGAATAACGGGATGAACAGACAGACCGAAAATAAATGTCGCATATTTCTCCATATGAATAAAAAAATACAAGCCTTTGGAAAGCAACAGCTCAAGCACTGGTACAATTTTTCCCGAACTTCCACTGAGTGATGTCAGACCCGGATCAAAGACAAGACACCCTGATACCCGTCACACACCTCCCCCTGCTGACGCAAACCATATTAGGCAGAAAGATCAGGGACAAAAGATACAAAAGCAAAGCCGTTCCTGTTTCTAAAATCCATAAATCTTCTAACCCCAATTATATCTGCAATATTAACGCCACCTACACCTGCATTCATGAAAAATCCCAAATAAAGGTGAGTATATCTTGTTATAGAGAAAGGGCACAAACATGTTTTCAGAATGCAGCTGTCTTGCTATATTATAAATTCTTTTCAAATGCTGGAAAAACTTTTTCAAGAGATTTGAGCTATGCGTAACTGCGACACGTCCGAATTTTGCGGAACCGTCATCTCACATGTCATGATGCCCTATCATGCCAATCCAGCCGGTAACGTTAACGGCGGAGTTATCATGCAGCTGATTGATGATGCGGCCTTTGTCATTGCCACAAGATATGCCAGATCAAATGTGGTCACCGCCTCCATTGACCGTATCGATTTTCACCGACCGGTGCATGTGGGTGACCTGTTGACCCTTAAAGCCTGCATCAACATGACCCATCGCTCTTCCATGGAGATTGGCGTCCGGGTGGAAGGGGAAAAAATGCGGACCGGTGAAATCCGCCATATCGCCTCGGCCTATCTGACTTTTGTTGCCCTTGACAACAGGGATAAACCTTCACCGATCACTGCATATAAACCGACAGATGAAACCGCAGAACGCCGATACAAGGAGGCGATGAAACGTCGGTCAGATCGACAACTTGCAAAAGATATCCTCTGATTCCAGCAAATACTGATCGATAATCAGCCTAAAACATTGCAACTGTCTATCGGAGAGTTGTGTTTTTCTGCCCCTGTGCTATAACGGGGCAAAATTTATTCTCTTTTTTATAAATACCGGAGCAAAACATGAGCGCTGAAGTTGATGATATAAGTATTAATTATGAGGAAGACGGCACATTAATCGTCAAGGAATTAGACAAGGAAATTCTGTCCAAGGGTGCCTGGACCACGATTCTCTTTCGTTACCAGGATTATAATCGAGGCAAGGGGGAATATGGGCCCGATAAGTATACCATACGAAGATACCAGAAACGAAACGGACAGTACCTGCCCAAATCAAAATTCAATATTTCCAGCGCCAAACAGGCAAAAAAAATTATTGAAACCCTGGGTAAATGGATTGAAGGATAAGCCTTCCCCGTTACAAGATACTTTCCGATTGCAGGCGCCGCGTTGATGGGAACATTGATCGGCTCTGCTGCCGGTGTTTTCTTTTTCCAAATCATGGGGCCATTTTTCCCCAATATGGCTGTTGCGCAGGACTGGTCACTCGGCTTACTCTTCGGCCTGGGAGGTTCTACCGATAGCAATGCGGCGAAGAAATGTAACGTTTTGTTCCCGCCGGACTGATCAAAACGATTCTTATTTTTTGCATCCTGTTCAGCGGCTCGCGCTACTTTAGCCTGTTTTGACGCCGCATCAACCTGTTACAGACATGCATCATTTCATCTGATGGAGTGATGCGATAAGAAAAGATCTTTTTATGACTTTTCTTATTGACAGGTGTCCGTATCCCAAGTAGGTTCCCGCCTCGTTGTTCGTGAGATAGCAAATCGCAGCAACGCAAACATCCCTTCAGGTTATTTTTTCTTGACAGAAAAACAAATAAAGAATAGCCTATGAGATTGTGACGCAGGAATTTTTATTCTGCGTCTGTCTGTTTTGGCAACAAAACATGGCAATTTGATCTTTGAAAACTGAACAGTAGAATGAGAGCGGGCCAAGTTAAATTTGGTTTGAGTAGTAAGTAGTATAAGTCCAATCGATTTGTGATTGGTC
>JANTGH010000125.1 GCA_024763055.1 Desulfobulbaceae bacterium
AAAAAAGAGTTGTTGCGGTAAATATAAGAAAAAGGGAAAACATTGCAGTAAGTGTCCCCTCTTGATTAAAAAGAAGTGCAAATTGTTGACCCAGGAGAAAAAGTCGGCGAAAAAAGCCAAAAAGAAATCGAAAAAGAAAAAAAAGAAGAAATAAGCAAAGTTTCATGTCTAAGGGTAGCGATATTGTCGTTTTGTACAAGGTAGACCTGTCCGGCAGCTACTTAATCAACCCATCATATCAAGTTGTTCTTAACAGTTGCCTTGAGTCCGTCGAGTAGAACAAATCTTCCAAGCGGTATGACCTCGCAGGGAAAACTGCCGACAAACAGCGGATTGTCACAGAGTCCGCCGGAAAGATACAGCCGCTCAGGCGAACCGGCAAACCGGTAGGCATTGCGGGCAATACCGCGAACAAATTTGGCGACAGCCTCTGTTTCCGAAAGTCCCGAGATTACGGCGTCAAAGATGTGGCTCATGCCAAGTACCCCGCAGGTTATTGAAAAACCTGTTTTGGGTACAGGTATGTTCTTGTAATTCAGGCCATAATAAGTAGCCAGCAGTTCAATGGTAAACCCCATGGAAGCGCCGCATTCTGCATTCCACCCCATATCAACGACCCGCCCCTCGGCATAGCGGATAAATTTGATGTCCCTGCTTCCGCAGTCCAGTAGAACAAAATTTTCTTCACTTAGTAAATGTTCTCCACCCCTGGCAAGGGCGGTCAGCTCATTAATGCTTCGCCTGCTTCGTCTGGCCGCATTATGGCCGGTTGCCAGGTCAGCGATAAAGGAGGCGTCAAGTTCCTGGGTGGCGATAATCTTCGGTCTCCTCTTTGAATCCGTTTCCAGGAGCTTGCAGTACGATGTTCCGAAATCAGCGAGCAGCATTCTTTTTATTTCCAACCTTTTTTCTCTTCCCTAAAAAAAGAGGGTCGCGAGAGTTCAAAAAAAGCCTCGATTTTTGCCCGTGCGCTACTGCCGGCTGTCACGTCGCAGTCAAGATAGAGGCCTCTTGGGTGCTGGGCGGCGAGATGACGGGCAAGAGCTGTTTTTGCGCAGAAGGATTGGGCAAAGAAAACAGTTGGGATGTCAGGATTGACCTGGGACTCCAGAGCAAGATCAGCCGGTGTTTTGTTTTCCATGCATCTGGTCCAACCGTAAATGTGGGTTGTCTCGGGGAACAGGGTAAGGAGGCTGAAATCCCGGGGGGGTACTCCCCAAAAACCCGCTGTCGGCGTGCAGGGTGGATAATGCTGTTTAGACTTGAGCAGGCGGACACTATGGGTAATGAGCTGCATCTTTTTCAGCAAAGGCATGCGGGATCGGCAGAGGGGAAATCCTCTTCCTTCCATGTCCTGGTTGCGAGTGCAGATAACAGGAATGGAGAGCATGTCCTTTAAAATAGTGGATACATGCAGGGCGCAGTCGCATTTTCCCGGTCCGACATCGATGTAAATACGGTCCAGGGTAAGATGCATGGCATTGAGTACAACGGTGCGCAGGACAGCACAGTAGACGCGGGGCAGGTGGGGTGCCGTCAGGTCCAGCGATTTTTTGACCTGTGGTTCATCAAGATCTATTATCTCCGTCTGTTGTCGATGCAGTTCCGCAATAACCGTCAGCGGAGGAATGCCGACAATACCCACTCTCTCTGCCATAACCTTTTCCTTGCCCGGTAAACAACCTGTCAGCTGTCTTCTCGTAAGAGAAGGATCGTTCCCAGCAGGCCGACAAGAAGGTGAATGGAAGATGCCGCTAAAAACGGATTGAGATATCCGGCTTTAGCAAGGGACTGCAGGGTGCCCCACACCCCCCAGCAGGCAAAGGCCATACCACAACTGACGGGAATGGCGAGGGACAGGTCACGTCCCCAGGCCCGATAGACGAAAAGGAGGAGCGGCAGACCCAGTAAGAGGAGAGGAATGCCTAACAAGGTATAGGATATCCGACCGTAGAATTCCGCCCATGCCTTGTTCCTTTCGTCCGGAGCCTGTTTGCGACGCGTTTCCTGGTAAAGTCCGGTGAGCGAGAGTTCCATGGAGTGATATTTCGGCACAAAAAAATCGGATGGTTTTTCAGGAAACCCAAAGGTTCGATTGTCAAAAGTCTCGGTTATAAATTTACCCTTATCAGTCGAAGTCTGTATCTGACCTTTGGACAGTGTCCATGTTCCCTTCTGCCATATAGCCTGTTGAGCGGCAATTAACGAACTGAGCCGATAGTTCGGGTCCCAGGACGCGTAAGAAAAAAAGAGAAATTTATCACTTTTGAGATCAGGTCGGGCAAAGGAGTAGAAGCCTTCTTGTCCGCGATAATAGAAGCGTCCATTTCGATAGATACCAAGAGCGACTCTACCCTTGACCTCCTTGTTCCAGATATGGTTGGTAATAGCGATTGTTTTTGGCAGAACAAACTGGGACATGGTGAGAAAGAGAAGGGTAAAGGCAAGTCCGGCGGCAATGATAGGAGCCGTGATCTTTTTTAATGGGATTCCACAGGCCTTGAGGGCAATCAGCTCATTACTGTGATTCAGGATGCCCAGGGTCATGACCCCTGCCAGGAGAATGCAGACCGGACCCATCTGTTCCAGAATAAAGGGAACGCTGAGGAAAAAAAATTTTAGCACCAAACCCATGGATTTCCCTTTTTCCATGAAATCGTCGATTTTTTCAAAAAAATCAATCAATACATAAATGGCGACGAAGCCGGCCATCAGCATGAAGATATTTTTAATAAATTGTTGTAAAATATAGCGGTTGAGAAGTTTCACTGCAAGGTTGTCCGGATAGTTGTATGTCAGAGGTTTATATTGTCCTGATAGAGCGCATGTAGTACCCTCTGAGCGTATTTCAGTCAAGCACAACCCGTCTTGACATTACTGAAAAGATAGTCCGAAAGATTTCGTTCTTCACAAGAAGGGAACACGAAAGTGCAGCAGAATAACAAAGACTTTCCTCTGGTGACCAGTGTCGGGGTCGTTGCAGAGCCGCCAAGTCTGCAGGACAACACGGCAGATCTCGATCGCCTGCATGCTGCAGTGAGCAGGTCGCTGCCCGAAAAATTGGCAACCCGGCCGTTGACCATTCCTTTCCAGGTAATGGCAGGGCTTGGTCGCCGTTTTCGACGGGCCGGGTTTTCGGGCCATGCCTTGATTAACGTGGCGCCGCATCAATTGACGATTGTGGATTTTTTAAAAACCAATCCGAAAAAAATACCGGCAATGGCGCTTGATTTAGGGACAACGCATCTTGAGGCCACACTTATCGATCTTGTCAGTGGTAATAATCTGGCTCATACCCATGGCCCAAACGCACAGATGCAATATGGAGCGGATATACTCAGTCGTATTCATTATGCCGCCGGCAAAGCTTCGGGGCAGAATGGTTTGCTTAAACTTCAGCATGCCGCAGTGGACAGTATTAACCTGCTGATAGAGGCCCTCGGCGAAGAAGCCGGGATTGAACCGGAATACATCCGGGCAATAAGTGTTTCCGGAAATACTACCATGGTACATCTCCTGCTTGGTTTAAGTCCATATCACATCTGCCGTGAACCTTATACTCCCATGACGGGCGCACCTGATCCCTTTTTTGCTGCTGAAATCGGTCTGCGTATCAATAAGCAGGCCCTTGTATGGGTGCTGCCTAATATAGGGAGTTATTTTGGCGGCGATCTCATTTCAGGTATTCTGGCCAGTGGTCTGGATGAGATGGAAAAAACCAGCATGTTGATTGACGTGGGCACCAATGCCGAGGTGGTGCTGGGCAATAAGGACTGGCTGATAGCCTGTGCCGGAGCTGCCGGTCCAGCTTTGGAAGGTGGTGTGGCCAGGATGGGTATGCGGGCGGGGCCCGGGGCGATTGAGCATGTTCGTCTTGACCGTGAGAACTGGCAACTGACGGTTTCGACCATAGATGATCAACCTGCCGTCGGCATTTGCGGATCCGGCCTGATTGAGCTGGTTGCGGAACTGTATCTGGCAAGGGTTGTTGACCTTCGGGGAAAACTGTGCCGGGATACGGTATCCGGCACGAAAAAACGTCGGGATTTTATATGTAAACATCTGCTGGAAACAGAGGAAGGACTTGTCTTTGTCGTGACGTCCGCTGAAACCTCCGGTCATGGCCGGCCGGTTGTACTGGCCCAGGTGGATCTTGATGCGATGATGCGTTCCAAAGCTGCTATGTACGCCATCCTTGCCACCCTGGTTAGTCAGGTCGGGGTGGAATTTTCCGACCTTGATCGGATTTATGTGGCCGGAGCCTTTGGTAAACACATTGATCCCGGCAGCGCAATCACCCTTGGCATGCTGCCGGATCTGCCCATTGCGACCTATGTCTCAGTGGGCAACAGTTCTCTGCATGGCGCCGAATTGGTGCTGCTTTCTGAAAAGGCAAGAATCCGCAGCCGGGAGATCAGGAGAAAAATTACCTATATTGAGTTGAATGTGAACCAGGAATTCATGCTTCGTTTTTCCGGCTCCCGGTTCATCCCCCATACCGACCCCCATCTTTTCCCTTCAGTTCCAATATTTAGCAGGGAAGATCCAGGCCGGAACGGTTGACTTGCAATTACTATCATCTCTATGCTATAGTTTGCTCTCTGCTGATTGACTCAAAAAGCGAACGCTGCGAGCGGTTTGTTGCCATATCAGCAGAATGTCTGCTATGGATATTTTAAGTGCGACAATATGCGGGCTGCCTGCCGGCCGCCCGGACGAAAAAAAGAAAGCCCCACAGAAGAGGCCTGTCTGCTTCTGTTAGAGGGATTTTACCACTGCACACCTTGTGAAAACGGTGCGGTGGTTTTTTTTTGAGATAGAGAAATGCAAAAACGACTGGAAAAAATAGCTGATTCCGTTACCCGAAGTGCCAGTAAAAATTCAGCGCAGACTCGTTTAAACGGGTTTTATGATGTGTTTGATCGTGACGATGAGGTGTTGATTGTCATCAACGCTGATCCGGATGCCCTGGCGAGCGCCATGGCGGTCAAACGGCTGCTGGCGTATCGGGTGGGCAGTGTTGCGATTGGTTATCCCAATGAGATCAGACGGTTGAGCAATATGACCATGGTTGAACGGCTGAAAATTCCCATTGAGCGCCTTCATACCCTGCCCGTGAAAGATTATTCCAAGAGGGTTTTGCTGGATTCCCAGCCCCCCCACCATAGTTGCTTTGAAAAACTGGATTTTGATGTGGTTATTGATCATCATCCGGTTACCGAGGGCTGGGATGCCGTTTTTATTGATATCCGGCCTGAATACGGGGCGGTTTCGTCCATGATGGTCGAGTATCTGCGGGCGGCCGGGATTAAACCCTCGGTGGCCCTGGCAACGGCTTTGTTTTACGGCATCAAGGTGGATTCTCAGAATTTTGAGAAAAAAAATATGCAGTTGGCAGACAGTATCTCCTTTCGATTTCTCTTTGATATTGCCAACCGGGATCTTGTTCGTAAATTTGAATTAACGGAACTGCGTCGTTCGGAATTGAAATATTTCAAGATTGCTCTTAATGAAGTCAAGGCAAGTAAAGGACGGGCCTATGTCCATCTCGGCAGGGTCGGCACTCCGGATGTACTGGTGATAATAGCTGATTTCCTTAATCATGTAGATAAATTCGACTGGGTGATTGTCTCGGGTATTTATGGTGAAAAACTTGTTGTTATCTTTCGTTGTGACGGTTATCGGAAAAATGCCGGTAAACTGGCCCAGAAAACTTTTGGTGAGTTTGGTCCTGCAGGTGGACATAAGGAGGCGGCAAGAGCTGAAGTTCCCTTGAAAAATCTTCCCCTGCGTGAGCACCAGGAGTTTACAACCAACACCTTGATGCGCCTGGCAACTCGTCATATGCGTTAGCGGCGTTGTTTTTGTCCGGTTTTTGTTATAACGGCTTTCCAGCTAAAATTAACTTGCGTCATCAGGTGGTTATACAATAGAGTATCCTGAGCTTGATTGTTGTATTCGGGATGTATTGGTACACGTTATATTGCCGAACCGACATGTAATCTCAGCAAAAGGGTATCTTATGCAAAGACCTACAACGCTGGCAATGATTTTGGCAGGTGGTCGGGTGGATGAATTGGGTGTCCTCACCCATTATCGACCCAAATCAGCAGTTCCTTTTGGGGGGTTTGCCCGCGTTATTGATTTTCCCCTTTCCAATCTGATGCATTCCCATATCGAACGGATAGCAATCTTAAGTCAATACCGTTCCTATTCCCTGATCAACCATATAGGTACCGGCAGTGCCTGGGACATGATCGGTCGCCACCGGGGGATATCCATTCTTCCTCCTTTTAAGGATTATGAAAGTCCCCACTGGTATAGAGGATCAGCTGACGCAGTGTATCAGAATATTGATTTTATCCGCTACCATGCCCCTGGAGAGATTCTTGTGCTTTCCGGTGATCATATCTACCAGATGGATTACAGGCATATGATACGTTATCATCTTCAGCAGGATGCTGATTTAACCGCAGCCTTTATTCCCGTGTCTTTTGAAGATGCCCCGCGTTTCGGTATCGCCGAGATTGAAGGTGAAGAGGAAGAAGGAGGCCGGCTGCTGTCCTATGAAGAAAAGCCGGCTTCGCCCAAGGGGCGGTGGGCCTCTTTGACGGTACTCTGTTTTAAACCCCAAATTCTCTATGATGTGCTGGCGGCTAATCAGGAACAATCACATGGCTCCTACGAGTTTGGCCGGGATATTATTCCCCTGCTGATGCGCAAGGGCCACCGTGTGTATGGCTATAAATTTAAGGGGTACTGGGGATATACCCGCACAGTTGATGAGTATTGGCAGACTTCCATGGATTTACTGGGTCCGGCACCAAAAATAGATATGGAAAGATGGGGCCTGCGCACAAATCTTGAACACCGCGACATCCGCGACTGTCAGCCGTTAAATGTCGGGGCGCAAGGTGTTCTTGATAATTCCATGGCTTATAACGGGGTATCGGTTGACGGACAGGTTAAAAATTCCATTCTCTTCCCGGGAGTCAGGGTTGAGGTTGGTGCGGAGGTTACCGATAGTGTTCTCTTTTTTAATACTGTCGTCAGAGCCGGCGCGCAACTCTCCAAAGTTGTAAGTGATGTCAATACGACTTTTGGGGCTGGTTGTCGTATCGGCAGTCCCGGAAAAAGCGCATTGAATAATATTTCGGTAATCGGCTGGAATAATCAGGTTCCGGCCGGAATGGTTATCGGCGGAGGCTGTACTGTTTATCCACGGATTGCTCCGGAGAATTGGCCGAAAAAGGAGTTGGCTGACAGGGAGGTCCTGCAGTGAGAGAGATCACCGATGCATTGGTTCTTCTGCTTGCCGGCGGGATCGGCAGTCGTCTTAATATTCTGGTCGGGCATCGTGCCAAGCCGGCTGTCCCTTTTGGCGGCCTGTATCGGATAATCGATTTCGCCTTGTCGAATGTGATGAATTCCGGTTTGACCCGGGTAGGTGTGTTGACGCAATATAAACCTCTGTCGTTGATGCGCCATATCGGGACGGGTGAGGCCTGGGACTTTACCGGTCGTACCCGCGGGGTAAAGATTCTGCCACCCCGAACCGGTGAAAAGGATTCCGACTGGTATCGCGGAACGGCGGATGCCATTCGTCAGAATATTGATTTTATTCAGGCAAATCCATCAGAAGAGGTGGTGCTGCTTTCCGGGGACCATATCTACCAGATGGATTTTGATGCCATGCTGGAGTATCACCGTCATAAAAAGGCCGATGTCACCATTGGTATGATGGTGGTGCCGAAAAGTGAGATCCACCAGTTCGGTGCCGGGATTGTTGATGCGGAAAATCGGATTATAGATTGGGAAGAAAAACCCAAGGTCCCGCGTACAAATCTTGCCTCCATGGGTATCTATGTGTTTAACACTGATTACCTGCTGCGAACCCTGGCACGGGATAAGCAGGAAATTGATTTTGGCATGCATATTATTCCACGCGGGATTGAAGAGGACCGAGTGTTTGCCTACCCTTTTTATGGCTACTGGCGGGATGTGGGGACCATTCAGTCCTACTGGCAGACAAATATGGATGTTATTCGTCCTGATTCGGGCATAACTCCTGAAGCATGGGGAATCCGGCCGAATACTGAGGCGGATGGGCGGCCCATGGATCGGGCACCGGCCCGGTTTGTTTCCGGCTGTACAGTTCACTCATCAATGGTTTCAGCAGGATCGATAATCAAGGGAACAGTGATTAATTCAGTTCTTTCGCCGGGAGTTGAAGTGTGTAAAGGAGCGGTTGTACGTGATTCCGTACTTTTTGAGGATTGTGTTGTTGAAGATGGCGCTGTTGTCGATCTGAGCATCTGCGATAAACGTGTACGGATCGGTGCCGGAGCAGTGGTCGGCCAGGGTGGGGACTTAAAACATGCGAATCATGATTTTCCCAAACATCTCTACACCGGCATTACCCTGATCGGCAAGAAGGCGCAGCTGCCTGCAGGAATGATTATCGGACGCAATTGCATTGTACGCTCTGAGTACACAGGGGAGGATATTATGACGCTGGCCGACGGCGAATCCCTGTAAGCTTTCTTCTCAAGAAAATTATTGCGTTCCGGAAAATTTCAGGTATGATCCTCGCTCGAAAAATCATCCATTTCCCCATGCTCCCGTAGCTCAGCAGGATAGAGCACAGGATTCCTAATCCTGGTGCCGCGTGTTCGAATCACGCCGGGAGCACCATGAAATACAGGCCGAAACCTCTGTAATACTGGGGATTCGGCCTTTTTGTTTTTACTTGCTTTTTAGCTGTGCTTGGCATATTTTAACAGGAAATAGCATTGTTTTGCAGGAAAGTGCGCCCAAAAGTGCGCCCAAATCATGATTAAGGGGACACATCTATTTTCAGGATGTGTCCGTTTCGGGGTGTGGGTTATTATGGCAACAGTAAGAACTGTGAAGAGAAAAAAAGGGGTTGTTTACCGGGCAGAAGTACGTATCAAAAGCCATCCCAGGTTATCCCAAACCTTTGATCGCCTTTCCGATGCTCAACGTTGGGCTGAAGACACGGAAGCTATTCTACGCTCCGGTGGAGATATTAGCAATGCTACACCGGATGACATGGCCTTCTCTAAAGCACTTGATAGGTATGAACTTGAAGTGTCCAGTCAAAAAAGACCCAATACCAGGGCTCGAGAAATCACATCCGCAAACAGATTACGCGAAAGTTTCAAGGGCTTGAGCCTGAAGGACATTACTCCTGCCCGAGTTGCTGTTTTCCGAGATAATCGATTACAGAGGGTAGGGCCATCAACACTTCAGAAAGATTTAGCTTTATTGTCTCATCTCTACACAATCGCGCGAACGGAATGGGCCTTGGGAATAAGTAATCCGGTCACCTCTGTTAGAAAACCGATGAGGCCAGCGGGGCGCCTTCGTTTATTAAGCAAGGACGAAGCACGGAATTTGCTGGAAATATGCAAAAAGAGTCGAAATGAAAAGCTCTATCATTATGTGCAACTGCTGCTTCATACTGGCATGCGTCCGTCCGAAGGCGCTGGGCTTGTGTGGGGACAAGTTGATATAGATGCAAGAATCATTGACCTGACCGTAACCAAAACTAAACCCCGTCGGGTTCCATTAACCATAATGGTCGTTGAAATCCTTATAGATATCATGCCGGAACAATGCAGTAACAATATGCGTATTTTCTTGCCGGAAACAATATCAGTAACCGTGCAAAGACGACCAAATTTGTTTTTTCGTAGGGCATTTAATAATGCCGTTAAGAAAGCGAAAATTGATGATTTCCATATGCACGATTTGCGGCATACTGCTGCAAGCTATTTGTTGATGGCAGGGGTTGATCTTCGCACCTTGGCGGAAATCTTGGGTCATAGCACCATGCAGATGGTGCAGCGTTACACTCATTTACTGGATGATCACAAACTAAAAGCAATTGATAAAATAGCAGGTCTTGGCCTGTGAACCGGGAGCGTTTGTTTAACTATCTGCATTGGTAAGGTTATTTCGTTTCCTCCACCTGATCGGTCTTCATGAACTCGTCGATCTCCCGGGGTGTGTAGTAGCGGAATCGTATCCGCTTGCTCAACTTGGCCGTATAATCGGAAAAGGCGATAATAATCTCCCTGCCCTCGGCCATAAGCTCTTCGCCTTCCTCGTGTGAAATCCCGTCCATTTCGCCAAGCCTTGCCTTGAAATTGGCATAGGCCATATCAAACTGGCGCAGAATATTGAACATGGTTGAGCCCAGGGGTGAATTGACTTTCAGTACCCTGGCCC
Source organism: Desulfobulbaceae bacterium (assembly GCA_024763055.1). GTDB lineage: Bacteria > Desulfobacterota > Desulfobulbia > Desulfobulbales > Desulfobulbaceae > DRLX01. Next base: position 10,255 of record JANTGH010000125.1, read on the forward strand.
CTCGTTCCTTGGCCATGCTGATCTTTTTTTCCTGAATCTCCTGCCAGGAAGGTTTCTTTTTCT
>JANTGH010000126.1 GCA_024763055.1 Desulfobulbaceae bacterium
CTTCGATCTACTGCGTCGTGTGTCCTGTGGCGATTCTCAACATACTACATGTATAGTTAAGACCCGCCACAGAACACTACTCCTCGGAGTCTACGCTTACCTGTATATCTGTGTTTTTACTTAGCCATCTTTAAGCATTGTCTGGACTTTTTACGAGTTTATCAAGTTTAGCTCACTGCTTTTTCCCAACGAATTATTCATCAAAAATTCAACCCGGGCCATAAACTTTTCCGGATGTTTGGGTTTATCAAGAACCGTCTGGATGCTTCTCTGCCCATCGCGACATTGAATAATTTGATCGGGGATCTCCCACATATCAATAAATCTTTGATTCAACGAGACCATATTCCACTTTTCGTCGGTAACAAGAATCCCGTCAAGCGAGAGTTCCTGCTGGGCGCGAAGGATTTAGGTTTAAACTAATCTTTTTTCGATTGAGCAGGAAGAAGGACCCGGCTCATAAAAAAATACCAAGTAATTATTTTTAACTCCTGATAACATAGAGACCCAGATAAAAAGAGCAATTAAAATTTCAGCTAATTATTTCTATTTTGCGGGAACTTCAGAGAGCGGGCAACAAATATTATCTTACCCGGTCAGGCCCAATGCTGATGTTTGCTCAGGGTTCATATACTTCGTTATTTGCCAAAAGCTCAATGCATTGCGGCCCGGTTTTTTTCTACGACAGACTCAACTACGAATAACAGAACATTTCAGCCCGGTTAATGATCTCCCATGTATTCTCCTTGACACAATGCCGGAGGATACACCAGACCTGCACCCGAAACTTTTTTATTGATTACCCAATTAAGGAGAAAGCATGCGGCATGTACAATTTATTCTTCTGACGACAGCAATTTTCATCCCCCTTGTGTGTTCAGAGGGAATGGCCTGGGACGATATCACCACCTTATCGGCAGGAGGTGACGCTAAAGAAGTCGGCATAAACAAAGATATGCAAAAACTGAAGATCGCCTGCCAGGACAAACCGATCATCGTCAACACGGTGGTTATGCGGGAAGGTGGTAAAAAGACTCCCTTTACCCTCGGCAAGAAATTCAATCCCAAGGAAGAATACGTCCTTGATCTGGGCGGCAAGCATCATGTGACCGGATTCAGAATCAGTGACGACCTCAAGGGAACATATAAACTGCAAGTGGAATAACCTCCCTAACACCGGGGTCGATACCTTCGACCCCGCCTCCCCTGCTCTAATTTCCTGCCATCCGGTCACCCTTTCTGTCTAACAGTAAAATCTTCCCCTCGTTGTCCCCCCAATGTTCACCATCTGCCAACCCGTTATTTTTCAAAATCCCCCTGCAAACACCACATTTTCATTGACCGCCGGTTCCGCATGAAGCATTGTACCGATCATAGTCAATGTGGTAATCAATTTTGTAATGACGGAGCAGAAACATGAAACAACAATGCACGTTAACCGTACTTTGTGAAAATTCAGTTGCCGGACCGTTTGGCCTGATCGGTGAACACGGATGGGCCATCCATGCCGATATTTTCGGCAGATCCATTCTCTTTGACACCGGCCAGGGACAGGGTATTCTGCCCAACAGCAGGCTCCTTAATATTGACCTGAAAAACCTGGATACCATTGTACTCAGTCACGGCCATTACGATCATACCTCGGGCCTGCCCGATGTACTCCGGGAGTGTGGTGAGATTGATGTCTACGGACACGAAGACTGTCTTATTGACCGGTACTGGACCAAAGATAACGATTCCAGAGAAATTGGTATACGCTTTAAACGTAGTTATCTGAACTCTCTTGGCGCTCGTTTCAGGTTTATCCGGGAATTTACCGAAATTTTTGACGGAATCTACCTGACCGGCGAGGTGCCGCGGGTCACCCCGTTTGAACCGGTTGACCCGAACATGAAAGTCCCCGGCCCCGATGGCAGTATGACACAGGATGAGTTGCTTGATGACCAGTCCATGATCATCGACACCGACCAGGGACTGACCATTGTCCTTGGCTGTGCCCATGCGGGTCTTGTGAATATCCTTACCCATGTGGCTGAACATCTGCCGGATCGACCCATTCATACCGTCGTAGGAGGGACTCATCTTGGTTTTGCCGAAAAGCAACAATTTGATGCAACCATGGAAGCCCTGGATCGTTTTGCGATCAAGCGACTTGGTGCCGGTCACTGCACAGGTCTTGCCAATGCGGCCCGACTGTTCAACCATCTCGGTGACAAGTATTTCTTTTCCGCCGTCGGCACCAGGATCGGCTGCGGTATCCAGAAATAACGATAACACCTCTACATTGTTATGAAAATACTCTATTTCAGGAGCTCCGTTTTCCCGCAGGGCGGTGCAACAAGAAGGGATGCTCTTGTTGCACCACGCAGTATGCGTGGTGTAACACATCACCCGGCGCTCTACGCCATTTTCAAATAATTACATGAACTGATGTGAACACCTTCGCCGCCATACGCAAGCGATTGACCGATAGTGTCTTCCCGTTGCTGCTTGCCCTTGCCATCGGGGCGCTTGCCGGCCTGGGCGCAGTCTTCTTCCGCTGGCTGATCGGGGTTGAAACCAGCCTCTTCTGGTCGGGAGATAACGGCTTTCTGCTCCAGTACCAATTGGCTCCGTCATGGTTGAAATTCGGAGCCCCGGTCCTGGCAGGCCTGGCCATGGGGCCCCTGCTTGCCTGGTTTGCCCCGGAAATCAAAGGGCCGGGCGTCCCCGAAGTCATGGCCTCTCTGGCCCTGCGCGATGGTATCATTCGCCATCGAGTGACCCTGGCCAAGAGTTTTGCCACTGCCACCTTTATCGCCGCCGGCGGCTCGGTCGGCCGTGAGGGACCCATCGTTCAGATCGGCTCGTCCATCGGTTCATCGCTTACCCAGTTCTTCAAGTTAGGTCCCGATCACCGAAGGCTGGCCGTTGCCTGCGGGGCAGCCGCAGGTATTGCCGCCACCTTCCAGGCGCCCATGGCCGGGACCATGTTTGCCGTTGAGGTGCTGCTCTTTGACCTGGAGGTCGCCTCGCTATCCAATATCGTTGTTGCCGCCGTCACCGGCACCGTGGTCTCCAAGCTGTTCTGGTCCGATGAAACCGTGTTCCACATCCCATTTTTCACCCTCAATCATCCGGCGGAACTGTTGCTCTACTTCAGTCTGGGCATAGGCGCTGGTCTGTTCAGCCTGCTGTTCATGGCCCTTGTTTTCGGCCTGACCAGGTTGCTTGACCGCATCAAGGTCCCGGCCTGGCTGGCCCCGGCCGTTGGCGGACTGGTCGTCGGCAGTATCGGCCTGTTCAAACCAGAGGCCCTGGGAGTCGGTTATGCCACCATCAACCATGTTCTGCACGGGCATGTCCTTCTTGGCGGCGCTCTTCTTCTTCTGTTAGCCAAATTGATAACCACCGGTTCCTGTGTGGGCTCGGGCATGAGCGGCGGCATCTTTGCACCCTCACTTTTTCTTGGCGCGGCCCTCGGGTCGGCCATCGGCTCGTTGGCCCAGATCCTCTGGCCGGACACACCACTTTCACCCGCCCACTATGCGTTGGTCGGCATGGGGGCAGTGGTTGCCGGAACTACCCTGGCTCCGATCACAGCCATCCTGACAATCTTTGAACTAACGTATAACTACGAAATAGTCCTACCTTTGATGACCGCCTGTATTCCAGCTATTATTGTTGTCCGCCTGCTGCATGGCTATTCCATTTATGAAACTAAACTCCTTGCCCAGGGCATCCGAATTGTCCGGGGCCACGATGCCAATCGCTTGCGCAAGATGAAGGTCCAGGATTTCATCTGCCGTGATCTTGAAATCATTCGCACCCAGACGCCGTTTCACGACCTGGTGCAACAAGTTCTTAAAAGCCCATTTCCCCATTTCGTTGTGCTTGACGAACATGACCACCTGGCCGGGGTCCTGACCCTGCGTGATATTCGCGCCCAGCTTGCCGACCCGAATTATGACGGTGACAATGTCGTTGCCACCGATCTGATGCACAGGGAGGTGGTGACGGTTGCCGAAAATCAGAACATGGAAGAGGCCTTTCATCTCTTTTCCAGCCGCAATTTTTCTTTTCTGCCGGTGGTCGCCGCTGATGACCCTCACCATGTGGTTGGCTGCCTGAAAAAAGATGATCTGATCACCGCCTACAATCAAAATGTGCTCCGGGAACAGGTCCCGGCATCCGCCCGCTGGATATGCACCCTGCCGGACGGGGAAAAACGTGGCTGCGCTACCACAACAAATCAACACACCCAGAACAAATGAAGACCAGAGAACAACTCCAACACCTTATTGTCGAGCGCGCCTTTAAACAAAACAGCCGTTTTAAAACACCCACCAAAATTATCCCGACCTACTTTGATTTCTTTGAAATCTCCCTCAAATACCGGGGAGTCGAATTGGCGGGTGCGGTCCTGTATGAGGAGATAAAAGATCTTGATATCTGTGCCCTGGGGGGGCCGGGCAAAGGCATCACATCAGTCTTGTGCCGGGCCGCTTTTCTCAAAAAAATCGGCGTGTTCTACATTCGGGAATCCATAAAAAAAATTGGCGGCCTCAGTGAACCCAAATGGCTGGAATCCCGAATTAAAGAAGGAGACCGGATCGCCCTTGCCGCAGATGTCGTTTCTTCCGGCAGCCAGGTCATCCGGGCCGTAGAAGAGGTGTTGCAGTTCGGGGCCGAAATTATGAAGATCATCATCATCATTGACAGTATGGAGGATGATGGTGTTAAACGGATAGAGCAGTTTCTGCAGACCAATATGCTTGACATACCGGTCAGGGTTATCTTTACCCGTAAGCAGCTCATTCAACAGGAGAACTGACATGGCAAATTTAACAGACTTCAGCTACCAGGAACCCTTTCCCCTTGATGGAGATTCCACAAAATATCGACATATTGAAGGTTCAGAACAATACGTTTGCCTGCAAAAATTTCAGGACCGGGAAATATTGGTTATACAGCCGGAGGGGTTGCGTGAACTTGCGCGTATGGCCATGCATGAACTCTCCTATTTCCTGCGCCGGGAGCACAACGAAGCCGTCGCCGGAATCCTTGATGATCCGCTGGCCTCGGTCAATGATAAGGTAGTAGCCATGGCCATGCTCCGCAATGCGGAAATATCGGCAAAAGAGATTCTTCCTATTTGTCAGGATACCGGCACGGCCATGATTATGGCTAAAAAAGGACAGCAGGTCTGGACAGGCTGTAATGACGCCGAGGAATTTTCCGCCGGGATCTACACGACCTACACAAAAGAATACCTGCGCTATTCCCAGAATGCGCCGCTCACCATGTATGAAGAGGTCAACACCGGCACGAACCTGCCTGCCCAGATCGACATCTATGCCACCGAAGGTCTGGAGTATCGCCTTCTCTTTGTGGCCAAAGGCGGTGGCAGCGCCAATAAAAGCTACCTGTACCAGGAAACCAAGGCCCTGCTCAATCCTGTTTCCCTGAAGGAATTCCTCATCAAAAAAATGAAAACCCTGGGAACAACCGCCTGCCCGCCCTATCACCTGGCCATTGTCGTCGGCGGCACCAGCGCTGAAGCAACCCTGAAAATGGTCAAACTGGTTTCCACCCATTACTATGATAACCTGCCCACCAGCGGCAACAGGTACGGCCGTGCCTTCAGAGACATCCAACTTGAGGAAGAACTGCTGGACGCTTCCCGGGAAATCGGCATCGGTGCCCAGTTCGGCGGGCGCTATTTTGCCCATGATGTGCGGGTGGTGCGTCTGCCCCGGCACGGGGCGTCATGCCCCATCGGCATGGGCGTTTCCTGCTCGGCCGACCGCAATCTCAAGACCAGAATCGATCGCAAAGGCTTCTGGCTTGAACAGCTGGATCACAATCCCGGCCGCCTTATTCCCGATGAATACAGAAAGAAAACCAACAACAAGGCAGTTGCCATTGACCTCAATCTTCCCATGGCGGACATTCTGGCCGAGCTGACAAAACACCCGGTGGCTACCCAGGTATTACTCACCGGCACCATCATTGTCGGTCGTGATATCGCCCATGCCAAATGGAAAGACCTGCTTGACGCGGGTAAGCCCCTGCCCGACTATCTGCTCAAGCATCCGGTTTACTATGCCGGTCCGGCCAAGACACCGCCCGGCATGCCGTCGGGATCATTTGGACCCACCACCGCCGGCCGCATGGATCCTTATGTGCCGCTGTTCCAGAAGCTGGGCGGATCCATGATCATGATCGCCAAGGGGAATCGTTCCCAGATGGTTACCGATTCCTGCAAGCAGTATGGCGGGTTTTATCTCGGCTCAATCGGCGGCCCGGCGGCGCTTTTGGCGGCGGAGAACATCAGCAGTATTGAATGTATCGATTACCCGGAATTGGGCATGGAAGCCGTGTGGAAGATCGAGGCCGAAAACTTTCCCGCCTTTATTCTGGTTGATGACAAAGGCAATGATTTTTTCAAAAACCTGATGTAATGGGAGCTATGACCCATCGCTGATGACCATCATACATTCGCGGCTACCGGTGATTTAAATAGTTCTGTTGCCGTACCTAAAAAGTCACCCGCGAGAATTGCCAAAACAGGCAGAGGGGTAGCCGGAATACCAGTTAATAAAATTGATGGCGTCGCAAAAACTTCGATCTACTGCGTCGTGTGTCCCAAGGCGATTCGTAGGCATACTACATGTCTAATTAAGACCCGCCATGGAACATTACTCCTCGGAGTCTCCGTTGCGCTGCGCTTACCTGTATATCTTTATTTTTACTTAGACTTTTTACGAGGTTATCAAAGTTGAAAAAGTTCAGCGGCACCCCATTTTCGTCCAATTAAACCGGTTCACAGATGCAGAAAAATTTCTTTTCCCTGTGACGCGCAGTTAAAGGAAAAATAACAATTTTCCAAGGTAGCCCTCGAGAAAGCGACTTTACCTATTGAAATCAGGGAAGAGCTATCCCCTCCGTTTTAAGGGTGACGGAGGGAAATAATTATCCCGTAATGCGCCGGATTTTACTTCAAATTTAAAGCCTGAAAAGGGGCGCATTAGTGAAAACCTTTTCACAACATTCTATCTGGGGTAAAAAACACACAAAATGGGATAATTATTTCCTTCCGCCACCCTTGCTTGCCCCCTGATCATTGCCCTGTATTGACAAACACTATAATAATAAATCAAGTTAACTCAATGATTTACATGAATTCTTATGCTCAATAAGGTGTGCACATTTAGGTCTTAAATAAAACCCAGCCATAAGACTGACCACATACACCAAAAGAAAAACGCCGGTAACAGACAAGCCCTTTACACCAAAATTGTTGGCCGGAGCGGTATACACATAAGGCGTTCCGAATAACCCGACCAGAACATCCCTGGAAAAAACCGTATTCAGCCAAGCCATAATCAAAAAAACAGGGAGCAGATAAATTATAACGTATCTGGCATAATGATAGGCGATATAGGTATTAAAATAGTCATTCAATTCATCATCTGTTGCTTTATACAGGGCCGCCCGACTGTACTTCTCCGAAATCAACTGCAGATTCTTCTGCCGACGACGCTTTTCGGTGAAAACCTCATTAAATTTCTTTGCCTTTTCTTCTGCCTTCAGGAGTTTTCTCAAATAAAAAGACAAAATAGCCGCCAAGACAGCAAGCAAACCGAGATGCAGCCAAAGCGGGCAATGCATGGCCACGAAGGGTTGAATAAAAAACAGATTCAATATGCGGACAAGAAAAGAAAAAAAAGGGAACACAACTCCATAACAAAAGCTGTCGGCCAGGGTATTCACCATATCAAGCATGATTATAACTCCAATATATTGAGAATGGGGTGAACACAATGTTCACCCCACGGCAATACATTACCTTTCAGAAGATACAGTATTATCGCATGAACCAGAGCAGACCCGTATATTTCAGACAGGTCAAAATCAGAGCGCCTGCCAGCATCCGCTTCAGGAAAATCTCGGGCAGTTTCTTCTGAATTTTCGGCCCGATTACGCCACCACACATGGCACCTGCCGCAATCAAGGCAGCCATGATCCAGTCAGGCTGATAGCCCATTGTGACATATTTGGCAATACCGCCGATCGAAGTGCCAAATGCTCCTGAAAGAGCTATCGGTACAGCGAGATACATTGGATACCCTACCATAGTGGTCATGAAAGGCATAAACATAAAGCCGCCACCGACACCAAAAGAGGAAGCAATAACACCCATAATAACACCACCGGTCAACATCATCAGAGGTTTGGCGATAAAAGTCTCACCCCAGAACTTCATGTCGAATTTGACAAAGTTAAACTTCTCAAATTCAATGGATCCCATTTCCAACGCCTTGCCGGATTTCTTCGCCTCCTTAACTGCCGCATTAAATTTCTGCACAATGGCCTTCATTGCCTTTTTCTTTTCAATGGCGGAAGGCAGAGATTCAGTAAACAGCTTGATACCTATCACAAGACAAATAATACCAAGGTAGAACTTAAAGGCTGCTAGATTCAGATATTTGGCAGACAGAGGCGGTCCAATAAAAAAAGCACCCGTGATGATGCCGATGACAAACGGGATAGCGACCGGAGTTGCAAACCGTTTTTCTTTTATATAGGTAATCAATCCTGTAATCGGGGAGCACAAGGTCAAGAACAGGTTCGTCGGTTTGATCGTATTGCCTGCGTTGATACCAACCGGACCTTTTGTTCCGAGCATGGTAATCTGGAAGGCTGCCGTAAACAATCCGCCCGCCGCGCCCATAATGACAAAAAGAACACCAATAATGAAAGCACCGCCGAATACGACAAGCGGGTTCATGTAAATATTAGCTGTTTTAAAAAAAAATCCTGATTTTTCAATCGTAAAGGTATCCACTTTATGACCGTTCACATAGACGGCCATCTTGGTATCAGGGGCAAGATTTTTGTATGGGGTCATACTGACGGAAAATTTTCCTGTCTCCTTATCAAGGCTCAGGGTAACACCCTTATTCCAAGCCTCTTTTTGTGTGTTTTGATCGGTCAACACCATACGAGCATTACCACCGCCCTGGGGTTTTTCTTTGGAAATGGTGTTGATGCCAAATTTCTTTTCATGGGTGAATATTAAAAAATTCCACTGTTTTTCAGAGGTTACAGGACCAAGCATGGCCTGAGCTGCTGGAGCAATATCCCCCCATTTTTTGATCTTATTTACCTTGACTTTGTATTTAAACGGCGGGAAGGCAAAGATGCCCTTGGTTTGTCCCTTATCTGCATTCGTCACCGTTGCGAGTTGGTCGGGAACGTTTGTTACAACATAATAGGTCGGAGGAATGGCAGTATCACCAAAGACATTTTTCCCGTTTTTCCCTTTGGAAAGCCGGTTTTTTTCTTTTGAACCAGGGGCCTCAGCGGGTTGAAACATTTTGTCACTGCTGACAACCACATAAAGATTCTGATGCGTGGCAATAGTGCCATGAATAGTGATTGGACTGCCAGCCTTTACGGATTTTGCCGAGAGGCTTACTTCCATTGCCAGCGCCCAGGTACTGACAAGCATAATACTTGCCAAGGGGATACCGAAAAATAACATAATACGTTTCATTCTTACCTCCTCTTCTTCTTCTTCTCTTTAATAAAGTATTTTTTCAAATCAAATCTTAACAACAGGCTGACGCCTGAAATTTCATTTATTTTCTTTTTTCTATCCACCTCATTTTATTCGAATTGATTGTAAATATAGAATGTCAACCATGGCAATACGCAGATAATTCACTCTTCGTTTTTCTTCGTTTTATAGGCAGATGTTTCGCTTGATGCTGAGGATATTCCTGAAACTTTTCCCAATAGAAAAAAACCATGCCTAAAATACTCAAGATATGCGCACTCTCCAGGAAACAGTTCCTTAAATTTTGATATTTATCCACAGACTCATATTTTCACATATTGAGCGAATGCACATAATTTGAGCTGAAGTACTTCCCTTGATCCGTTAAGTCAATGGCATTTTTCTGGTTATTCAGATCAACAAAACTGAACAGCGCAGGTAATGTAAAAGCTAATATACTCCTGAAAACATGGCAAAATAAAAACTTACCCCTCTCTCATCCTAATAATCGATATATGATCGATCTCATTATTTTTTTTTAAGAATCGAAATAAAATTACCGAAAACTATCCTCTAACATATTAAAATTAAGTGGGCCTCATAGATGGTAAAGCCTACCGTTATTTGCTTAACTTCTATATCATTTTTTCTTATCTTTACTTTTCTTTTTAATTCCCTCCTTC